>CAZFMD010000107.1:7638-10522 GCA_964520025.1 uncultured Spirochaetaceae bacterium
TATCGGATCGGCTTCTACCTGCCCTCGCTCCTGGAGACCCGGCGAATCCTGGTGGGTAGAGACGCCCGGGAGAGCTCGACCGAGGTTTTCGAAGCCCTTAGCCGGGGGATTCGGAATGCCGGCTGCGATGTGACCGATATCGGACTGTGCTCCACCCCCTCGGTGTACTTCGCCACAGCCCACTACGATTACGGGGGCAGCGTAATGATTACCGCCTCCCACAACCCGCCGCAGTACAATGGCCTGAAAATATCCCGTGCCCAGGCGATTCCCGTGGGCTACGATACAGGCTTGAACCGGTTGGAGCGGATGGTTTTAGAAGAACCCGCCCCATCTTCCGCTCGGGGGAAGCTGGATAGTCTGGATATCCGCCGGGACTACCTCCAGCACCTCAAGCCCTATATAGCGGCTGTCGGGGAGATAAAGGCGGTGATCGACTGCTCCGACGGCATGGCCTCGGTATTCATCCATGAGGTGATACGGGATCTGCGGGGTCGGATCGTGACCATGTACGACCGGCCCGACGGAAGCTTTCCGCACCACCCCCCCAATCCCCTTATAGAGGCCAACCTGGCCGACGTGAAGCGACGGACTCTGGAGGAAAAGGCCCAGCTGGGCATCTGCTTCGACGGCGACGGCGACAGGGTCATGTTCGTGGACGAGGCCGGGCGCTTCGTTTCCCCCGATCTGATCATCGCCCTGCTGGGACTGCACTTCTTCCGCCAATCCGGTCAGAATCACCACGGGGAGGCGGTGACCTACGATGTGCGCACCTCCCGCAGCGTGGTTGAGTACGTGCAAGCCCTGGGGGGCAAACCGGTGATCTGCAAGGTCGGCCATTCCCACGCCAAGAGACTGCTGCGGGACAGCCGCGGTATCTACGGTGGTGAGCTGGCCGGGCACTACTACTTCCGGGACAACTACTTCTGCGACTCGGGTATGATCGCCGCCCTTCTGGTTCTGGCGATCCTCTCCCGGGACGAACGTTCTTTCTCCGAGTTGGTCGCCGAGATCGTCAAGTACCACTATTCGGGAGAGATCAACTTCAAAACCGAAGCCAAGGACCGCATCATCCAGGCCGTTCTGTCGGAGTACGGCGCACAACCGGAAGCCCGGCTGACCGATATCGACGGTATCCGTTTGGATTTCCATGACTGGTGGTTCAATCTGCGCAAGTCCAACACCGAACCGTACCTGCGCCTGGTCGTGGAGGCGAGCTCGGCGCAGCAGCTTGCCGAGCGAACCGAACAGTTGAAAGACCGCTTCCGGGAGTTGGATCCCGAGTTAGAAGAGGAATAGAAGCTCAATCAGAGCTTTTAAAAAGGGCCGCCCGGATACCCGGACAGCCCCGATCTCATCAACCTAAGAAACTAATAGAGGCTCATCACTTCGGCGGAATCACAAGCTTCCAACCCGGATAGATCAGGTCCGGATGCTGGATGAGCTTGCGGTTGCGTCGCCATATCTTCGGCCACATATACGGATTGGCATAGATGAAGTTGTACTCGGCGATGCGCCACAGGCAGTCCCGGCGCTCGGGAATCAGACGCACCAGGTAGATCGGATAATCCGGATTCACGGCCTGGGCTTTGTAGACCTCGATGAGCTTCTTGGACTCATTGAAGTACTCTTCTGCCAAGCTGTAGTTGCCCGCGTTCCACTCCACCACGCCCTGTTTCCACAGCTCTTTGGCCTGGGCCAACAGGTTCTCCTCTGCCTCATCCCCAAGGACAGCAACCAGGGATCCTTCGGGAATCAGCACCCTCTCCGCCGGATGGCGGAAATCAGGCGGGCCGAGCATGGATTGCGGCTCCCCCTGCTCGACTTCCTCGATGATCTCATCGCCGGACCACTCTTCCGGTCTGATCAGGGTACCGTCATCGGTCACCACTGTCAGTTCGGAAGCCTCTTCCAGCTCCTTCATCACGTCCAGCATCAGCGCTTCAGCCTGTTCCTTCTGCTCCTGCCCGGAGCTCTTGGCCAACTGGACCAGCGCAAGAGCCTCCTCCCGGGCTTTTCCGAGAAGCTCTTCGCTTTCGAACAGCTGGTACCTCTGGTAGGCCTCGATTCCTTCCAGGTACAGACCGTTGGCCCGCTGGAACTTCATCGGCGCCCGTACGTGGGCATCGAGCTCTTCGGCTTCCTTCAGGTACTGATTGATATCCCGTTTCAAGATCTCTATCCAGCGCTGGCGTTCCCGCAGTCGCTCCAACAGGTTGGACATATCCGCAAGCGTGGCGTAGGCTTTCTCTCTGGCTTCCACCAGCTGACCGGAGAAAAACAACTCCTGCGCTTCCGGCACCCCTGCAACCGCGGCATCGTACTCCGAAGGCAGGAACTTGTCGGCGTTTATCGCCAGCAGCTGCTTGTTTAATCGCTCAGCCCGTTCGGCCAGCTCCTGCGCCGCCGCCGCCACAGCGTTGTCGAAAGCCGTATTTGCCCTATCCACGCATCGGGCCAGATCCTTGCGGGCTGCGGCCGGGTCGGATTGGCGGGCCATCATGGCCGCGTCCAGGGCATCTTCGGCTTCCTTCAATGTTTTCGGATCGTAGTAATCCGCATCCGCTTCCCGGGCTCTGGCGATTGCATTACGCGCCTTGCGTATCTCTTCATCGGTAATCGGCGCCACCTCTTCCTGGGGCTCCTCTACGGGAGCCTCCACCACGGGCTCTTCCGGTTTTTCCTCCGGCTTTTCCTCGACGATAGGTTCTTCCGGTCCCTCGGGCGTTGTCTTACAGTTCACGAGAAACGCGCTCACTCCGAGGATCATCAAAAAGACCAACAATTTTTTTGCCATTTTATCCCCCTAATGCGGAAGGCTGCTCGTTGCTATAAAATAGTTTAGCACTCCCCCTGTACACCGTCAAGGTTGAGTATCTGTGTG
>CAZFMD010000108.1:0-6717 GCA_964520025.1 uncultured Spirochaetaceae bacterium
TTTCCAGAACTGCTGCTCCTGCTCGGGCAGGCGATCCCAGGCCTGAAAGCTCGCCTCTCTGAACTCAGGAAGACTGAAGAACAATCCATGGGCGCACTCGTGGGTCAGCAGATGCCGCCGCAAAAGCGGATAGGAGCTGCGGGAGATGGAGAGGATCCCTCCCCTTCCCGGGCTGAAAACCCCGTCATCCCTAATAATACCATTGGTCAGGAGGATCTGTTTGAGCAGCTCCTCCTCCGGATTGAGGGAAAAGAGCTGTTCCCGGGCTGCCTGGAAGAAACGAGCCAGGTCTTGGGCGCGGTAGTCGTGGGCATTGAATCCATGCAGATCGGCGAACTCCTGGTCGCTGACCAGGCGTCCCCGGTAGCCCTGCTTCTCCACGAAGAAGGCCAGGCGTTTGAAAAAACGGGATTGGGTAGCGTAGGAGGCGGTGTCCATGATCAGGATCCGGGGAAAGCGACTCCAGGCAAACAGCTCGTAGTCGGGTTGACGCCAGGACTCCTGATCATAGAGCAGCAGAGCTCCGGGATCCGCGGGCAAGGGATGCAGGGCGGCTTCCGTGTGTTCGGTTTCCCCGCCGGCAACGGAATCCCCGCCCGCATCCGGGGCCAGCCGGGTGATCTCGAAGCTCTCCACCCATACCACGGCACCGGCCAGCGCTTCGATGCTTATCGTTTCCGGGGTGAAGGGAATCAATCCATGGTAGAGAAACAGGGTGTGCCCTCCGGACAGGGCGGTATGTCGGAAAGAGGCGACGCTGTCCTCTGCCTGCAGACGGAGCAGAACAGAGGTACGTCTGGAGGCAGAGTGGGCTTCAGGCTCATCCCCCGCATCACTCCGTATCGTTCCGCCCTCCGGATCGGATAGAGACTCACGAAAGCGGAACTCCGCGTAGTCGAAGGCAGGCGCGGTTTCCAGCACCAAGGCGATCTGCCAGCTCGTGGGTCCGGCCGATCCCTCATCGGCACCCGCTACGCCGGCATCCTGTGCGCCGGCACCCTGTGCGCCGGCACCCTGCGCGACGGCGGTCTGCGCGACGGCGGTCTGCGCGACGGCGCGTACGCTGCTGCCGTCGGACCGACGCAGGGGCCAACTGTCCGGAGGCTCGACAGCCAGGCGAACAGTGCGGCCGTCGTCCTGCAGTTGCCGAACCGCTGTACCCACGCTCAGAAACGTGCCGGAGTTCCTGAAACCGTTCACCTCATCGCGGATCCCCACCTCCAATAGCTCAACGTCTGCCTCCGGAGGAGCATCAATCCAAAAACCCCGGATGATCTGACCGCGTTTCAGGGGCACATAAACCATGGCTTCCGCAGCGCGGGGAAGCGTTTTGGCGGCGTTCTCCCTGTCCTCCCTGCCCAGCACCCGGACTGTGGCACCTGGCCCCCCGCCCCGGTAGTGCAGGTAAAAGGCCCGCTCCCTCCGAATCACCACCACCGGCTCTTCCAGCAGGTAGCGTTCGGGTTCATCCGATTCCGGCCTCAGCTCTACGGACCGCTTCTCCTCCCCGGCAATGCTGAACAGGGGAAGAGACTGCCTGGTATCGCAGCCGATCAGGCTCAAGGATAGGAGGAAAAAAAGAACGGGGAGCTTCATTCCATCGGCAGGATGCTCTTGACCAAGAGCTCGGCAACCTCGAGCTTTCGTTCAGGAGACAGCTCGGGATTATCCCGGAGCATGCTCTCGAAGCGACCGCCGAAACCGTCGGGCAGATTGGGAAGTTCCTGGACCCGCTCGGCGATGAGCCTGTCGGAAGGCTCGAAGGTTCGATTCAGGGCAAAGAGAAAGCTGCAGAGGCTGCGCAGAAAATGGCTCAGGGAGAAGGCGTAGAACAGACGATCCCCACGATACACCGCAGCTTGCAGATCGTTAAGATAGTACGCGGCGGAAATCCGGGCGCCGTTTTTCACCATCTGCCAGAAATGATCCGCCAGATTGGAAAGCTTCTCCCGGGTCCGGTCCAGCCACTCGGAGCTCTGATGCAGCACCTGGCCGTAAAGCAGCCTGTAAAACAGATAGGTCGAAGCGTCGTGGAAGATCCACTCTTTATCGGCTATGCGTTTGAGCATGAAATCGACACGCTCGGTCGACTGGTAGCGGATCTTTACCGGAAGCTCCTCAAGAAGAAAACGATCCTCGGTGAACCCGGGAACCGTATCGAAGGCTGTGGGATCGCCGAACAATCCCTTCCTCTCCGCAGAGGACGGAACGCCGGAGCGATGGTACACATCCAGGGAGATCGTGAAGTAGGGATCCAGTATCTTGGCCTCGGCGGCTTCTCCCAACACGATGGCCTCGATGCCGGGCCAGGCGGAGATGATCTGATTGAGCTGCTGGCTGACACGCCCTACTTTCCTTTGCACGTTGTTATCATAGCACAAACCGTTTGAATGACAAAGGTTTTTGTGCCATTGTAGAGGTCACCGGTCTGCGGGCAAGGTGCCGGCTTTTCGCACAACCACCGGCCTGCGGGTAAGGTGTTGGCTTTTTGCACAAGTACCGTGACTGCAGGACAGGCATCGAGGATGAAAAAAACACTGCGAATCGAGAAACTCTGGATACCCCTCATTCCTATCTGGCTCTCCGCACTCGTATTCCTGGTGATGGTTCTCCTGCACGGTTCGGCCTCTCTGGTCTTGCGCCTGGCTGCGATTGTCTGTTTCGGTACAATCAGCGTGGTTCAGGGCCTTTTGATCGCCTTCGACCTGCCCCGAATAAAGAGCATCGGCAGGCGGGGCCGGGCTCTGGAATCGATCTATGAAGTTATTCACAAAGCCGGCGCTTCCCTGGATCTGCAGGAGATCCTGGATGCGGTCACCGGTATCACGGTACAGGTCACCGGGGTGCGGGGCTGCTCGATCAAGCTGTGGGACACCGACAGCGGCACCATGCGGGTACGAGCCATGGCCGGTATCGCCCGGGAAGCGGCTGACCTGTCCATCGACGTTGCCGAGAACCTCTACCACAGAAGCCTGATGGAGGGCAACGCGGTCCTGGTAGAGGATGCCTTGGAGGAAGACTTCCCCGAGGTGGATGATGACACCGAGAGCCTGATCTGCGTTCCCCTGCGCCGAGAGAAACGCGTGTTAGGCGCCCTGTGCGTCTACGGCGAACGGGGCCGAAACCTCAGCCATGAGCAGATCTCACTGTTTTCCACCCTGGGTGATCTGATCAGCCTGTCCATCGCTAACGCCTCGGTCTATGAGAATCTCAAACGGATCGATGAGGCAAAGACCTGGTTTCTGCTCAAAGCCTCCCACGAGCTTCGCTCTCCCCTGAGCTCCATCCTCTCCATTGTCCGCACCCTGACCCAGGGCTTTCTGGGAGAGTTGCAGGAGGAGCAGAAGCAGATGATGGAACGCATCGAGCTTCGGGCCCAGGCTCTTTCCGACAGCGTGAGTGATCTCCTGGTGCTGGCCCAGGGAAGAGCGCAGCTGTCCACCGCCGAGTTGGAGAAGATCAACTTCTGCACCCTGCTGGCGGAAAACGTCGAGTTCTATCGGAGTATGGCGTCGGAGAAGGATATCTCTCTTGAGGTACAGTGTCCGGGGAACCTCAACACCGCGATTGTCTACGGACGTAGAGAGGGCCTGCAGTCGATCGTGTCCAACCTGCTTTCCAATGCCGTCAAGTACACCCCGCGCGGGGGAGAGGTGCGTATGAAGCTGAGCCCGGAAGAGGACAAGGTTGTCTTCGAGGTCAGTGACACCGGCATCGGTATCCCCGAAAGCGAGCAGCAACGGCTGTTCAGCGAGTTCTTCAGAGCGGAGAACGCAAAAAAACTGGACGAGATCGGGACGGGGCTCGGGCTTTCCATCGTGAAGACCATTGTCGAGCAGCACGGCGGCAGTATCGAGGTACAGAGCCGGGAAGGAGAGGGCAGCACCTTTCGGGTCCTGCTCAACCGAGTGGGGAAATAGGACCGTGGAATACGCTCTGCTGGCTCTGAAGGCACCCTCGAATATCGAGAAGAAGGTCCGGGAGATGCAGAGCTCCCTCTATCGGCAGGGAGGCCTGGCCTCAGCACTGGCCCTGCCCGCCATGATTCCGCTGTGCTTCGTAGAGCCCGGTGTTGCTTCGGCAAAACCCTCGGAGCTGCGCAGGCGCCTTCGTCTGGCCGTGGGCAAAGAGGCTCCCTATCTGACCAGCAAATCGATTGCGGAGTGCGATGGGTTTCTGTTCTGGGATCTTGCTCCCCGCCGGGAACTGGAGCGCCTGCGAAGAAGCTGTGGGAAGGTGTTCGCCCCGGCCAGCTCGCAGCCAAGGGCAGAGCGGCAAAGTGGCCGGCAGCCGGATCTGTTTCCGGTGGGCCGGGGTTTTTTTCTCTGCTCCCTGGAAGGGCGATCCCGATCCGCCGTGCCTTCCCCGGCCGTTTGCGAGCCCCTCAGGTTTCCGGCCAAGTCGGTCTTTCTGCTGCACCTGCATCCGCTGGAAACCGAGCCCCGTAGGAAGGAACGAGAGGTCTGTGCTACAGAGGATCGACCGTGGTGGAAAGCCCTCTACTGGGAGAAGCTGGGGGAGATCCCACTCCGCAAATCCAAAACTACGGGGTGAAATGAAACGCGACAGGCTGTGAAATGCCTGGCAGCACCCGGCGAAGCCGAAAACGCCTGATCGTTGTTCAATCCAACTGAAACAGCTGTTCCCGGACCACCGGCTCAAGGCTGGCCATCACATCTCGAACCGAAAGCGTGTATCCGGCCAGTCGGAGATTGGTGCAGAAATCCAGGTGCCCTCGCCCCTGCCGATAATCCGGCACCTTGGCGGGGAAACGCAGATAGCGGTCCAACAGAGACAGATCATTGTCCACCAGAAGGCTGCCCTGGTAGAAGAGAATCTTCCGCCGCCGATACAGGGAGGTGCCCAGGATCTTCTTGTCCCGGATTGCCAGATCCGATATGCCCCGATCCTCGACTCCCGAGACTCCCAGGCGTTGGAGGGCAAGACGAAACCAGTGGTTGATGGCGCGGAAATAGGTGAGGTTTTGGAATGGCGAGGCGACCTCGGCGACAAAGGCCAATACGACCTGGCCGGGAGAGAGAACAACGGTACCCCCGCCCCCGCGGCGGCGTAACACAGGGACCTGATCGATCTCTGCCCGCCGGGCGAACACGTCCGCCTCCGCCTTGCCCCCCGCTCCCATGACGATGCAGACTCGTTCCGGCTCGTAGAGCCGATAGAGTGGAGTGGGATCGTCGAGGTAACGATCCAGCAGATCTTCGTTGACCGAGGCCGAGCCTGAGGTCGTGATCAGGCTCCGAATTTGGCGAGTTTCTCCGCCGCGGCCAGGGCCAGAGGCATCAGCTTGGCCCCCGGAATCACTCCCCACACACCCTTGGCGCAACTACGCTCGCCGAACTCGGTCGTGTCATCGGGGCGCAGATTCGCGGCATTCAGGACGAAGGGCACCGGGTGGGCCGAATGGGCGCGCATCACCGCCGGGGTGGAATGATCGCCGGTTATCAGGAGCACATCCGGTTTCAGCTCGAGGATCCGGGGAACGAAGCGGTCGACCTTCTCGATCTCGTCGACCTTGGCCTCGAAATCGCCGTCCTCCCCCTTGGAGTCGGTATACTTGTGATGCACGAAGAAGAAGGTGTGGCGATCCCAGTTTTCCCGCAGGGCCGCCGCCTGGGCATCCAGGTCCTCCAGATCCTCCACTATATCCATCCCGACCAACCGGCTCACCCCCTTGTAGTCGGGGTACACGGCCAGAGCCACAGGGTCCAGGCCGAAACGTTCCCGCATCGACGGGATGTGGGGCAGCTCAGCGAATCCCCGCATCAGCAGGGCATTGGCGGGCTGGCTGTCTTTGAGAAGTTCCAGAGCCTGAGAGATGAACTGAGCGGCGATCCGCGCTGTTTTTTCTCCCTTGGCAGAGCTGGCCTTGGGATCACGGGGTTTGACTCCCGTGGCCTGGGGATCGGTATCCTCCACCTTATCGCTCAGGCCCTCGCCTCTGAAGATCACAACCGCCCGATAATCCTTTACCGGCTGGATGAACAGCTCGACCCCGGGAATCGAAACGGAGGACAGCAACTGGCACAGCTCGGCGCACTTCTCCGTGGGAATGCGTCCGGCCCGCCGATCCGTGATGCGTCCCTCTTTATCCCGGGTGGCAAAGTTTACCCGGACAGCCACATCCCCGGCCTGAATCGGGAAACCGATGCCCAGGGCAGCCACCACGCCGCGGCCGATGGGATAGTCGGTAGGCTGGTAGCCGAAAAGGGCCAGATGCCCCGGGGCCGAGCCCGGGGTGATCCCGAAACCGATGGGCAGGTGCAATCCGCATTCTCCCTCGCAGGCCAGAGCGTCGATGTTCGGCGTTTTCGCCGTTTCCAACTCGGTTTTTCCCCCTTTTTCCCGGGGAAGCCCGCCCACACCATCCAAGACGAGCAGTACGATTTTCTTATCGTTTTTGATGAACAGATCCTTCAAGATATCCTGCATAGAGTGTCTCCTCTGTTTCGCTTCTTCGCCTCACAAAGTACCGCCGGCATCCGCTTTGGTCAAGATAAAGAGCCATACGAGTTGGTTTTGCACGAACTTGTTAAATTATGTTGCGCCATAAGATTGCAGCCTGTATAATAATTCAAACAGGGGATATTATATTACGAAGGACATCGCGACCACAGGGAGCGATATTATTACGAGAGCCGCACGGAGTGCGGCTCGAGGATAAGACCGCGACAGCGATATTACGAAGGACATCGCGAC
>CAZFMD010000108.1:6817-10495 GCA_964520025.1 uncultured Spirochaetaceae bacterium
GGAGTGCGGCTCGAGGATAAGACCGCGACAGCGATATTACGAAGGACATCGCGACCACAGGGAGCGATATTACGAAGGACATCGCGACCACAGGGAGCGATATTACGGAGGAGGCTATTCTGACCAGCCAGGAATCACGACGACGACTGATCGTCACAATTTTAAAAACCGAAAAAATCCACAGTCAAGAAGAGTTACAACAGCGGCTGAAGCAGGAAGGAAAGGACGTCACTCAGGCAACCCTGTCCAGAGACCTGAAATTTCTCGGCATCGCCAGGATCCCGGATCGCCGTGAAGGGTACGTATACTTGATCCAAGAAGACGTGGAGACCACCCCGGAACCTTATCTGCACGACGACATCGCCCGGGGCATCGTGGACATCCAGTATTCCGGCAACCTAGCGGTGGTTCATACAAAACTCGGCCACGGCCACAGCGTTGCCTTCTCCATCGATCGCCTGGAAATACCGGATGTACTGGGCACAATAGGGGGAGAGGACACGCTGCTGGTTATCTTTAGGCAAGATGCTGATAAGTCATCCTTCATCAAGCGTCTTATAGGAGAAGACACCCTTCCCGAGCGTTGACCGGAGTAGACAAATGGATTTGAGCCAGTTTCAAGCTCTCGATATCATCTTGGTTTGTGGTCTACCGGGCTCCGGGAAATCCGTATTCTCCAGACAGTTCTTTGCCAACTCCGGGAGAGACAGGGTGAACCGTAAGGAAATCCATCGGCTGCTCTACGAGATGATCCACTTCGGAAAACGATGGACCGAGCAGGAATTCGACGCTCTTGATGAACATCTGGTAAAGCATGTGGAAAGAAAGATCATCGAACAACTCCTGCAGAAAAAACAGAAGGTTCTGGTAGACAACACCAGCGTTTCCGGATCATCCCGCAAGACCTACTTAGGCATCGCCCAGCAGATGCGCAAAACCATCGGTGCGATATTTTTAAACACTTCGCCGGCGACCTGCCTCCAGCGTAACCGAGAGCGCGAAGATCCTGTTCCCGAAAGGGTAATTTCCAACCTGGCGGCTACGATCGATCTGCCCAAAACCGAAGAGGGATTCAAGGCAGTTCTGGTTTTGAAGGATTACTAACCGAGCTTCGATTGCCCCGTATCCCGCTTCCACTTCGGGTTATTCAGCCAGACGGGCAGAGTGTGCTTTTGCGGAACTCGTGACGTTGCACTCTGATGTACCCTGTGAACCTTGACCTGGAAACGACAATCTCAGTATCATAAACAGGCAATCGGGATGTAGCCCAGCGGCTAGGGCGCCTGCTTTGGGAGCAGGAGATCGGAGGTTCAAGTCCTCTCATCCCGAATCTCATCTGCCGCGATTTCTGAGGCCTTGCCTGCAAGCTTGGGGAGCACATCGTGGCAGCCGGGCGTCCATAGCTCAGCTGGATAGAGCAACAGCCTTCTAAGCTGTGGGTCGCAGGTTCGAGTCCTGCTGGACGCGTCTATCCTAACACAGCCGTGAGTATCTGATTCGAGCAAGATCGAGTCCAACGGGAGAAGCTGAATGGCGTCAAAACGTTCCATCCTTCTGATCCCCGCCCTCCTCTGCATGATAGCCCTTGCAGCCTGCACCCCGCAGCTCCCCGTACCGCAGCAGATGAGCGACGGCTGGCCAACCGGCAGCCTCGCCGAGGCGGGGATACAGGCGAAACCTCTCGCCAAGCTTGTCAATCGTATACGGAGAAACAAGATCCCGAACATCCACGGCATCCTGATCGTTAAGGGAGGCAAGCTCGTTTTCGAGAGATACTTCGAGGGGCATCGATTTGCTTACGACAAAGAGCTGTTTCAAGGGCAGCGTGTCCGCTTCGATGCCTATACGACCCACAACACCATGTCCGTCACCAAGGCCGTCACCGCGGCTACGGTCGGTATCGCGATCGATCGCGGGATGATACAGGACGAGCACCAGGGTGTAGCCGCGTTCTTTCCCGAATATGCGCATCTTTTTAACGAGGGAAAACGGAAGATCACGATCCAGCACCTGCTGACCATGAGCTCGGGGCTGCAGTGGAACGAGTGGGATGTATCCCTGGCAAGCACGGAAAACGATCTGATCCAGCTGTTTATCGTTTCCGACCCGGTGGATTATATCCTGGCAAAACCCCTGGCTCACGAACCGGGCTCCCACTGGTACTACAGCGGGGGGGATGTGAATCTGCTCGGTGTTCTATTCGAGCGCGTCACGGGCCGCAAGGTCGATTCGTTTTCCGCCGAACATCTTTTCGGCCCACTCGGCATCCCGGTCTTCCAGTGGGCCTATCTCAAGCCGGATATCGTATACGCCTCCGGGGAACTGTTCCTGAGACCGAGAGACCTTGCCAAGTTCGGCTACCTGTTCCTAAACGATGGGGTGTGGAAGGGAACACGGGTGATCTCCGGGGAATGGATCGAAAAATCGCTCCAGCCTCACCTTTCCACCGGAGGACGGTCCAAGGACGGCGAATCCTACGGCTATCAATGGTGGCTGACCACCTTCAGCTATGGTGAGGGATCGCTTCCCGCATATGTTCGCTCCGGGTGGGGCGGTCAGTACCTCGTCCTCTTTCCCTCGATCGACATGCTCCTGGTCTTCACGGGTGGAAACTACAGCGGCTCGGATCCGGTGCTCGACCTTGTTGGAGAGTACATCCTTCCGGCGGTGGGAAACTGATCCCAACGGACAGCATAGTAAAGGACACCACCGGCCGGCGAATCAGAGCTCGGCACGCGGAAGCCTCACCACGGCGTCGCTTCAAGCTGCCCTCATAGCACGAAAAACGGCACAATGATAGCCACGATCCCAGTGAACAGTACAACAAGCATGAACATATTGTACCTGGTTTTGTAGGCTTGAAGCAGTGAAGCATCGTAGTACTGCTCGACGCCCTTGTCTTTGTACATTTTGATCAAACCCGTCAAGAGCTTCGTGCGCGTTTGTCGCCCCTTTATCAGACCGATCTCGGCCACGAAATTGATCACGAGTATCAGCACGATGAAGATGGCCATGACAATAGTGGTGTTTCGGCCGGATCCTTCGGCTGCGATCGCTGCATTGGTGCCCAATGCGGCTATGTTGAGGAGAATCGCAGCCAGGACGAAAATCCGGTCGGTCCTGGTGTTTATTCGCAACTCATCGATGATGTGCTCATGAACCTGTTCAATCATGGTACTCCTCCCTCAGAATGAAGATGATTAGCTCCTGTTCAACCGCCAGAAAACGAACACAAACCCTATTCCCACCAGAGCAACAAGCACGAGCCCAGCGGATATCCAGATTATACGGGGATTTGCCACTACCGTGAGGGTGCGGACATCACTGGTTGTACCGGATCGAGCCGTTACGGCAATACGGTGTTCTTCCAAAAAAATCGAGCGTCTGGGGGTGATATCGATCGTAAAGGTGATCTGTTCACCCGGATAGATCGTTGCTATGTATTCCGGTTCGATCTCGATAGACCAGCCGGGCGGTTTTCGAGCTGAAATCTGCACGCCGGTGAACACTCGATCCGAACGGTTGCTTACTCTTCCTTCAAACGAGACCGAACCGCCGTAGTCGATTTCTTCCCTGAAATACGTGTCGATGGAGATATCCAAAGGACGCCTCCTCAACTGTGCTTCCGCCCCGGCGGCAATCATTGCCAACAGAAACACAACAGCGATCGTTCTTTGT
>CAZFMD010000109.1:0-10424 GCA_964520025.1 uncultured Spirochaetaceae bacterium
GCATGGCTACCACCCTGGGCTCCAAGTTCACGATCCTGACCCTGTTCAAAGAACGAATTCCCCACAAGGAGGCCGATGTCTGGCGGAACAAGCTTACCCCCTATCTGGCCTCTGTCCGGGAGCTGGGCATGTCGGTTCTGGAAACGGACGAGAAGCCCGATCTTGCCAAGCAACGGATCATGGCGGTGGCCAAGCAGGCAGTGGAAGAGGATGGGGCGGAGGTGATCGTTCTGGGCTGCGCCGGCATGGTGGGCTATGCCCGGGAAGCGGCGGAGCGGCTCGGCGTGGTGGTCATTGATCCTACGTCGGTGGCCCTCAAAGTCACGGAAGCCATGGTGGAAGCCGGCCTGGTACAGTCCAAGCGGGCCTTCTACGCCCGGCCTCCGGAGAAAGAAATAAAATGACGGAGCGGCTCGATTGTAGTGACTGTTTCCTGTGTTCATACAGTCAGCCGCGGTCCGCCGAAGGGGACCGCCAATTGCCGGAGGACCGGCCACGGTGGACCGCCGGTCCATGTGGTGGACGTTATTGACAGCAATAATCAGGAATGTGTACATTCAAAGAACCAAAAAAAAACTTCTAAGAAAGGAAGGTAAATGATGAGGAAAGGATTATTGATCCTGATGGCCCTGCTGCTGGCGGGGACAGTCGCCGTGTTTGCCGGTGGCGGCAGCGAAGGTGGAGCGGCCAAGAAAATCACCGTGGGTGTGAACAGCGAAAATCCGCCGTGGATCTTCGCCCAAGACGGCAAGATGACCGGTTACGAATCGGATATCCTGGAAGAGTTCGCCAAACGCGCCGGTTACGAAGTCGAGTACAAATCCGCTCCCTTTGCCACGGTTCTCACCGGTGTGCAGTCCGGACAGTGGGATATCGCCATGTCCTCGATCTGGATCAAGCAGGAGCGCGCCGAGGTCATGGACTTCGCCGATCCGTACTACGATTCGGGCATCGGTTTGATGACCCGCGAAGGCGGACTCACCGATCTGAGCCAGATGAAGGGCAAGACCTTCGGCTCGGACACCGGTTCGGCCAATGAAGCCTGGCTGGTAGACAATGAGGGCAAGTACGGCCCGTACGACATGAAGAGCTACGATTACTGGGTCGATGCCGCTCTGGATCTGGAGGCGGGCAGACTCGACGGTGTCGTTGTAGACGATCCGATCGCGCTGTACTACATCAAGCTGCATCCGGATTCAGGCCTGGTGATGAATATCTACATTCCCGGCTTCAAGGCCGGCCAGGCTCTGGCGTTCAAGAAGGGCTCTCCTCTTCGTGATGAGTTCAACGAGATCCAGAACGAGATGAAGAAGGACGGCACTCTGGCCGCGATCAACAAGAAGTGGTTCGGCGTGGATCCCCAGCCCGACAGCTCGACTGTGAACATCTGGGGCCCCTACATGCCGAACGAGAAACCCAATCCGTAAGGCATTCAGCATTCCTTGGAAGTTTCCCCGGGGAGTGTCTCGGGGAAACTTTCTTATTCATGGACCAGGATGAAGACGACATCTGCCCTGACGCCCGTGGAAAAGAAATTCATGCTCTCCCACCCGGAGTGGTTCAAGCTCATCCGGCGGCCTCTGTTCATCACCGTGACCTTCCTGGTACTGGCAGCCTTTGCCGTATTTCTGCTGCCGGAGAAGGAAAGCGTCTCTCCGGCCTGGCTGTACACCGCCATCGTCATCTTCATTCTCCTGCTTCTGAGCTGGAGCGCCAATGTGCTGGCCGACAGGAGCAAGCCGGAGATCCTCAAGATGGGGGTGTCCCTGCTTCTTATCGCCGTGCTCTGCTGGCTGTTCTACCGCTACTCCGGGGCTGATTGGGGAAAGCTGAGGGAGTTTTTCTTCAACTTCGCGAAGTTGAAGGGCAACTGGTGGTATCTGCGCAATGGATTGGGGGTCACCCTCTTTCTGGCGGCGATATCAGCGGTTGGCAGCGTGCTGATCGGCCTGATCGTGGCCAGCCTGCGCTCCTACAACAGCCGGACCTTGAATCTGTTCCTCAAGATCTACGTCGATATCTTCCGCTCCATCCCCATGATCGTGATCATGGTTGTGCTTTTTTTCGCCCTGCCCTTTGCCGGCATTTCCCTGGGTTCAATTCTGACTACGATCGTGGCTCTGTCGCTGGGTTACGGCGCCTACGCTTCCGAGTCCTTTCGCGCCGGGATCGAAGCGGTGCATTCCGGTCAGATCGAGGCGGCCCGTTCCCTGGGCCTGTCCCGGTTCCAGACGATCCGCATGATCATCCTGCCCCAGGCGATCCCGGTGGTCGTACCGCCGCTGACAGGCAACCTGGTGGCCATGCTGAAAGACACGGCCGTGGCTTCGGTGGTGGCCGCGCCGGAGCTGCTCAAAAAGGCCCGGGAACTGTACACCAGCAAGACCAATCCCACCTCCCTGGTGGCTGCGGCCATCATCTACCTGATCGTGCTGGTGCCTCTGGTGCGGGTGGTAAATATGCTGGAGAAGCGTTTGAAAAAGGGGAGTCAAAATGAGTAGTGATGCGAGAAGCTCCGATACGATGATCGAGGTCATAGACCTGCACAAATACTTCAAGGATCTGCATGTTCTCAAGGGAATCAACACCGTTGTCACGCGCTCGGAGGTGGTTGCCGTCATGGGGCCTTCCGGGGGCGGCAAGAGCACCTTCCTGCGCTGCCTAAACCGTCTGGAGGAACCGAGCTCAGGCCACATCTACATCGAAGGGGTGGACATCATGGCGCCGTACATAGACATCAACAAGGTACGGACCGAGATCGGAATGGTGTTCCAGAGCTTCAACCTCTTCCCCCACCTGAGCGCGGTCGAAAATGTCAAGCTGGCGCCGGTACACGTTCGCCACATCAGCGACAAGGAGGCCGAGGAGCGGGGGATGGCGTTGCTGGAGAAAGTCGGGGTCGCGGACAAGGCCGACGCCTTTCCCGAGCAACTTTCCGGAGGCCAGCAGCAGCGGGTGGCCATTGCCCGGGCTCTGGCCATGCAGCCCCAGATCATGTTCTTCGACGAACCCACCTCAGCCCTGGATCCGGAGATGATCGGAGAGGTGCTGGATGTCATGCGCAGAATGGCCACGGAGGGCATGACCATGATAGTGGTGAGTCACGAGATGGGCTTTATCAAAGAGGCGGCGACCCGGGTCCTCTTCCTGGCCGACGGATCGATCGTGGAGGAGGGTTCCCCCGATCAGATCTTCAATGACTCCCGGCACCAGAGGACCCAGGAGTTCTTGAGCAAGATACTGTAGCATGACGGACAGACAGTACAGCAGTTCAACCCCCTCCCGCCTGGCCGATGTGCGGGAACGTATGGGGCATATCCCCCTGATCCGAAAGCACGGTTTCGTGTACAGTTTTCTGGCGGTTTTGGTGCTGTACGGCATTTTCCTGCTTCCCGAAAGTGGCCCGCCCGGATTCGCCAGGCTGCTGGTGGTCGTGCTTTTTGCCCTGCTGTTTCTGGCCTGGGCGGTAATCGTGTTTACAGATGAGCTCAAGCCGGAGATCATGAAGACGATCACCGCTTTTGCCATCCTCATCGTGGGCGCCTGGCTGTACTACCGTTACTCAACCGGTCGCTGGAGTGAGATGACCCATCTGTTCTTCAACTTCCAGGTCATCCGCAAGGCCTGGCCGACACTGGTCCAGGGATTCTGGACCACCCTGCTGCTGGCGGTTTGCGCGGCCGTAATCAGCACCATCCTCGGACTGTTTCTGGCCGTGTTCCGATCCTTCAACAACGTGGTGCTGAACGTGTTCATCATCGCTTACGTGGACTTCTTCCGGGCTATGCCCATCATCGTGCTGATGTACATGATCTACTACGCCATGCCCTTCATGGGAATACGACTGAGTGCGATTATGTCGGGAATCATTGCTCTGGGTTTGAACAGCTCCGCCTATGTCAGCGAGATCTTCCGGGCAGGATTTCTGTCGATCAAGAAGGGACAGATCGAGGCGGCCCACGCTCTGGGTTTGAATCCGGGCAAGACCATGCGCCTGGTCATCCTGCCCCAGGCATTTCGGGTGGTGATACCGCCCCTGGTTGGTAACTACGTGGCCAGCGCCAAGGACACGGCTCTGGCTTCGGCAATATCGATCATCGAGCTGCTGAAGGCCGGGCTGTCCCAGAAATCTCTGCTGGCCAACCCCTCGCCGCTGATCTTCGTAACCGTGCTGTACCTGGTGATGTTCGTGCCCCTGACCCGCTTTTCCGGTCTTCTGGAAAGGAAGATGAAGGCCAGCCAGAGAAAAGTCAACCTGTAGCAGCAGTGCAGCTACAGGCCGACCTGAAGCCTCGGTTCTACTTGTTTACGGATCTGTACCAGTTTTCCGGATACTCGTCGTCCTCCCAGACCCGTTCCACCGGCGGAATGTTCTCGATTCCCTGGATCTCGGTGATGAAGCATTCCAGGACGCCTTTCACGATCGATCCCTGTTCCAGGTGGCCGCCGAAAGTGGGGCAATCCCAGCCGCCCCCGGCCACGAAGTGGATGGCCGGGAAGGGCTCTTCCTTGCCGTCCTTGCCGGGGCGTGGATGGATGATGCCGCCCATGGCGCAGATCATGCTGAGGTTCTCGACAGTGGCGCAACCCTCGCGGTGCCAGTAGTCGGGCTGCTGGTAGTCGGGGATCCACATGAGGTACTTGGCCGGTTGCAGGCCGCCCATGAAGCAGGCGTGGATCTTGGCGAATTTAATATTGTTGTCGACTGCGAATTTCTGGATTGCCAGAAACACATCCGCCCCTGTGGTCAAACGAATGATGAACTCCCTGCCTCGTTCGGCCTCCACGAAGTGGTATTCATCCGGACTTCGGGCGTCCAGTTCCCATTCTGGTGTCATAACTCCTCCGTAACGATATTTATTGCTCCGTCCAGTGTCTTAACAGCGCTTCCGCCCAAGCGGATGCCGGTAATTCTGTTCTCGTCTCTCTGTATTTCAAGCTCGCCCTCTCCGGGTCTGCCCATGATGTGACCCTGTTCGATCCGCAAACCGGGCCCCGGTTTCAGTCCCCGGTCGATCACGTAGGCTCCCATGCATCCGGAGGCGGAGCCGGTAAAAGGATCCTCCATGCTTCCGTCGGGATTGAAGAAGCGGGCGTGGGTATCCGATTCCCTGTTGAATCCCTCCAAACAGAACAGGAAAGCCGCCGCGGCGCCGCAGGCTTTTAGCAGTTCCCGCAGCCGGACACGATTCATCTCCACGTTTTTCAGTACCTCCAGATCCCGCACCGGCACGATCAGAAAGGGCACGCCCGTGCTGATCACCTGGGCCGGCAACTGCGCCTGCATCTGATCCGGCTCCAGGTCGAAGCAGGATGCGGCCTCGGCGATGTCGACCTCTTTGCCGAACTCGGGTTCGGGCTGGCTCATCACCACCCTGTGGGGTTCTCCCCTCTCGGTAAAATACACTTCCACGGGCAGGGGGCCGATGTCGAATTCGAAACGCACAACCGATGGATCTCCGGCTTTGATCCGCCCCTCCTCGGCCAAAAGGTAGCCGGTGGCGATGGTCGGATGGCCGGCGAATGGAACCCTGTGCTGGGGTGTGAAGTAACAGACTCTGAATTCCGCCTTGTGTGAGCTCATCACAAAGGCGGTTTCCGGCTGGTTCGTCTCACGGGCGATCAGCTGCATCTGCTGTTCGGTCAGCCCATCCGCCTGAGGTAAAACGGCGCAGGGATTGCCTAGAAAGGGTTCGGAAGTAAAGGCATCAACGTAGACGATTCGAACATTCATGATTTGTGAGCGCACCATAGCATACTGGATTATTTTTGTCACCATGTATCGACTTGAATCGCCGCCGTGTCTTGCACAGCTCGGCCACTTCTACTATGATTGTGATTCGCAACCTGGAGAGCGCTACACGTGGATCATTCGAAGCAAAACTCGGTACGTGCCCTGGAAAAGGCTCTGACCGTTCTGGAACATCTCAGCAGAATCGAGGGCGATATCGATCTGGCAACGCTCACGCAGCGGTTGGATATGCCCAAGACAACCCTGCTGCGTCTGTTGAACACCCTGAAGAAGCACAACTTCGTGCAGCAGGATGAACGTACCCGCCGCTATCGGCTGGGTTGGGCTCTGATCTATCTAGGCCGGGCGGCCAACCGGGCCTTCGATATTGTCGAGTTCATCCATCCGTACCTGCAGCGGCTGTCACAGGAGAGCGGAGAGACCGCCAACCTGGTGTTCCTGGACAGGAATCACGCCGTGTACGTCGACCAGGTAGTCAGCGACAGCATCATCCGCGGGGTGCCCGCGGTCGGAACTCCCCTCGGGCTTCACTGTACAGCCGCGGGCAAGGTTCTGTTGAGCTGGCAGTCCGAGGAAATAGTGGAACAGATACTTCCGCAGATCGATTTTTCCGCACTCACGGAGAAAACCCTCACCAATCTCGAGCAGCTGCGCCGGGAGTTGAAACAGGTGCGCGAGCAGGGCTGCGCCGTGGATGATGAGGAGAGCGAGCTTGGGGGGCGCTGTGTGGCCGCCCCGATCTTCGGCAGGGAAGGGTCGCTGGTCGCAGCGATCTCGGTTATGGGCCCGGCCAACCGGGTCAATCCGGACACGATTCCCGCTCTCTCGGCCCTGCTGGCGAAAACGGCTGAAGAAATTTCCCGGACCCTTGGCTGCCCCGATATAGACAGCGTTAACGACTGAACCTCGCCCGGCTCAGCTGCCCGCATCACATCCGGCTGTTCATCAGGTAGTAGGGGTCTTTCTCCTGTCTCTCGATCTCATCGTGCCAGGGCTTAAAATGTGCGGCGATCGCCCGGCGCAGCTGAGGCATCAGGCGGTTGCCGGTATCGAAGCGCTGCCGATAGTCGGCGGGGATCGCCTCGCGAAGCTTGCCGATCACCTCATCCCGATCGATGCGGGTGAATTGTCCCTGATCCAGCAGCACCTCCCCGTCCACCAGCACGGTCCGGACATGGTCGCTCTTTCCCCGGTACAGCAGCAGGTCCAGGGGATCATGGCCCTCGTAGCTGTACGGTTCGCTCATGGCCTCCAGATCCAGCAGCACCACGTCCGCTCGCTTGCCCCGTTCCAGGCTTCCGATCAGGCTGTCGAAACCGAGCACCGCGGCGCCGTTGCGGGTGCCCATGCGGAAAAGATCCCGGGAGCTCAGGCAGGGGGAGTCGAGGCGGTGAGAGCTCAGTCGATGGAGCTTGGCCGCTATTCTCAGCTCGGCCAGGTAATCCTTGTCGTCGCCGACCTCCTTTTCATCCATGCCGATGGCCACCGTCACGCCCCGGCGCTCCAGCTCGAAAACGGGACTGATTCCGTTTCGAACCCGGAGGTTGCACCCGGGATGATGGGTCACCGAGGCGCCGGAGCTTCGCAGCAGCTCGATATCACCTTCGGAAATCCAGATGCAGTGCCCGCAGGTGACATCCGGGGCCAGGAAACCGATCTGTTCCAGATAGGCGATCAGAGACTTGCCGTGGTGCTTCAATCCGTAGGCTTGCTGCAACTGGGTCTGCTGCACGTGGGTGTGGATGCGCAAACCCAGCTGCGTTGCTTCCCGTCGGATCTGTTGCAGCGCCTCCTGTCTCACCCACTGGGGTGAAACAGGACCGTGCATGATCTGAATCTGCGGGCCGCTGTACTCGCCGTGCAGCGCTCGTACCGAATCGAAGTACTGTTTTTCTCCGAATGCGGCTGAACGCTCTCGGACCTGCCCGCACAGATCGCGCAGCTCCGGGGACAGGGAGGCGACAAACGCATCGTCCTCGCCGTAGGTGAACACATTCTCCGTGGCCAGGCTGGGGGCAAAGGCCACCCGCAGTCCGCTGCGTTTGTAGGCTTCCAGAACCGCGGCGAACTCCTCCCGGTACCCCGCAGGATCGACCAGACCGTGGTTGTGCATCGTCGTGGTGACCCCGCTGGCCAGCAGCTGCAGGCAGGTCCAGCAGGTGTCCAGGTGGGGATCGACCGGGGGATAACTTCTCCACTTCCAGGTCTCCAGGGTGTCGTCCAGCTGGCCTCTCTGAAAATCGGTCAGCCCTTTCCCATGGCTGTGGGCGTTCACCAAACCGGGAATGATGAGGGTTTCGGCCGAGCCCAGGGTCCGGTCGGCCCTGTACTTCGCAGTGATCTCCCCGTGGGACCCGTAGTCGACGATCCTGTCCTTTTCGATGTACAGAGCACCGGAGGGAATCACGGTGCGCTCGTCGATCACCAGGTATTTTCCGTAGATGAGTTTTGAGGACATCTGTGTGTTTTTTTCCTGCCAGCCTATGATTTCAGGGCGATCAGCTCGATCTCCACCAGCGCCTCGGGGTCGGGCAACCGGACTACCTCCACACAGCTGCGCGCCGGAGGATCATCGGAGAAGAAAGAGCTGTAGGCTTTGTTCATGTCGGCGAACAGGCCCATGTCGGTGATGAAGATAGTGGCCTTGACCGCCTTATCGAAGCTGCTGCCCGCCTTTTCCAGATGAACGGCGATATTGCGCATGGTCTGACGGGTCTGGCTGTCGATATCCCCTTTGGCGATCTCTCCGCTGTCCGGATTTCTTCCCACGTTTCCGGAGATAAATACCAAGGGGCCGCAGCTCACAGCCGGGCTGTAGGGCATCCCGGGTTTGGCGGGTTTGGAGACGATTTCTTTTCTGTAGGCGTCCATCTTGTTCCTCCTGTAGGTGTTGTCATTTCACGGTAAATCCGGAAAAAAAGCAAGGCTCGCTGGAGCACGGCTCGTTGCACCCCCGAGCTTCGAAGTGCCAGGGGCGGATACCAGCTACACCAGATCGGAGAGGTAGGCGGGGCTGCGGTTGATCACAGCCAGGAACTCGTCGAATATTTCGAAAAGCAGATCCAGATTCCCCGTCGCCTTCAAGTCGGCCAGGGCGGCGAGGGGATTCGCCTTCCTCCGGGCGTAAACTTCGCGGATCATGGGAAAATAAGGGCGGAAGGCGCGGTTGCACCGTTTCCAGAGCGGAAACCAGCGATCAATCGAGTCCGGGCCATCCTCCGTGAGGTGCAGAAGCAGGCAGGTGCTCAGGGCGCTCTCCGTCTCTCCGGAACAGCCCCACACTCTATTCGTGTCCACCCCTGTCCCGTCGGCCCAGGCCAGGCGGTGTCGCTTCCGACCCTGGTAGCAGCCCACCAGATAGAGACTCGTGCCGCCCGGCAGGCGCAGATCGGAGGGTCTCAGCTCCTCGGCCGAGTCGAGCTCAAAGCCCGCCTCGGTCGGACTGCCGTGACCGGAGATGAGTGCTCGCTGCAACACCCTTCGCCGGCTTAGATCCGGTAGTTCTCCTGGCCACTCCAGCCGGTGCGAGCCGGGGAAGCTGTTCAGTTCCTGCAACAGCCTGAGGATGCCACCGAATTGTTTGTCATGGCTGCAGCTGATAAAGAGGTTGCGGATGCCGAACGGTACGCTCACGAGCCGGATTTCCCGGCTCCGTGGAACAGGGATCCGATGATGCGGTCTCGAGTGGTCTCGCGCATCGGAGCAAAACGCACATGAAGTACGTCCCGATTCTTCGAGGTTCGGAGCACTTCGGCGACCAGGGTGAATCGTTCCCCCGCAGCTAGAAACGTCAGCTCCACCGCGTCGCCGGAGCTGTATCGTTTACCCGGGTTTTTCAAGCTCGCTCCGTTTCCTCCCAGGTCGTAGAAGGTTGAGAGCGTCGGTTGCTCTTCGCTTCCGGGGTAGCGGATTCCCACGCGTTGGGATACCCGCCGGCGGTAGTACTTTCGCCGCTGCAGGCGCCTGATATCCTCTGCGTGCTGGAGCCGAATCAACGGGCTTTCGACGGACTGGATCCTGGTTGTGAAGTTGAACAATCCGGCTCGATTCTGGAAGTAGACACGAGCGATCTCTCCACTGCGAAACGAGGCGTCTGTCTCGATCAGTTGGACGACCAGAGAGCCGGCCTCCTGTTCGTGCACTCGACCGTGAGCCTGCCGTCTGTCCCGATCCTGCCGGGTTCCCGGCGCCTTCGGGTTGGTGGCAACCATGAGCACCCCCTGTCCCTCCGGGAGTTCCGCACTGGAAGCGGGGATCTGCTCGGGACCCTGCAGTCGGAATCCGAGCTTGCTGCGCAGCTTGGCTATGGCGGCTGCAGCGCTCCCATCCTTTGCTTTCAGTTTGGCTGCGCAGTAGTTGAAGGTGGGTTGATTGATCAGGATCAGGTACTTCTTCTCCGGGTTTTTAAGAAAATGGGCCATGCGCTGAACCAGGTCCTCTTCAGAGGGCGCCAGGGTGTGCTTTTCTGCAGCCTGGCGGTAACGTCTCTGTGCTATGAGTCGCTGCTGGCGGTGAACTTTGATGCGCTGCAGGCGGTAGATGAAGACAAGCAGGGCGATGAACACGAGAAAAGAAACGATAACCAGGACGATCTCCAGAGGGCTGCGCTCGAATCCTCTTGAAACGGTCTCGAAAAAGGCGGATAATTTCTCCTGGTCGAAGACGATCATCG
>CAZFMD010000110.1:0-10381 GCA_964520025.1 uncultured Spirochaetaceae bacterium
AACCAGACGTCCTGGCCGCCGTCTTTGACGTAGTCGAAGTAGGTGCCGGATTCACCGAACTGGACCTTGTGATAGAAGAAACCGAAAAACCCGATTTCCACGCTCGACTCGAAGCCGACGCGGCTCTCCGGGCTGTTGAAGAAGCCGTAGTCCTGGGCCAGGGCAGGGGAGGCGATCCCCAGAACGCCGAGAACGATCAGAAACGCAATAACAGCTAAACGTACTTTTTTCATGGTTTTCACTCCTTATTGATGCTCGATCCTCTTTAAATTATGGACTTTTAAGGATCAATGCAAGATTATTAGGGACAAAGGGGGTAACTCAATGAAAAGATCGATGCCCGTGTTCGCGATCGCCGCCCTGTCGATGATGTTCTTCGGCCGCTGCAGCGGGGGGCCGCCGTCGAACATCGGCCTGCAGGACGGGAAGCTGTCCCCCTGTCCGAGCTCTCCAAACTGTGTTTCCACTCAGGCCGGCGATCCGCAGCACAGGATCGACGCGCTGTCCTTTCGCGGTTCCAAGGCGCAGACCATGGCGGCTATTCTATCGGTTGTGGGCCGGATGAAGCGCACCACCGTGGTCACTCAAAAGGAGGATTACCTGCACGTGGAGTACAGGACCAAGATGGGTTTCGTGGATGACGTGGAGTTCTATCTGGACGAACCGAGCCAGACGGTGCATTTTCGTTCCGCCTCCCGGGTCGGGTATTCTGATCTCGGGGTCAATCGCAAACGGATGGAGGAGTTCTCGACTCTGTATCGAAATCTGACGGACTGACCGGGAAATGAACATCAACGACAGGATCAGGGAGTATCTGGAAACCGGTGACAGGGTTGAAGGGGTCGAGAGCGTGGAGTTTCTGGCCGCCGGGGAGTACAACGAAAACTACCTGGTCCACAGTCGATCCGGGCAATACGTTTTTCGCATCAACCACGGCAGCCAGCTGGGTCTTGACAACCAGATCGAGTATGAATTCAAGGTCTTGAAGGCCGTAGAGCCGTCCGGGGTAACACCCAGGGGATTGTTCGTGGACCGCGCTGTCGAGGAATTTGGAAACGGTGTGTTGTTGATGGAGTACCTCCCGGGCCGTGCTCTCCGCTACGATACGGATGTTGAGGCAGCGGCCGAGGTGTTCTCCAGGATCCACAGCCTGCCCACCGTAGAGGGTTTGATCGTGCAGAGCCATCCGGTGGAGGCGATCGCGGAGGAGAGTCACGGTTTGATCCATCGTTTCCCAGATCACCCGCTGATCCGAGAGAAAGCACACCTGCTGCGCTACCACGAGAAGATGCTGACTCTGGCTGAGAATACACGGGACTATTTCACCAATGAACAGCTGTGCATCGTGAACACAGAAGTGAACTCCGGCAATTTCATCGTGCAGCCTGAAAAAACCTATCTGGTCGATTGGGAAAAAGCGGTTGTTTCCTATCGATACCAGGACTTGGGTCACTTCGTGGTTCCCACCACGACCCTCTGGAAGAGCAACTACATTTATAGCGAAGAGGAGAAACTGAGCTTCGTCCAACATTATATCGAGAAGCTCAAACTGGGTCTGGATATAAAGGAGGTGTTCGAGAAAACCAAAATTCTGGAACGCACGATCCTGCTACGGGCAATCAGCTGGTGCTTCATGGCCTACTACGAGTACACCCGGGAGGATCGAACCCTGCGCAATTCAGACACATTCGCCAAGATTCGGGACTACCTAAATGACCTGGAATCCTTACTTTCCTGGTAAGATTATTGAGTTTTGCAGCGTCACTTGGACAACAACTTACAATTTCGGGAGCGTGATGCGATGAAACGCGGGAGTACGGTAGTTTTTTTCGTTGTTTTTCTTTTGTCCACCGGACTCTGGGCCGGGGGCAAGCAGGAACAAACCATCCCTTTTGAGCAGCGCTATATGTCCATGAGCTGGGATCAGATCGTCGAGGAAGCCCGGGGACAGCGGCTGTACTGGTACATGTGGGGCGGATCGGACCTGATCAACAAATTCGTAAATGGATACGTTGCCGAGCGGCTACAGGGGGAGTACGACATCACCCTGGAGATGGTACCGGTCACCGATGCCACGACCTTCGTGAACAAGGTATTGGGGGAGAAGCAGGCCGGTCGGGACAGCCGCGGTTCTGTGGACCTGATGTGGATCAACGGCGAAAACTTCCGCACGATGCGGGAGGCACAGCTGCTGTTCGGACCCTATTCTGATCGTCTTCCCAACATGCAGTACATCGACACGTCGGATTCTTCGATCGCCAATGACTTCGGCTATCCCGTGGAGGGATACGAATCTCCCTACGGCTCCGCCCAGGTGGTGGTGGTCTATGACTCGGCAAAAGTCCCAGAACCGCCCCGTACGGTCGAAGAGCTGCTCAACTGGATCCGATCCAATCCCGGGAAATTTTCCTACCCGGCGATTCCGGACTTCACCGGTTCGGTATTCGTGCGTCATCTGTTCTACTACGTGGCCGGTGGCTACGAGAAGCTTCTCGGGCCCTTTGACCAGGAGCTGTTCGACACCGTTGCCCCGAAGCTCTGGAGCCTGCTCAACGATCTGGAACCCTATCTCTGGAGGGAGGGCAAAACCTATCCGGAGACTCACACCAAGCTTCAGGATCTATTGGCCAACGGCGAGGTGTACTTCGACGTTTCCTACAATCCCAGCGGTGCGGCCAGCCTGGTTGCCCAGGGTCGCTATCCGCAGAGCGTCCGGACCTTGGTTTTCGATTCCGGGACGATCGGAAACACCCACTACGTGGCGATTTCCTACAACTCCTCCTCCAAGGCAGCGGCCATGGTCCTGGCGAACCTGCTGCTGGATCCGGCCGCACAGTACCAGAAGAGCCGCCCCGAGGTTTGGGGTGATTTGACGGTGCTGAACGTTGGGGATCTGCCTCGGGAATGGAAGGAGAAGTTCATGAGCCTGCCCCGCCCGCCCTCGGTATTGCCTCCGGATGTGCTTACCAGCCACAAGATTCCGGAACTCCAGGCAAGTTGGCTGGAGGCGATCGAGAAGGGCTGGACCGAAAACGTGCTGCAGAAGTAATGAACAGAGGGCTGTCCCTGCTGATCCTGCTTGCCCCGGCACTGGTTGTGATTCTGGTTCTGTTTGCCGGGGGACTGGCTCTGGGTTTGTCCCAGAGCCTGGGCTACATGCCCATTATCGGGGCCTATGGATTCAGTCTGGACGCCTACCTCGAGCTGCTGGGCAGCCCCGGTTTCCTGCCCTCCGTCCTGCTGACGCTCTTCGTGTCGGTGACCGCAACCGGTGCTGCGGTGACCTTGGCGGTGATAACGGCCCTGAGCTTGAGGAAGCACTTCGTGGGCAAGCGGCTCGTCTCCTTCCTCTACCAGTTTCCCCTGACCATACCGCACCTGGTCGTGGCCGTGGGAATGATGATGCTCGTGTCCCAGAGCGGACTGCTGGCCAGAGGAGCGTATCGGATCGGCTTGATCGGTGATTCTTCCCAATTCCCCGTTTTGGTCTTCGATGACCTGGGGGTCGGGATTATTCTGGTCTATATCTGGAAGGAGGTGCCCTTCATCGGCTTGATCGCCCTTGCCGTTCTGCAGTCGATCGGCAGCGACTACGAAGAGCAGGCCAGAACCTTGGGAGCCAATTCCTGGCAGACTTTCCGCCACGTACTGCTGCCGCTGATCATTCCCGGCATCCTACCGGGCTCGATCATCATTTTCGCCTACACCTTCAGCAGTTTCGAAGTGCCTTTTCTGCTCGGCAAGAGCTATCCGGCCATGCTGTCCGTGCTTTCCTACAGAATGTACGTCGACGTGGATCTTGATGCCCGGCCCCAGGCCATGGCCATGAGCATTCTCATAGCGCTGTTCGTTCTGATCCTGGTCGTGGTCTACAGGCGTATTTCCGAGCGCCTGGTTCGGAGGTCTGCATGATCGGCGATCGGCGGGCTTTGAAGGGCTGTCCGGCCTGTAGCCGGGCGGCGCACCGGATCGTGATTGCCGCCATCGTGGGGGCGGTGCTGCTGCCGATCATTCCCCTGGGTGTGTGGTCGGTCAGTCACAGCTGGTTTTTTCCGCAAATCCTACCTTCCGAGTTGAGCGGCAGGGCATGGGCGTACATCGGCTCGCCCTTCTCCAAGGTCCTCGGCGCCCTGGCCAACAGCCTGTTGATCGCCGGACTGGTCACCGCTTCAGCGGCCCTGCTGGGGATCCCGGCAGGCAGGGCTTTGGGACTGCAGCGCTTCAAGGGCAAGGCGATTCTCGAGTTCCTGATCCTGGCGCCGATCATCGTTCCGGGCCTGGCCGTGACCATGGGCATCCACGTTCTGTTCATCAAGCTCCGGTTGGTGGATACGCTGTACGGGGTTGCCCTGGTGCATCTGCTGCCCAGTCTGCCGTATATGATCATGGTGATGTCCGGCGTGTTTGCCAATTACAACGTGGAGTTCGAGCAACAGGCCTTCTCCCTCGGCGCCGGGAGAATCCGTACCTTCATCCATGTGACTCTTCCCGCCATTCTACCGGGGGTCGTCACCGGATCCCTGTTCGTATTCCTGATATCCTGGAGCCAGTATATCCTCACCGTGCTGATTGGCGGCGGGAGGGTGATCACCCTCCCGGTTCTGCTGTTTGCCTTTGCCGCCGCCGGGGACAACGCCGTGACCGCGGCGTTGTGTATCATTTTCCTGGCCCCGGCTATCCTGATTTTGGTATTTACATCCCGTTATCTGTCCGGAGAATCCGGAGCCATGGGAGGTTTTGGAAGACTATGAGTTCCGTTACGCTGCAACAACTAAGCCACAACTATTCGGGTTCACCCCATCCGGCGGTGGACGGCATCGATTTTTCCATACGGAAGGGAGAGTTGGTTTCCCTGCTCGGCCCTTCCGGGTGCGGCAAGACGACCACCCTGAAGCTGATCGCAGGACTGCTGAGGCCCACCTCCGGGGACATCTATTTCGATGAGAGCAAGGTCACCGACGTCAAACCGGAGCGCCGGGAGGCGGTGATGGTGTTCCAGAACTACCTGCTGTTTCCCTACATGAGTATCCAGGAGAACGTCGGATTCGGGCTGCGCATGCGCCGTTTGTCCAAGGCGGAGATTGCCGGGCGGGTAGGCCGGATGCTGAACCTGATGGGCCTGGAGGATTTACGGGATCGCAAGCCTTCCCAGCTCTCCGGGGGACAGCAGCAGAGAGCCGCTCTGGCCCGGGCTCTGGTGTTGCGACCCAAGGTGCTTCTCCTTGATGAACCGCTGTCAAACCTCGATGCCCATCTTCGGGATGAGATGCGGGAGCTGATTCTGTCCACACAACGTTCCCTCGGAGTCACCACGATTTTCGTGACCCATGACCAGGAGGAGGCGGTTTTATTGGCCGATCGGATCGCCCTGATGTTCGACGGGCGGATCCAGCAGATCGGGGAGAGCAAGCTGTTCTACGAAAAACCGGCCAGCCGCAGGATCGCTTCCTTCTTCGGGAACAACAATTTTCTGAGTGGATTCATGGAGAATCGAAGGGTTTCCAGCAACGTCGGCGAGTTCCGGGTCGAATCGGATGCGCCGGATGGCCCGGTCACCCTGGTCATACGTCCCGAATCGATTCTCCTCGGTGATATCGGCACAAACAGCTTTACAGCCCCGGTAACACGGCAGATCTACATGGGTACGCACAATCGCTACCGCATCGAAGTGGACGGCAGGGAGTGGGAGATCATCGCGCCCGCAGATTCCTCAGCCGTTCTGGAAGGCAGGCGGGTGCCGTTTTCTTTGCCCCCCGAGAAGATCTGGGTCATCCCCGAGCGGAGGAATTAGCCGTCCGTGAAAACCTCACCTCCTGTGCGCAACTCACCCGCCGCGAACAACTCACCCTCCGTGATCAAGCTAATCCCTGTGCACAACCCCCCCCGCTGTTCGATCGTCATTCCCGTGTACAGGGAGCAGGAGAACATCAACATCTGCCTGCAAAACCTCTCCAGGCTTCGGGGGATCGCGGACAGCGAGGTCGTGGTGGTCGACGGCGGGCAGGGTTCCACCCTGCAGGCGATCGGCAGGCGTGAGTTTCCCTTCCGCCTGGTCGAGATCGTCTCCGAAAGGGGTAGGGGAGCGCAGTTGAATGCCGGTGCCGAAGCCGCCTCCTCGCCGTGTCTCGTGTTTCTGCACGTGGATACGGTTCTGCCCGAGAAGGGGCTCGACCTTGTGATCCGTACTCTGAAGCACTACGACGCCGGAGCCTTCGCCTTGGGGGTTATCGGAGCCGGCGGTTTGTTCAATACCTGGCTGGCCTACGTCAACGGTCGCAAGCGACTGTCCTTCACCCCCTACGGGGATCAGGCTATATTCATGACCCGGGACACCTTTCTGCGTGTCGGGGGATTTGCGCAGATCCCGATCATGGAGGATGTGGCCATGACGGATCGGCTGAAGCGAGAGGGGGCTCGGTTGAAACTGCTTCATTCCAAGGTACTGACTTCAGCCAGGCGATGGCAGAGAAGCGGCTATTTAGTCAACTTTGTCAGAAACACCGCGCTGTTTGCGCTTTACCGGCTGGGGGTTTCTCCGTGGATTCTGGCCGGCTATTACCGCCACAATTCTGACAAAACGAGTAAGATAAAATGATGATCGAGCGTCTGTGCTACATACACGGCAATTGAGGAGTTTGGAATGAAGAAATATATACTGCGGCTGGTAATCCTGGTGGTGATCGTGGCTGGGATATTTTCACTCATCCGCTTCACCCCGGTGGGGAATTATCTGAATCCCCAGATGCTGCAGGAAAACAAAGAAGCTCTGCAGGGTTTTGTCGAGAGGAACTATCTTGCTTCTGTTCTGGTGTTCATCGCGGCTTATATCCTGGCGGTGGCCCTGTCCATTCCGGGGGCAATGTGGTTGAGTATAGCCGGCGGTTTCTTCTTCGGCGTGGTGTTTGCCACGATCTACATCAACATAGGCGCCACCGTCGGGGCGACAATCCTGTTTTTGGCCGCTCGCTTCTTCCTGGGGGAAATGATTCAGAACAAGTATGGAGACAAGTTGTCCAAATTCAACCGAGAGGTCGAGGCAAACGGAAGCAACTACCTGATCACCCTGCGGCTGATTCCGGTGTTCCCATTCTGGATGATCAACCTGTTTGCCGGTGTGACCAGGATCAAGCCCCGAACCTTCATCTGGACCACCAGTCTGGGTATCATCCCCGGCTCGGCGGTGTACGCCTACGCCGGCTACGCGATCAACGACATCGGTGCGGGAGGGATACCCAAGAACATCATCTTTGCCCTGCTTCTGCTGGCAGCGTTGAGCGCCGTGCCCCTGGTGATCAAGAAGATCCGTGCTCGCAGAGCGAAACAGACCGGTTCAAAGGTCGAATCCGAAAATAACGGGACGGTTAAAAATGTACCGGCGGCGCGGTAGATGATGGCCGCGACCCCGGTCGGGCCAACAGATCGTGTCATTGTGTTTCTCAAGAGCTTTCAGGCGGGCCATGTAAAGACCCGCCTGGCCGCCCGACTCGGCGATCGGGGTGCTTTGGAAATCTACATCGCCATGGTCGCCGATCTGCTGACCGGGCTCGAACCTCTGCGGGATCGTGTGGTTCCCTACTTCGATGCGCTGCCGGACCGGGATGACCAGTCACTGGACTATCCGCCCGATCGCCCGCCCTCCATCTCGTCCCTGCTGTCTCGAGGACTGCTCAAGGTTCAGCGGGGAGAGGATCTGGGACAGCGCATGAGCGGCGCCTTTCAAGAGGTCTTTGAAGCAGGTGCTGAGCGGGCCGTTCTGATCGGCTCGGACATCCCTCAGATCGACGCTGATCTGCTGGAAGACTATTTCTCGGCGCTCCGCAGGTTCCCGATGGCCCTGGGCCCGGCGGCCGACGGCGGTTACTACCTGATCGGATTTCAGCGGGAACGCTTCGATGCGGCTGTTTTTCACGGGATCGAGTGGAGCACGGAGCGCGTCCTCCGGCAAACTCTGAACAAAGCCCGCTCTCTCGGATTACCCTGCCATGTGGGGATGGAGCTTCAGGATATCGATACGATCGAGGACCTGCAATCGCTGCTCACGGACGAACTGTCGACCGGATCCCTATCCGAGGTGCTGAAGCGATATCTGGCCCGCTCCTGAGTCTGACCAGCCGGTGTTCTCTTCCTCTCATCTCCAGCTGACCCGGACCATTCCGTTGCACATAACAGTTTCCCAGTTTATTCTTATCCCACCCTAGACGGGAAGGAGAAGGTTATGAAACGGTGGACCCGACGCTGGATCGTTCTGTTGCTGTTGATCGCAATCGGTGGAGCGCCTCTGTTTGCCGACATCCAACAGAGTGTGCTCGACCTGCTCACCAGACTTTCCCGGAACTACGTGGAGTACCGGGAGGAGGTGTATTTCAAAGTTCCCCTGGCGGTTGTGCCCTTCGTAAACTCCGGCCCTTTGGCCGAGCAGCACGCGATCGGGGCCGTGGTGGATGAGCTGATCCGCAGCGAGATCACCAATTCCACATACTTCATTCTGACCGAGCGGGAGAACCTGGAGCAGATACTCGAGGAGATCGAGTTCTCTCTCTCCGACATGGCGGACACCAGCCGGACCGTGGAGGTGGGACAGCTGACCAGCGCCAGGATCCTTATGGCCGGAAGCGTCACCGAGTCGGGACCGAGCTTCCTGCTCAACGGCCGGCTCATCGACGTGGAAACCGGAGTGGTCATCGGTGCGCAATCAGTAGCGATTGCAAAGGAAGAATTGATTTCCGAGGCGGAGGCCTTCAAGTACGAGTACGTCACCCGCTATGGTCTTGGACTGCAAGCCTTGGCCGGCATGGATATTGCGTTTAGCGGCATCCCACGTTCCGACAAGTTCAAGGCCTTTCCGATTTTCGTGCACTCGGGAGTCGGATTTTCCTATCGCCCCTGGCGCTTTCTCCAGGTCACCTCATCCATGAACGTAACCTGGAGCGAGTTCCAGTACGGGGAGTTTGATCCGGAAGATCCGGATTATGACAATACTCCGTGGTTGATAACATACTTTGCAAGCAACCCCGGTGCGAGCCATCCGTCGTACAGTATCGAATATTCCCAGAAGTATCTCGATTTGGCAGTTCTATACGTCTATCAACCGTCGAAAGGACTGACAGTTTCATTAGGGGGAGGTGGCATCATCGGAATGTACAATAATTACATCAAATTCACTGAGGTGCCTATCTATGTCGGTTCGTTATTGGGAGGATTGCCATCAGATTGGACGAATACGGATCTATGGCTACGGAAAAATTTCGTAATAGAAGGCGGAAACGCGCTGATGTACGGCCCGGCCGCGGCTTTCAAATTAGAATATTTCCTATCCCCAAGACTTCTTGCATATCTTAATGTTCAGTACAGAGCGGTTTTTGCCACTAAAGCCTACCGTTATGCGTTCGGCGGAGTGGCTGTAGCTGAGGATGAACCGTTCTACGAGCTGGCAGGCTGGATACCCGGAAAGACTCCGTACGGGGATGACGTGGACATCAGCTTCCACTCGATCGGGGTGTATCTGGGAATATCGGGGTCGTTTTAAGTCTTGGATCAGCCGCCGGTCGCCGGCGGTTTCGGTTGCAGCTCGAACGCATCGGCAACAAAGCCGGTTGTGTAGCGGATCGCCCGCTTGGATAGATCCTCGCAGATATGGGGCGGGTTGTCCGGGGCAAAGCCCTCAGGGCGCAGTTCCCTGCAGATCAGGCTGCCGAGCTGCTCTTCGAATCCCCGGGCAAAGCCTCTACAGAGTTTCGAGATCTGATCGCGGTTCAGGCCGCGACGGCTTCCCAGAATCCCGATGAACATCAGTGCTCCCTCCACCAGGCCGCACTGAGCTTGATAACCCCCGGCACCCCACATGCCCAGCGCCGCATCCATGACGGGTTCTTCCAGGGGGCTGGCGAACAGATCGGAGACAATCGATAGGGTGGTGAAGGCACAGGTATTGTCGTGATCCCAGTAGTGCCTGTGTACCTCTTCGTTGATGTAGTTGTCACAGTCCATGGTCCCAATGTGTACCACGAGGGAGAAGGAACTGTCAAAGAACGATTCCTCAGATACCTTGCCAGGTAGCTGGACGACCGCTATACTGCAGCTGCGAATCGAAGCGAATCCCGGGTTATGCTCTAGGCTTGTCAGCAAGCCATCCAGACCCGTACAACGGGGAGGAAAGTATGTGGCAGCGGCTGAGCATCATCCTTGTCTACCTGGCGATCACCCTGGTCATCGGCATCATATTCCGCAAGCGGGCATCTGCGAACAAGGTCGAGTTCTTCTTAGCCGGCAGGGGCGTGGGCAGGCTGCTGTTGTTTTTTACGATGGCGGCAACCAACTTCAGCGCCTTCACCATCTTCGGGCTGTCCGGAGCGGGCTACCGGATCGGCTACGCCTTCTACCC
>CAZFMD010000111.1:0-10147 GCA_964520025.1 uncultured Spirochaetaceae bacterium
TTGTTCTGATACACGTAGTCGTACTTCTTGAGGGAGGCGAGGATGCGGTAGCAGGTGGAGGTCGGGATGTTGAGAGCCCGGCTGATCTCCTTGTTGGTCAGCCCGCTCTTGTAGTGGGTGCGCAGTAGCTCGAAGATGCTGTGGATCTTGTCTATCGACGGCATAGCTTTACGCTCCTGCTCGAGTGTAGGGGGGTGCTGTTCCGGTTGTCAACAGGTGGTTCCAACTATTGATAACACATTCGTACTATAGTAGAACGTGCGTAATGGCGGAAATCAACTGTTCTGATCAAGCCCGAAAGCTCCTCGGAAGCGATGGCGATCTTGAGTTTGGCTGTATTCGAAGATTGCTGTATTCTTGTAGGATAAATAGAGGCCGAAAGGGATTCTGTTGAGTCGCACTGTCGTAGCCTACGGGGAGATTCTCTGGGACCTGCTTCCCTCAGGGGCGGTTCTGGGAGGAGCACCCTTCAACTTCGTGTACCGGGCCAACTCTCTGGGACATCGGGGTGTCATGGTCAGCCGTTTGGGTCGGGACGGTCGGGGAAACCGGGCCCTGGAAATCGTGAAGGAGCTGGGGCTGGATGCCGGCTATCTCCAGAGGGATTCCACATACCCCACCGGTACCGTGGAGGTCAGCTTCGACGAACAGAGGAATCCCCGGTACCGAATCATTCCGGATGTAGCCTATGATTTCATCGAGCCGGCTGAAAATCTCCGGGAACTGGTGGCGGGAGCGGAGTGTCTGTGCTACGGCACCCTGATCCAGCGGAGGGAGGATTCCCGCCGCACCCTCTACGGGCTGCTCGACGGTTTTGACGGAAGGTTTGCGCTGCTGGATATCAACCTCCGCCCGGACTGCTACACGCGGGAAAGCGTCCAGGAATCGATCCGCAGAGCGGATATCCTCAAGCTCAATGACGGGGAGGCGGAGTTCCTTGCCGAGCTCTACGAGCTGCCGCAGGCAGAGGCCGGTCCGGATCCCGGCTGTTTTGCCGAGGCCCTGTTCGCTCGTTCGGATCTACGCTATATCGTCCTTACCCTCGGGGAACGGGGGGCCTTTGCCGCTTCCCGGGACGGGAAGAAGGTGTATCATCCGGCCTTTGCCGTGCAGCTGCAGGATCCTGTGGGAGCGGGGGACGCCTTTACAGCCGGATTCCTCGACTCCCTGCTGAACGAACAGCCTCTGGCTGAGGCCTGCCGCTTCGCCAGTGCCATAGGAGCCATGGTCGCTTCGCAGCAAGGCGCCACCCAGCCCCTGGATCGCTCGCAAATCGAAGAATTTCTTCGTGACGCCGAGCCGGGTCCTGTCGATGAGGCCTACCGTCGTTTCCTGATTGCATGATGCCCGCCGCGGCCCAGTCACCGCCCCGCTGTGATCCCGATTGTCAGCGCAGAATGCGAACCGGTTTGCATACCAACTCGCTGAAAGTGTTTAAGAATCGCACGGCGTAGGAGCCGTCGCAGACTCGGTGGTCGAACACAAACGACAGCGGAAGAACCGTCGCCACGGCCAGCTGTCCATCTCTGGCCACCGGGGCCTGGTGGATCCTTCCCAGGCCGAGGATGGCCACCTGGGGCGGCAGGATCAAGGGCCGTCCGTAAGTTCCGCCGATCGAGCCGTAGTTGCTGATCGTGAAGGTGCCTCCCCGCAGCTGCTCGATGCGCAGATTCCGATCCGCCGCTTCTTTACGGCGCTGATTGATCAGCTGCTGGATTTCCGAGAGGGTCAGCCTGTCCGCCTCTGCGATAACCGGCACGACCAGGCCCTGCTCCGAATCGAGGGCAAAACCGATGTTGGCGCTATCCTGGGCATCGACGGTCTGACGTTCTTCGTCGTACCAGGCGTTGAGCAGGGGATAGCGCTTCACGCTCACAGCCGCCGCCTTGACGAAGAAGGGCAGGAAGCTCAACTTCGGAAGAGGGGAGCTTTGGGTATCACGATTCAGTGCGGCCCGGGCCTCCACCAGTTCATCCACAACGGCGAAGTCGTGAATCTCGGCTGCGGGGATCCTCCAGCTGGCCTCCAGGTTCCGAACCGCGGTTCTGCGTAGGGTTGAGAGCTCTTGGGAGCCGGTCTCGCCCATTGGAGACCGGGCTCTCTGAGGATCCATCCCGCCGCCGCTGGAGCGGTTGTTGCCGTTGCCCCGGGACCTGATCTCGCTGAGGATGTCCTCTTTGACAATCCGCCCGAAAGGACCGCTTCCCCGCAGGGAGGTGAGAGCGATTCCTTCCCTGGCGGCCAGGCGCCTGGCAACCGGAGTTGCCTTGGGCTTCGACACCTCGTTGTCAGCGCAGGCGTTCCCGGTTCGATCTTCGGCAGCAACGGATGATGAGCCCTGGGCCACCCCTTCGCTGCTCGCTTCAAGCAGCGTGGTCGAAGAGCTTTCAACGGTTCCCACCACGGAAGTGCTTTCGGGCGGCACGCCTTCCTCCACTGAGACCTCGATCTGGGCCAGGATCTCTCCCACCTGTATCAGCTGCTCAGGCTCTGCGCCGAGTTTGCGGATGATTCCGTCCCGGGGAGAGGGGATCTCCGCCACCACCTTGTCCGTCTCCACCACGGCCAGCATATCCCCTTCCCCGATGGTATCCCCGACGGCCCGTTTCCATTCCAGGATCTTTGCTTCATGAACCCCCTCACCGATATCGGGGAGTTTGAAATCGTACAGCATAGGCTGATTCCTCCAGTGCGGCGACTAAGGCCGGTAGGCGGCCAGCTCCACAGCCGCGCTCACGATCCGCTCCGGGCTGATCAGGTAGTGATGCTCGGCCCGGGGCAGGGGAAAGACCGTATCCGCGCCGGCCAGCCGAGTGGGCGGGGCTTCCAGGTAGAGGAAAGCCTCCTCCAGGACCGAGGCCATGACCTCTGCTGCCACACCGAAGGACTGAGGCCCCTCGTGAACAACCAGGATCCGGCCGGTGCGGCGTACGGATTCGATAACGGTCTCCAGGTCCAGAGGATAGATCGTGCGCAGGTCGATCAGCTCCGCCGAAACGCCCCGCTGACCGAGCGCCGCGGTTGCCTCGCCGGCTTCCTTGATCTGGGCTCCGTAGGAAACCAGGGTGAGATCATCACCCGGTCGAAGCACTTTGGCGCGGCCGATCTCAACCGTGTAAGCCTCATCCGGCACCTCCTGCTTGAGGGAACGGTAGATGCGCTTGGGCTCCATGAAGATCACCGGATCCGGGTCCCGGACCGCCGCGATCAGCAGACCCTTGGCGTCATGAGGGGTGGAGGGAATGACCACCTTCAAACCGGGAATGTGGCCGAAGAGGGATTCCGGACTCTCGGAGTGGTGCTCCGGAGCGCCGATGCCTCCGCCGTAGGGCATACGCACCACCAGAGGCACCTCCATGGCGCCGCGGGTGCGGTTTCTCAAGCGGGCGGCGTGGTTGACCAGCTGATCGAAAGCCGGATAGGAAAAACCGGAAAACTGGATCTCCACCACGGGCTTCAATCCGGCCACGGCCATGCCTACGGCCGCGCCTACGATTCCCCCCTCGGTCAGGGGTGTGTCGAAACAGCGCTCCTCCCCGTAGCTTTCCTGTAAACCCACGGTGGCCCGAAATACCCCGCCTTCCCGGCCGACATCTTCGCCGAACACGATTACAGTCGGATCCAGGGCCATCTCCGTCAAGAGCGCGTGGTTGACCGCCCCGACCAGAGTCTGAACGCTCATGAGCGTCTCCTGCGCTGCAGCTGGCGTTCCAGTATCGGGGGCAGTGAGGCAAAGGTGTAGCGGAAGGTATCCTCCAGGGAAGGATCCGTTTCGCTCTCGGCTCGTTCGAAGGCCTTCTTGGCCTCCCTCAGGGCGCCGGCGGCCAATTCCTCCGGATCCTTCTCTGCGAGCAATCCCCTGCCCCGCAGATATTTCTCCAGGCGGATCAGGGGATCCTTGTCCAGCCATCCGGCCACCTGGGCCTCATCCCGATAAAGTTTTGGGTCATCCGCCGTGGTGTGGGCTCCGAGCCTGTAGGTAACCCCCTCTATCAGTACCGGTCGATTCTCTTCTCTGGCAACACGGACGCCGAGGCTTGCTGCGGCGTAGACGGCCAGCAGATCGTTGCCATCGACCCGAATGCTCTCGAAGCCGTAGGCACAGGCCTTCTCCGCCAGGGTGCGGCTGGCGGTTTGCTTTTCCGTGGGCAGGGATATGGCCCACTGGTTGTTTTGGACGTAGAACACCACGCCTACCTTCCACACGGAGGCCAGGTTGAAGGCCTCGTGCACCGCCCCCTGGGAGGTGGCTCCCTCGCCCATAAAGGTCAGAACGATGCGCCCGCTTGCCTTCAGTTTCTCGGCATAGGCGATGCCCACCGCGTGCAGGGGCTGGCTGCCCACCGGGATGGCGATCGGCAGTGTGCGGTAGATTTCCGGAGGAAGATGGCTGCCCTGTTCGTTTCCGTACCAGTACGTGTAGACCTGGTGGAGGGGAACTCCCTTGGCGATCAGGGCGCCCAGTTCCCGGAAGGCCGGAACCAGCCAGTCATCCTCTCGAAGAGCGAGCACGGGCCCTACTGCGTTGGCCTCCTGCCCCTTGTTCAGGGGATAGGTGGCCATTCTTCCCTGACGGTTCAGGCTTACCGCCCATTCATCCGCCTGGCGGGCCAGCAGCATCAGCCGGTAGGCGGACAGCATTTGCCGGTCGGAGAGCAGGGGAGTCTGATCCGGGATATCGGTGATATTTCCGTCGGGACCGAGGAGGCTCAAATACTCCTTGTCGGCCAAGGTGAGTGTTTCAAACATATCGCAATCTTCGCTTCGCAGCCGAAAGGATAATTTCTATGTCTTGTTTCAGCCGCAGATCTTGTCATAAATAATAAATTCACGTTCGTCATCGTACGAACGGGACCGTATGGTGTTCTATATAATACTATTTTAGTAAGGTATAAACAAACAGAAAATTTCCCGGGTCAATACCGATCGAGGATCTACCGATCGAGGTAACGCTGGACGAAGCTCCCCTGCTCCCGGGTCTCCAGAGCGGAGCGGATCTTACGAACCGTGGCGATTGCCCGGGCTGCGGGCAGCTGCAGGTATCTGCCCACGGTACAGCACAGTACCAAGCCGGTGCGGCCGACTCCGGCGAAGCAGTGCACACAAACCGGCCTGCTTCGATTCATGGAGTCAATGATGGTGGTGATCAGATTATCAAATGAATCGATACTGTCGGGAATTCCGAAGTCGGTAATCGGATAGTAGTGCCATTCCAGACCGGCGGTGCGGCAGTAAGGACCCAGCTCCTGGGCCCTGTCCGTGAGGGAAACCAGGCAGCGTATCCCCCGGCCGTACAGATCGGCCAGATCCGTGGCTTGCGTGCCGGCTGCGCCGAACAGGGAGCCCCTGCCGCCGTACGCCTCATCCGGGATAGCGGATCCGGCGAGTTTGTCATGGATAATCCAGGAGAAATTGTCAATCATGATCCAAAAACCCAACTCGAGCCGGGGGAGTGCAGCAACGACGGGGTCCTAGGGAACGATGTGGGTGCCGCTTTTTCCCTCAGTCGCCTCCAGAGCCTTGTCCAGAGAGGTGATGATCGCTTCTTTTCCGCTCCATGTGACAAAGCGTATGGCCGCCTCGATTTTCGGCCCCATGGATCCGGCCAGAAAGTGCCCCTCCGCCGCAAAGCTCTCAGCCTCCTTCACGGTGAGTCGATCCAGAGTTTTCTGGTGCGGCTTGTTGAAGTTCAAAAATACCTTCTCCACGTCCGTGAGGATGAGGAACTTGTCCGCCTTCACGGCCTGAGCCAGCTTGAAGCCGGCCCGATCTTTGTCGATCACCGCCTCCACGCCGCTGTAGCTGCCGTCTCCGTTCTTCTTCACCGGAATGCCTCCACCGCCGGAGGCGATAACGATCACCCCGCCGTTCAGAAGATCGTTGATCGACTCGGCCTCAACGATATCTACCGGCTCCGGGGAAGGTACCACCCGGCGCCAACTCTTCTCCATGCCCGGTTTGACCTCTTTGACCACGTAGCCCTTGGTTTCGGCCAGGTGGAGAGCCTCCTCTTTGGTGTAGAACGGTCCCACCGGCTTGCTGGGATCCTGAAAATCCGGATCCTGGTCGCTGACCTCTACCTGGGTGACCACCGTGCAGATCGGTGTATCCACGCTCTCCCGCATCAGATGAAAACTGAGCCTGTTCTGCATCATCCAGCCGATCTGGCCCTGGGTCATGGCGCCGCAGATAGCCAGGGTTTGTGCCGGTACCAGGGCATCGCTCTCCTCCTGCTGAATCAGCAGCGCTCCGGCCTGAGGTCCGTTTCCGTGGGTAACGACCAGGCGGTATCCGGCCCGGGCAATCTTGGCTATTTGTTTTGCCGTGACGTCGACGTTGTGAAACTGCTCTTCCGTGGTGCCCCGTTCATCCGCCTGTTTGATGGCATTTCCGCCCAGGGCAACAACCAAAACCTCTTTGCTCATTCGTTGCTCTCCAAAACTAGTAAATAGATGCTTAGATTCTCGTTATAAGTTCTCTATCGAGAGGAAAGCGCCCGTTAAGGCGACTTTGGCAATCATATACGCTGTATTCCGCTCTTTCAAGAGAAAAACGAAAAGCAAATTTCATATAGTGAGATTCCCGCCCTCTATAGAGCCTTGCCTGCCAGCTCGCCGTGGCGGAAACAACTGACCAGGTGGTCATTCACCACCCCCACTGCCTGAAGATGGGCATAGATGATCGTGGAACCGACGAAGCGAAATCCCCGCTTTTTCAGATCCCGGCTTATACGGTCGGACAGTTCGGTGTTGGCGGGGATCTGTGCGAGGGACCTCCAGCGGTTCACCACCGGCGAGCCTCCCACGAAGTTCCAGAGGTAGGCGTCAAAGCTGCCGAACTCCCGCTGGATCTCGAGAAAGCGTTTGGCGTTGTTTATCGACGATTCGATCTTCAGGCGGTTGCGCACGATACCGGCATCGGAGAGCAGTCTTTGGATGTCCCGCGCGCCGAAGCGGGCCACGGTCTGCGGGTCGAAACCGCGATAGGCTTTGCGGTAGTTCTCCCGTTTGTTCAATATGGTAGACCAGCTCAAGCCCGCCTGGGCGGACTCCAGGACCAGGAACTCGAAGTGCTTGCGATCGTCGTGGACAGGCACGCCCCACTCCTCGTCGTGGTAGCGGCGGTACAGCTCCGCCCCCTCGCACCAGGAGCAGCGCTTTTTTTTATCCTCAGGCATGGCGGGTATCCTCCGATTTGTCCGGCTGCTGTTCGATAAACCAGTCGATCAGCCGTCGGGCGATGCTCACCTTGTCGGGAATGCGGGGCAGATCCTTCACCGTAAACCAGCGGGCATCCACGATTTCCGCCGGATCGATGCGTATCTTCCCTTGCTCGTGTTCGGCGGTAAAGCCGACCATCAGCGAGTTGGGAAAGGGCCAGCTCTGAGAGCCGAAGTAGCGCAGGTTCTTCACGGTGATACCCACCTCCTCCGCGATTTCCCTCCGCACGCACTGCTCCAGGGATTCTCCGGCTTCCACGAACCCGGCGATGACGCTGTACATGGCAACCGGGAAGCGATGGGCCCGAGCCAGGAGTATCTGGTTACCTCTGGTGATGGCCACGATTACCGCCGGGCTGATGCGGGGATAGGCGATGAGGCCGCAGTGAGGGCAGATCTTGGCCCGTTCCTCCTCCCTATCCTTGGTCCGGGAGCCGCAACGGCCGCAGTACTGGTGATTCCGGTCCCAGTCCATGATCTGAAAGGCCCTGCCTGCGATCCAAAACAGCTGTTCCGGCAAGCTGCCCCAGAGTCCCCGCAGCTGTTCGAAGCGCATCCCCTGCGGGGGGATGACTTCCGCGGCCAGCTCGGCGGAGTAGCAACCGTGGTCGCCGAGGGTTCCCAGATACTGCGTACGCAGCGGCTCGACACCCAGGCTCTGCAGCTCACTGCAAACAGGCGGAGTGGCGCGCTGTTCCTCCAGCCGAATCAGCATGCGGTTCTCCTGAAACACGAACCAGTACCCTTGAGATTCCTGAGAATCCGGAGGCCGGACAGCAGGTACGAAGATCATCGAATCATTCCCTCAACCACGTTTCTTTTCGGTATCCCGGATGGATCGGCTGAACTCGATCAGGCCCTGTTCGAGCCCACTCCAGCTCGGCTCATCCCTGTCCATTATATTATGGCCGCCGGGAATTTCCAGATAGCGTACCCGGCTCCCGGCACCATCCGCCGATGACAGGTGCTCGACCAACATCTGGGTGTTCTGCGGGCGCACCAGATCATCCTCAGCGCCCTGCACCACCAGAGTGGGAATACCGACACCCCGGGCGCTGCGATATCCTCGTTTGCCGGTTTTCAAGATCTGGTAGATCACGGATATCGGTACCTGCAGATCCCGAAGCCAGCTTTGCACCTGCGGATCGTTCAGATCGATATCCGGAAAAAAATCCTGCAGGGACCGTTGCAACTGCGGATCGTGAAGATCCATCTTCCCTAACGGTCGGAAGTAGCGGGGGAGGAAGGGACGCAGCGCCCTGCCGAGCAGCCGCTGCAGGGGCGTACCCAGGCGCCAGAATGGGGACAGCAGGATGAGCCCATCCGGTTGGGGCCGGACGGCCGCTGACAGGGACAGGGCGCCGCCCAGGGAATAGCCGATCAGCAGCACCGGGGAGTATCTCTGTTTGAGCGTCTGCAGGGCCTGTTGCACCGCCTCCAGCCAATCGGTGTAGCCCCGTTCCAGGATCTCGGCGAACTGGGAACCGAAGCCGGGAAGAAGAATGCCCTGTACGCTCCAGCCCTGCTCGTGCAGGGTTTCGGCCAGCGGTCGCATCTCCGCCGGGGTTCCGGGAAATCCATGAACCAGCAGCGCGGCGGCCCTGCCTCCGGAGAGGAAGAAGGGTTGATGGATCGGGTCGGTAAAGGCCTGCAGCGGTTGGGAGATCATCCCCGGGGGTACGCTCTGTGCATGGATCAAATCGAAGAACAGGAGGAATGCCCCCTGAAGAACGATCCCCCAGCCATGCCCCCGCCAGGCGGGATTGTTGCGACCGAGGGTCAAGGCCAAAACGATGCCCCCGGAGATATAGAGTAGATCCAGGGCGGTATTGATCCACAGGGTTCGCCTGAGTTTGCGGCCGCGCTTCTCCATCAGCTGCGGATCCTCGGCCCCGTGTACCGAGCTGCGGCTTCTTCGGCTCATCCACAGACCGAAGCCGGCGATCAACCCGTCGATCACTCCCCAGGCCAGGATCTGGATGCCGAAGCCGTCCCAGAAATCCGCCGTAAATACAACCAGAGCCAGGCCCGCCAGGGTGCTGACGGCGGCCCAGATCAGCAGCCGCTTGGACAGGCTGATTTGAAAACTCCAGATGTTGATTTTGTCCTTCATTGTTGTTTCCCGGCTATAATGTAAACAATTTTATAAGAGAAAAAAGCCTCAAGTGGCGGGTTGCTGCATTATGAGGCACAGAGCTTCCTCTTGAGGGTAGACGGGCTATGGCGAGTTTGCGCGCAGAAAGAGTCAGGCGCCGGCTGTGGTCTAGAGAATCATGACGATTCCGCCCAGGGCGTGGGCGATCACGCACCACCAGATCCCGCCTGTCTTCTTTGCCAGGAAGGCGAGGAAGAATCCGAACAGCCCGGCTCCGATGATCAAGGCCAGGGGGTTTGAGTTGGCGGAAACCGAGGCGGGCGCAAAGTGCCAGAGGGCGAAGCAGATGCCGGGCCAGATAATTCTGTAGAAGTTCCTGCTGGGAAACAGCTCCATATAGACGCCCCGCCACAACAGCTCTTCGAAGAAGCCGTTTCCGAAGGCCGTGGAAATGTACAGCAACCAGACCCAAAGCTCCGGTTTGTGGTAGCCCATGCCCGTGAGCAGCTTGGCCACAGCAGCCATGCCCGCGGGCAAGAGCACCAGCAGAACAACCGTGATGTTCGGCATGCGGGGACGGATGATCTCTCTGAGGTGTTTCTTGCCGACCAGCCATAGAGGCAGGATCGTACACCAGGTGAGCCAGTACGAAATCAGGCCGAGATACCAGCCGAAGATTGGGTTTCCGAACAACCCGGAAAACAGGCGGAATACGGGGATCATCACCGCGACAAGCAGGAAGGGTGCGAAGATGGCGATCGCCTGTTTGGCGCCGATGTCTTGAAACAGACGAACGCTTTTCAGTCGGTCTTTGATGGAGCTCATCCTGGAAT
>CAZFMD010000112.1:0-5271 GCA_964520025.1 uncultured Spirochaetaceae bacterium
ATGAGCAAGCAACCGGCTACGTTCGCAGATATGCGCAGCACGATCTTCGACTACCAGTGGAAGGAGGTCGGAGAGAAGAGGGGCGGCCCGATTCCCGGTATCAAGGAGCTGCTTCTATCTGAGGATCCGGAAACCGGGGCGTACAGCAGAATCGTACTGTTTCAACCCGGATTCAAGTTTGACAGGGCATTGAAGCATCCTTTTTGGGAAGAAATCTTCGTTCTGGAAGGACACGTTTTCGACTGCGGGACCGACACCCTTTACACCAAAGGATCCTACGGTCTTCGGCCTCCGGGAACACCGCACGGGCCGTACCAGATCGAGTTGGGTGCGACGGTTCTGGAGATCACATGGTACGACAAGAAGTGGTATTTGCAGCAGGAATCTGAACAGGGGGAATCTAAGTAGCGGAAAACGCGAGAAAGGGTTAGAAATGATAGTGGTACGTAAAGGGCAAGGTGAGAGATTCGTGCCCGACGGGCACGCCAAGATGGAGGCGCTGAAACTCTTCGGTCCGGAAAACGGTTCCCGGCGAGCGACGATCCATCTGTCCACCCTACAGGCCGGTGGAGGCATGGAGGAGGAAGTGCACGATAGCTCCGATCAGGTGTTCTACGTCCTGTCGGGGAGTATCGTGGCCCGTTCCGCGGGCAGGCAGGTTGGAATCCTGCAAACCGGGGACGGTATCCACATAGAGGCGGGAGAGCCTCATGCCTTTCGCAATGAAGGCCAGGAGGCCTGTGTGTTATACATCCTGACGGTTCCGCCCCTGGCGGGCTGAGGGGCAAGGAATTACCCAGTCGCGATAACCGGCCCGAGACAGCAATCAAAATAACTGTATACTAGGAGGAATAGACGAATGGCAAAACAACCAGCGACCAACGCGGACATGAGAAGTACGGTCTTCGACTACGAATGGGGGGAAGTAGGAAAAGAGCGGGGGGGGCCGATCCCCGGAATCAAGGAGAAGCTGCTGAGCTTGGATCCTGAAACCGGCGCCTACACCCGGATCGTGATTTTCGAGCCGGGCTTTAAATTCGACAAGGCCCTGAAACACCCCTTTTGGGAAGAGTTGTTGATGCTGGAAGGGCACATGATCGATTACGGAACCAATACCCTCTATACAAAAGGATACTACGGACTGCGACCCGCCGGTGTGGTTCATGGACCCTTCGGGACCGAGATCGGCTGTACGCTTCTTGAGACAACCTGGTACGATAAGGACTACTATCTGAAGCAGCAGGGAGAAAAAGGATAGGCGGGACGGCGATATGAAAATATACAGAAACGGAAGCGGGGAGAAGTACACCCCCTTCAACCATTACGAAATGACCACCCAGGTGATCTTCAACCCGGATGGTGGCTGCAAGAAGGCCAACATCACCCTGTCCACCCTGAAGAAGGGGGCGGGGAGCAATGACGAGGTTCACGAGCACTCAGATCAGGTCTTCTACATGATCCAGGGTACGATGAAGTTCTATGCGCACGGAGAGCTCAAGGCTACCTTGAATGAGGGGGATGCCATCCTGGTTCTGGCCGGAGAAACCCACTCGGTTGTCAATGACGAAGATCTGGAGTGCATCTACTACGCGGTCACCGTGCCGCCCCTGGACAAGACCCACTAGCCTCAAGGAGGAAAACAAGGGGATGTCTCGAATCCACATAGAATACGGACCGGATACATTGACGATCGAGGTACCCGCTGCTTGCGAGGTCGGGGCCATGGGAGCGGCGACGGCTCTTTCCGACCCGGCGGCGGCGATCCGGCAATCTTTCGAACAGCCGATCGACAGCCCGCCCCTGGCCGAGCTGGCCCGCTCCCGGTTGGCAGCCAATCCCCGCGCCACCGCGGTGGTGGTTGTCTCCGATAATACCCGCCCGGTGCCCTACCGGGGGGATGGGGGAATCCTCATCCCGCTGCTGGAAACCTTGCGGCAAGCGGGGTTTCCCGATGAGAGGATAACCATTCTGATCGGCGGGGGCTCGCACCGGGATATGAGTCAGGCGGAGATCGAGGCCATGCTGGGGATCTCCCGGGCGGGATTCGAAGTGCCGGTGATCAACCACGACTATGAAAGGGCGGAAGATCTGGTCCTGGTCGGAGAAACCAGGCGCGGTTCCCCCGTGCGGATCAACCGGCTGTACGTGGAGGCGGATCTGAAGATCGTCACCGGCCTGGTGGAGAGTCACTTTCTGGCCGGAGCTTCCGGAGGCCGCAAGGCGATCTGCCCCGGTATCGTCAGCAAGGAGACCTTGAGGATCTTCCACGGCCCGGAGATTATCGAATCTCCGGCATCTGCCGACCTCGTGTTGGACGGAAACCCCTGCAGCGAGGAGGCGGAGCAGGCGGCGGAGCTGGCAGGCTGCGACTTTGCGGTGAACGTCACCCTGGATTCGGCCAAGAGGCTCACCGGGGTGTACAGCGGCAACATCAGGAGCACCCATCGGGCCGCGGTGGCCAAGATTCGGGAGTACGTCGTTATTCCCCTGGAGCGACGCTACGACCTTGTGATCATTCCAGGCGGTTTTGTGGCGGTAAACCACTACCAGGCGGCCAAAGCCGCTACCGAGGCATCCCGGGCGGTAAAACCCGGTGGGACGATCGTGCTGGTCACCCGGCATACCGATCCCGACCCGGTAGGCAGCGGGGATTACAAGCATTCCCTCCGGATGCTAAAACGCAGCGGAGCCAAGGGATTCCTCAAAACCATTAAATCCCCCGAGTGGACCTTTACCCACGATCAGTGGGAAACCCAGATATGGGGCAAGGTGCTGGAAGTGATCGGGGTGGAGGAAAACCTCATCTACTGCAGTCTCGATATCCCGGAGCCCGAGTACTCGTTTCTGCCGGGAACCGCCGGCATGAATCTGTTATCACCCGAAGAGCGGACCAAGGAGCACTCGGACGTTGAGCTGATGCGGATGATGGCCGAGCGGGCGGTGCGGGGAGCGATCGAAGATCTGCGCGGACGCCTGGGACGGGATCCGGAGGTTCTGTTCCTGCCGGACGGGCCCTACGGTGTACCCGAGGTTTCCGCTTAGCGAATCGATCGGAGCCTGAGTCGAACTCATCGCTGCATACTGATTTTACAAGAAGAGGATAACGAAGGTGACGACCTACACGATCAGACAGATACAAACCGGTTGGCAGTACCTGGACAAGGGGCTGTACGGAACCTACGGAAAAGGCTACGGGGAGATTATCCACCATCCGGTATTCGCCTTCCTGCTGGAAGGGGGCGGTCGCAAGATCCTGGTGGATACCGGAATGAGCGATACCGAGCACTCGGTGAAGTACCATCACGACGGGCTCCAGGAACCGGGGCAGGCTATCCACGAGCAGATAACCAAACTGGGGATCGGCCTGGAGGAGATCGAAACGATCATCTTCACCCATCTGCACTGGGACCATACCTACAACATGAAGCGGTTCACAAAGGCACGCTACATCGCAAGTGAGACCGAGTACCGCTTCGCCATCGACCCGATTCCCTTCTACTGGAACTCCTATGAAGCCCCGGCTTTGGGAATCGGCTGCCCCTTCGAGGATTGCACATTCGACCTGGTAGAGGGGGAGGCGGAGATCGTCGACGGTATCCGCATCTTTCCCACCCCCGGGCACAGCCCCGGCCACGTGGCCGTGCAGGTGCAGACAGAGGGGGGTGTCTATGTTCTGGTGGGTGATCTGGTGCTGCTCAAGGAAAACTTCCAGCCCAACAAGGACAAGGGGTGGCCCCTCACACCTCCCGGGCGTTTTGCCAACATCATCGAGGTCTGGAAGAGCATGGAAGAGGTGATGCGCCGGGCCGACCACATCCTCCTGGCCCACGAGCCATCCCAGCTGGGAAAGGACCTGTATCCCTAGGATGAAGCCGGAGCTGAAAACCCTCAGAGAGCAGATGGTTCGCGCAGCCCGACGTGCCTATGAAAGCGGGCTGCAGAGCGGCAATGGGGGGAATCTGAGCGCCCGGGCCCCGGGAGAGCAGATCATCCTGATCAAGCCCAGCGGCACATCCTTTGGCGAGATTACGGAGGAAAACCTGGTGGCAGTGGATTTCGAAGGCCGAGTCGTCGAGGGTTCCGGCCGTCCCTCCCGGGAGCTGCAGACCCATCTGGAAATCTACAGGCTGCGCAGCGATGTTCACGGCATCCTGCATAGCCACTCGCCCTGGGCCATCGCCTGCGGGGAACTGTTCGGGGAGCTTCCCTTGCACGCCTTTCATGCCCGGGACAAGGTCGGTGAAATACCGATCCTGCATATCGAGGGGCACGCGAATGAACAGGTGGTCGAGGGGGTGAGAGCCCTTCTGCAAGAGAACCCGAATGTCAGGGCATTCATTCAGAGCAAGCACGGCATCTTCGCCATGGCGGAGAGTATCATTACGGCCGAGCATCATGCCGAGCTGGTGGAGGAGACCGCTCAGGTAGCCTGGCTGGTACGGGGAGGATGCGTACGGTGAAGATCATCGTGATGGGAACCCACGATACCAAGGGAGAGGAGCTCGAGTTCGTCAAGCAGCGGATCGAATCCAAGGGCCATGAGGCCTGCACCCTGGACTGCGGCATCATGGGGCGGCCGGCCTTCCCGCCTGGAATCAACCGCCAGGAGGTGGCCGCGGCGGCGGGCACCTCTATCGAGAAGATACTGGCCAGGAAGGACAAGAACTACGCCATCGGCGCCATGACCGAAGGAGCAAAGCAACTGGTCCTGGGTATACATAGACGGGGAGAGCTTGCCGGGATCATTGCCCTGGGGGGAGGCCAGGGTACGGTGATGGGCACCACGGTGATGAAGGCCCTGCCCTTTGGGGTGCCCAAGGTGATGATCTCGGCTGTGGCCAACGGGCAAGCGCCCTTCGGACCGTTCGTGGGCATTCGGGACATCACCATCATCCACTCGGTGGCGGATGTCCTGGGATTGAACATCGTGACCCGACGGGTGCTGGCCGAAGGAGCCGGGGCGATCGTCGGCATGGTGGAGATGAACGAAGGGGCGACGGGATTGGAGGATCGGCCTGCGGTGGCCGTGACCACCGCCGGGGTTACCACACCCTGCGCCATGCGGATCCGGGAGCTCCTGGTGGAGTGGGGATACGAGGTGATCGCCTTTCACTGCAACGGTATCGGTGCCCAGGCCATGGAAGAGCTGGCCGAGGAGGGCAGGCTGGCCGGGATCCTCGACCTGAGCCCTCACGACATACCGGATGTGCTGTTCGGCGGGATTTTTCCCGCTCATGAGGATCGCATGGGCGCCAGCGCCCGCAGAGGGGT
>CAZFMD010000112.1:5371-10002 GCA_964520025.1 uncultured Spirochaetaceae bacterium
GCCGCCGCCCATCTGTGCCAGGAGCAGTCCACCGCCCAGTGGAAGCGGGTGGATGTGGATGAAGATTTCCGCCCCCGGTTCGGAGCCAAGGTAATCGATCTGGAGGTGGAGCGGACCCTGGACAAGCCGAGCTATCCCCTTCTGACCCCGGGAGAGCTGAGATCCTACGGCTGCCGGGTGAAGATCGCCCACCCCCACGGAAACTTCGGACCCCGTCTGCCCAATCTCCTGACCGCCGCATGCGGCGAGGGGGCCTACTACTCGCCTGGAATATCGGTAATCAAGCTCTTCGATATCGAGTTTCCTCAAAGCTATCTGGAGAACTTCGAAGGTCCGAAGTTCGGAGTTGCCGGTCTTCGGGAGATGCTGGGTGTACAGGATCGTCCGCTGTTCTTCGGAGTGATCAAGCCGAACCTGGGACTGGATCCGGAGCCTTTCGCTGAACTGGCCTACCAGGCATTTCTGGGGGGGTTGGATATCGCCAAGGATGATGAGATGCTCTGCGATGTGCCCTGGTCGCCCCTGGAACGCCGGGCCCGGCTGGTCGGGGATGCCCGCAAGCGGGCTGAGAAACAGACCGGATCGCGGAAGATCTATCTGGCCAATATCACCGATGAGGTCGACCGCCTGCTGGAGCTCCACGATACGGCCGTGGCCGGGGGTGCCAATGCCGTCATGGTCAATGGAATGGCTACGGGGTTGAGCGCCATCCGCATGCTGCGCCGGCACACCCAGGTACCGCTGGTGGCCCATTTTGACTTCATAGCCCCGCTGACCCGCGCCCCCTATCACGGGGTACATTCCAAACTGATAACCAAGCTTCAGCGACTGGTGGGATTCGACGCGGTCATCTTCCCCGGCTTCGGCAGCCGCATGAAGACGCCGGACAGGGAAGTGCTTCAGAGCGTCGAGGAGTGTCTGAAGCCGATGGGGGATATGAAGCCCTGTCTGCCCGTGCCGGCCGGCAGCCAGTGGGCCGGCTCTACGGTCCGGTTGTACGAACGGCTGAAGACAGTGGACTTCGGTATCGTTCCCGGCAGGGCCGTGTTCGGACACCCCCAGGGGCCCGGGGCGGGAGCCGCCAGCCTGCTGCAGGGCTGGGAAGCGGTGGCCAGGAAGGTCAGCCTGGAAGAATATGCAGAGACCCACCCGGAACTGCAGGCCGCCATCGAGGCGTTTTCCGGGTAGGAAGGAACAAGCAATGTCTGTAGACAAGGATTGGTTGAAGCGAGCCGCCGATATCGTGGGCTCTGATGGTGTTCTGGTGGAGGAGGCGGACCTGGAAGCCTACGGGCACGACGAGTACGCCCTTCAGATCTACCTCCAGATACCAAAGGCCGTGGTCAGGCCGTCCACGGAACAGCAGGTAGCCGAGATCGTGAAACTCTGCGCGCAGACCGGTGTTCCCATAACCGCTCGGGGCGGCGGGACCGGACTGGCCGCGGCCTGTGTTCCCGATACCGAGAGTATCGTCCTCTCTCTGGAGAGGCTCAACAAGGTGGTGGAGGCGGACCCGGCCAACTACGCCCTCACGGTTCAGGCCGGGGTCACCCTTGATCAGATAAACGCGGCAGCTGAGGAGATCGGTCTGTTCTTTCCGCCCCATCCGGGGGATGAGAGCGCCATGGCCGGGGGCATGGTGGCCACCAATGCCGGGGGCGCCCGGGCTGTGAAGTACGGGACGATCAAGCGCTTCGTGCTGGGCATGCAGGTGGTGCTGGCATCGGGGCAGATCATTGAGCTGGGCGGGAACTTCATGAAGTCCAGCACCGGCTACAGCCTGATGGAACTGATGATCGGCTCTGAAGGGACTCTGGGTATCATCACTCGAGTCACCCTGGCTCTGCTTCCCAAGCCCGGCTCGATCCAAACCCTGCTGGCTCCCTTCCAGACCGTGGCCGCGGCCATCGAGAGTGTTCCGGCCGTGCTGAACCGGGGCATTATCCCCTTTGCCGTGGAGTTTGTGGAGCAGTCGGCCATCGCCAGTGCCGAGCGTCTGTTAAAGAAGAACTGGCCCGCCTCGCAGGGCCCGGCCTCCCTGCTTCTCATGCTCGACGGGCCGGATGAGGATCTGGTGCTCGCCCAGGCCGAGGCGATCGGAGAGGTGCTGGAGCAGCAGGGAGCGTTGGACATCCTGCTTGCAGACAACAGGGAGAAGCAGGAGGAGATCCTCGCTATCCGCAGCATGATCTACGAGGCGCTTCGTCCGGGCACCGTAGAGCTCTTCGATGTCTGCGTGCCCCGTTCCCAGATCGCCGGCCACGTGGAGTTTGTCCATACCCTGGAGCAGAAGTATCAGATCCCCCTGCCCACCTACGGGCACGCTGCGGACGGCAATGTGCACACCAACTTCATGCGCAATCGGTTGGAAGAGGGGGTGATCGGGGAGGAGATCCCGGAGTGGTCGGCCAAGCACGAGGCGGTGCGCCGGGAGATTTTCGATGATGTGATCCAACGCAAGGGCAATATCTCCGGCGAGCACGGAATCGGCCTGGCCAAGCGGGATTACCTGATCAACAACATCGGCGAAACCAACATCGAGCTGATGCGCTCGATAAAGAGAGCCTTCGATCCTAAGGGGATCCTCAATCCGGGAAAGATCTTTACACTGTAGAGTGTGGGGTGCAGTTGCGACCGACGGAAAGTTTTTGTTGACTTTGTGCCTGTTGTTTATCATTTTACTATTATATAAAAAATACACTATATAAATCATTTACCATGAATGTTTGCTGACAGGCGGCGAGCCTTGTGCAACTGTTGCGTGCCACTGAAACCGTCGCCTGTCAGCTGTTTTCTTTTTCACCTCTCTTCGAGTACAATTCCCCATGCCCCACGTACTCTACGAACATATCCTGGGCGGATTGCTGGGCCAGGCCTTCGGCGACGCCTTTGCCATGCCCGCCCTGCTTCATCCCGAGGAAACCTGGAAACGCTACGGTGGATGGATCACCGCTTTTCATCCCGGTCCTGAAGGGCACCCGGCCCACGAGGGACTGCCCGCCGCGCGGGTTACCGATGACACGGAGCAGGCCTTTGTCCTGGCTTCGAGCATCATCCGGGACGGCGGGATTACCGTTGAGGGAGCGGCCCGGGCCCTGCTGGCCTGGTACAAAGCGGTAGACGGGGACAGCGCCCCCTTTGTGGGCCCCAGCACGCGCAGGGCCTGTCAGGCGTTGATGCGGGGTGTAGATCCCGGAAAGACCGGGTTGACCGGCGACACCAACGGGGGTGCCATGCGCATAAGCCCCGTCGGGTTGATCCATCCGGGCGACCCTTCGGCCGCGGTGCGGGATGCGGCCGCGACCTGCCGCCCCAGTCACTTCACGGACGTTGCCGTATCCGCAGCAGCAGCCGTAGCCGGAGCCATAGCCGAGGCGTTGAAACCGCAAATCACCCTGGAACAGATACTCGATGCCGGCCGCCGGGCCGCGGTAGAAGGAAGGTATTTGGGAAGGCCCTGGTTCGGAGCCAGTGTTTCCCGCAAGATCGACCTGGCCCTGGAGCTGGTGCGGGATGCGGATCAAGCGGATGAGGATGATCTGATCAGGCGCATACGCGACCTCTACGATCTGGTAGGCGCCACATTGGCCGCCGCCGATGCCGTGCCCTGCGCCTTCGGCATCCTGGCCCTGGCCCGGGGCGATCCCCTTCTCTGCGCCCGCTACGCCGCCGCCCTGTCCGGGGATGCGGATACCGTGGCCGCAATGGCCTGCGCGGTGGCCGGAGCCTGGAGAGGAGCCGGCGCATTTCCCCCTCAGATGGTCGCGGAGCTTCGCGGTGCGAATCCCGAGCTGGATTTCGAGGGTGTGGCTGGGGAGCTGAGCCGGCTGGCCGAGCGGAACCTGAAGGGAAAGCCGGGATGAACCCTGCCGATCCGCGTGTCGTTTCCATCGGTGATCTGACAGCGGATCTGATCGTCGAAGTGCCGGATTTACCGATCCGGGCAGATGATTTTCTCATTGCCGAGCAGATGAGCCTGGAATCCGGGGGCAACGCCAACCTGTTGATACTTCTCGCCCGCCTGGGTGCCGCGGCCGTGGCCCTGGGCACCCTGGGAGAGGATCTCTGGGGCGAACAGGTATTCCGAATCCTGGAGAGCGAGGGAGTCGACGTGTCCCTGATCCGCCGTGAAGGAACCACCACCGTGGCGCTTGTACTGGTGGACAGCCGCGGCAGGCACAGCTTTGTCGGCTCGTACGGGCGGGGAAAGCCGCTCGCCTTCGGCGCTCGGGAAACCGAAGCGGTGGCCGGAGCCGCCGCCCTGTTCGCCTCCGGCTACAGCCTGGCCGAAACGCGGCTGAGGGAGCCGGCCCTGGCGGCCCTGGAAGCTGCGGGGCGGAGAGGAGTTCCCCGTTTCTTCGATCCGGGACCGGCGTTTGCCGGGCTACCGTCGGGAGCGAAGCGAGCAGCGCTGACCGGCAGCGACGTTCTGCTGCTCACCGAAGAAGAACTTCAAGAACTGTCCCGCACCGGCATGGAGGATTTGCTACCCTCGGCACTAAGCCCCCTATTTGACGGGAAATCCGACCCAGCCGCGCCTACTGGTCCCACCGTACCGGCCGATGCAACCGGGCGTTCAGGTCCCCGCACCGTTGTGGTGAAACGGGGAGCGGCCGGCTGCCGGTTGTATA
>CAZFMD010000113.1:0-9716 GCA_964520025.1 uncultured Spirochaetaceae bacterium
GAGACTCTGGATGCCTGTACGTCTGAAGATCGCGGCAGCGGCTACTGCCTGGGCACGGGCAACACCGTGGCCAACTACATTCCTCTGGACAACTACCTGCTCATGCTCGATGAGGGACGCCGCTACCGGTTGTAGCCGTTATCGTTTCGCATACCCGCTTCCCGTTCAATCCGATTGGCTCGCAATAACAGAAACAACTTCCGATCTAGTAGTCGACAACCGTAGGTTTCTTCGAAGGTCCCTCTCCGAGGTAGTGCCAATCGTCGGCCCACACCTTCCGCCCTCTGCCGGCGGGACCGGCCAAACCGAGCTGTCCCTTGCCGGTTACCCCCTCGTGACTGCCGTCCAGAGCCGGATCGGCATAGCGGTGGAACCAGCTGTCCAGCTCACCCTTGAGCTCGGCCACCCGCTTGGCGTTCGCCGCATCCCCATAGAGGTTCCTCCGTTCCTCCGGGTCCTTTTTAAGATCGAACAGCTCGTGGGGGCCGTAGGGATGGCGGTGTACGTACTTCCAACGTTCGCTGCGGATCATGCGAACCGGTCCGTACTCATCGAAGACTACGACCGGCTTTTGTCCCAAGGTCTTTCCCCTCAACAGAGGCGCGAAGCTCCGTCCCGGCAGCTGCTCTTCATCGGGATTATCGATGGCAAGAAAATCCAGCAGGGTCGGCAGGAAGTCGTACTGGCTGAGCAGATCGCGGCATACCACGCCCGCAGGAGTTCGCCCGGGCAGACGGAAGATGGCCGGAACCTTTACCGAGGTGTCGTACATGTTCTGAGGGAAGGTGCCGTTGCCCTTTCCGTAGATCCCGTGATGCCCCATATTCATACCGTTGTCGCCGGTGAAGAAGACCAGAGTGCTGTCCCGGGCTCCCATGGTTTCCAGCTCCTCCAGGATTCGTCCCACCCCCGAATCCATGGCAGTTACCGCGGCGAAGTAGCCGCTCAGCAGCTCCCGACGCTTCTGTCCCTCTCCGTAGGGGGCGGTGTTGATCTGCCGAGGGTGCATAGGCTCCACGGGGACGCTTTTGAAGGGGCAGTTGTCGATGTACTCGTCGTAGAGCTCGGCAGGGTGATTCGCCCTGTCCCAGGGACTGTGGGGGGCGGTGTAGTGGACGCTCAAATAGAAGGGAGCGTCGGAGTTCCTCTGTGTTTTCAGAAAAGCCAGGGCGTTCTCCGTGATCGCATCGGTGACGTAGCGGGGCTCGTGGACGATCCTGCCGTGCTTGATCAGCGGAGCCCCGTAGTAGGGACCGGCGCCCTGGGCATGGACTTGCCAGAAGGAGAAGCCCATGTGGGCGTGCAGCGCGTCCCCCAGGTGCCACTTGCCGCTGATCCCGCAGGTGTAGCCTCTGGCGGCCAAAATGTCCGTATATCCGGTTGTATCGGCGAGATAGCGGATAACCGGGCCTCTCTCTCCCCACTCGACGGGCACATCACCATGCCGGATCCAGTCGTGGATTCCGTGTTGGGAGGGAATCTTCCCGGTCAGCAGAGAGGCCCTGGCCGGCGAGCAGACCGGGGATGTGCAGAAAAAGTTGTCGAAACGCATACCTTCCCGAGCCAGCCTGTCGAGGTTGGGAGTGCGGATCTCCTCATTGCCGGCGCAACCCAGGGCCCAGGCGCCCTGGTCGTCTGTGAGTATCAGCAGGATGTTCGTTTTGACACGGGTCGGGCTCATCGAAGGCTACTAGGTGATGATTTTCACATCGAAGGGTTTCAGATCGATCCGTCCGGCAACCTCAGTGCCGCTGAGCAATTCCCGGAAGACCCTCTCACCCAGATCGACCGCCTGCGGCGATTGCGTAAAGTTGAGCAGGAAGATGTAATCGCGGCGGCCGTCGCTTCGCAGCTGGGCGGTCACCCCCTCGGGAAGGTCCACGTTCAGTGCCCTTTTCAAGGAACACTTGTCGGCGAGGGAGACATAGAAATCTCTCAGAAAGCGCTCCTCGGCCCTTGCGGCCAGATAATAGGCTCTTCCCCTGCCGAAGCTGTTGGCCGTCAGGACGGGTTGGCCTCTGTAGAAATCTCCCGCATACCTGGCCAGCACGTGCGCCGATTCGGCGCGGATGATTTCACAGAAGTCTCTCAGCTCGTACTCGCCGCTGATTCCCAGATCGTTGTCTGCTTCCATGATCAGGCGGTTACGCTCCTGAGGGTACAGGGCGTCGATCTCCTCGGCCCAGATGCCGAGCACCCTCCTCAGTGGGCCGGGAAAGCCCCCTAGAAAGCAGAGGTCGTTCTGGTCCACGATTCCGCTCCAGTAGGTGCAGGTGAGGATTCCCCCCTGCTGGACAAAAGACTCCAGGCGTTCGGCCACGCCTTCTTTGACCATGTACAGCATTGGGGCAATGACAAGCCGGTAGGGAGAGAAGTCACATCCCGCGCTGATGACATCGGTGGGAATACCCAGAGCCCAGAGAGAGTAGTGGTGATTCTTGCAAGTCTGTTCGTACTGTTTGTCTCTCCTGTACACCGGTCCCATGGCCTCGTCGATCGCCCAGCGATTTTCCCAGTCGTAGATAATGGCGGTTTCCGCCGGTACGGTGGTGCCAACCAGATCATCCAATTTCTTCAGCTCGGATCCGAGCTGGGCAACCTCCCGGAATATGCGGGTGTGCTCGCTACCGGAATGATCCACCACCGACCCATGGAGCTTTTCGCTGCTGCCTCTGCTTCTTCGCCATTGGAAGTACTGCACCGTATCCGAGCCGTGGGCCACGGCCAGCAACGAGCTCAGTCGGTTCATCCCCGGTCTCTTGAGCTTGTGCACGGGATGCCAGTTGCTCACGCTGGGGGTGCTCTCCATGAGCATAAACGGCCTGCCCCTCTTCAAGGAACGCATGATGTTGTGGGCGAATGCCGTGTCCGCCGCCACTTTCCAATCTCTTCCCTCTCGGTCCGAGGGATGGCCGCAGTCCATCGTGTCGCCGTTGGAATGCCAGCAGGGGTAGCTGTCCCAGCTGATGACATCCAGCTCATTGCTGAACTTCCAGTAGTTGATGCCGGGGTAGGTGCCCATAAAGTTGGTGGTAACCGGAATATCCGGCGTGATCTCCCGAATTGGTGCAACTTCGGATCTGAGAAAATCGATTGTCTGGTCGGTCACGAAGCGCTTCCAGTCGATCGTCAAACCGTGAAGCAGGGATTCGCCGATGGGGGAGGGGGATTCGATCTGCTGCCAATCGGTGTAGGTGTGACTCCAGAAAGCGGTCCACCAGGCACGGTTGAGATTGTCCAAGCTGTCGTCGTACTTCCTGCGCAGCCACCTCCGAAAGGCTTCCTGACAGAGCGGGCAGTGACACTCCCCCCCGTACTCGTTTGAGATATGCCACATCATGAGGGCCGGATGACTCCCGTAGCGTTCGGCGAGCTTGCGATTGATGATCCCGGCCCGTTCCCGATACACCGGGGAAGTGAAGCAGTGATTGTGACGCAATCCGTGCAGCCGCCGCCTGCGATCTGCAGTTACTCGGAGCACCTCCGGGTACTTCCGGGCCAACCAGGCAGGTTTTGCAGCAGTCGGCGTGGCCAGGATGACAAAGATACCCGATCCGGCCAGATCGTCCATGATCCGGTCCAGCCAGAAAAAATTAAACTCCCCTTCCCGGGGTTCCAGAACTACCCAGGAAAATATCCCGAGGGTCATGGTGTTGCAGCCGGCCACCCGCATCAGCCGCAGGTCTTCTTCGAGTAGATCGGGCCGGTCGAGCCATTGGTCGGGGTTGTAGTCCGCGCCGTAAATAAGATGGGGAAGCTTGGAATTGATCGGAAGGTGTTTATCTGTTCGATTCGACTTTTTTCTTTCCATGGTCAATTCCTTGGCTCCGTAGTGATGATCTACCCTTTGATGCCGCTGGAGGTAATGCCCTGGATGAAGTACCTCTGGGTGAAGGTGAACATGAAGATCGTCGGAATCACGGCGAAAGTGGCTCCGGCCATCTGCAGAGCGTAGTTGGCTCCTTCCCTGGACTGAAAGAACTGCAGCCCAACGGTGACCAGCTGCTTCTTCATCGTATTGATGAAGACAAAGGGATTCACGTAGTCGTTCCACAGCCAGATGAAGGTGAACAGGACCATGGTTATCAGTGCGGGCTTGGCCAGGGGCAGAATGATTTGGCAGTAGATCCTGAAATGCCCATAGCCGTCGATACGGGCCGCCTCGGACAACTCAAAGGGGATGGTCATAAAGAACTGGCGCAGCATAAAGAGGAAAAACACGTCGAAGGTAGCCGGCAGGATCAGGGCCCACTGCGTGTCGATTATATGCATCGACTTGTACAACAGGTAGCGGGGAATGATCGTTACCTCCGGGGTGATCATCATCGTGGACATGAAAATCAAAAAGACGGCGTTCTTTCCTCGAAATCGCAGACGGGCGAAGGCGTAGGCGGCGATCGTGACGAAAAAACCACGCAGGGGAATGGCGATCAGTACCACCCGAATGCTGTTCCAGTACCAACCGAAGTAAAGATCGTCGCTGAGAACTCTTTGAAAGTTGCCCATGAAAGGCTTTTCCGGGATGATCTTCAGGGGCTCTACGAACACCTGGCCGGGGTATTTGAAGGAGGCTGAGATCATGAACACGAAGGGCGTGATCATCATGAGCCCGACGACGAAAACCGCCAGTGAGATCACGGCCTTGATGAGAAGGCGAGTGGTTTTCCTGGAGATCAGTAGTGGACCCATAGCTTTTGCGCCTTCCATTGCAGCAGGGTGATGATGAGAATGAAGACAAACAGCAGGCAGGCCAGCGCATTGGCATAGCTGTAGTAGGAGTACCGTATGGCCTGTTCATAGACAAACAGGGTGATAATACGGGTGGCCGAGCCGGGGCCCCCTCCTGTCAATCCCTTCACCAGGGCCAGAGAGTTGAATGAGCCGATAATGGTCACCACCACGAGAAAAAACATCGTGGGAGAGATCATGGGCAGGGTGATCCTGTAGAACTTCTTCCACCATCCGGCCCCGTCGATCTCGGCGCATTCGTACAGTTCCAGCGGCACTTCCTGCAGTGCCGCCAGAAACACGATGGTCTGGAAGGCCAGGTTCCGCCAGATTTTGATGGCGGCCACCGTCGGCAGGGCCGATTTGACACCCAGCAGCCACATGGGCAGGGACTCCTCGGCTACACCGAACAGCTTTAGAAGCGCATTTACCGGTCCCTCGAAAGGATTCAGCACGATAGCCCAGACCATGCTCACGGCGATCACATTGGTCACGTAGGGCATATAGATCATGGTCCGGCAGGGAACTCGCAAGAAAAGGCTCCGGTTGAGAAGCAGGGCCAGAAACAGGGAGAGAATGATGATTCCCCCGGCATAGATAGCCGTGAAGTAGAAACTCCGGACATAGGCCGCCAGGGCCAGCCGGTCGCCGAAGATACGCGCGTAGTTCTTCAGGCCGAAGAACTCGTTTGTACGCCTCGCTCCCAGCTCGTTGAAGTTCACCAGACTGAGGAAAATCGAGTAGAACAGGGGCAGGAAGTTAAGCACCAGAAAGCCGAGGATGAAAGGGGCGATGAACAGCAATGCAGTTCTTTCCTCTTTCAGAGAAAGCCTGGTACGCCTCGCCTCTGTGCTGCTCATGCGCCCTGTCGTCCTTTTCATTGAACCGCTCCGATAGAGGGTGGTAAGGGTGAGGGGCTCCCCGGGGGAGCCCCTTCGCACACTAAGAGCTGCTCTCCGCCAGTATCTGGTCCGCTCTCTCTTTGATGATTCTGATCGTGTCATCCAGGGATTGCTCGCCCGACAGGTACATCTCGCCTTCCTGCGCTATGATGTCGGAGTACTCCCGTACCCTGGGACCACAGATCTTCTCATCCACAATGCCCAGAGTGTTCGCCAGTAAAGCCGCTTTGAGCTCCTGCACCGTAACCGAACCGCTGGATTTTTCGGCGATTCCGCCGAGCAGATCCTGTACCTCCTGAGGTGTCAGATTGACCCGCGCGGGAATCCCGCCGGCATACTTGTAGCTGTTCTCCGAAACCCAGCTGATATAGCGGGCCGCATTCTTTGGATGCTTGGCATTCTTGAGGATCGACCACACGCCCCCCGCCATCAGATTGTTCTTGCCGTTTGCTCCGGCAGCCGGTGTCTCGACGATGCCCCAGTCCCAGTCTCGCGGATAGGTTACCAGGTCGGTAAGCAGGCCGGTGAACCAGCTGCCGATACAGATCATTCCGAAATCGCCGGTAGCGGCCCAGGTGTCCCATTGCATTTTTTTGGCCTGGTACTCCAGATACGTCGGCTGGACCTTGTGTACGGTACCGAGGTCGTTCATGAATTGCAGGGATTCTTTGAAAGCCGGATGGTCGTAGTTTGAGGAACCGCCCTCTTTGTAGGCACAGATGTTCCTCTGTCTGGCCAGCATGTAGTAGTAGTATTCCCAATTCACGAAGTACGACCCGTAGAGCCCATTGGATGTATCGGTGAGCTTTTTTGCCGTGGCGACATAGTCGTCCCAGGTCCAGGGCGTTTGGGGGTAAGCCACGCCTGCTGAGTCGAAGATCGCCTTGTTGAAGTAAACCGAGTGGATGGACTGCTCGTAGGGCAGATACAGCAGCTGGCCGTCGTATCGTTTGAGAAACTTGCCGTACACTGCTTCCGCATCGTAGCCGATCTCCGCCAAAATGTCGTCCAGGGGCATGAGGAAGCCGGCGTCGACGTACCGGGCGATGTTGATGGGATTGGTCAGGCGGATACAATCGGTTTTGTCACCGCCCATGATGGAGATATCGGTTTTGTCGTAGAAGTCGGCATCTTCCCCTGGCACCAGCTGCATCTCCACCTTGATGCCCGTCTCCGCTTCGAAGGCTTTGTTCCGCGTGATGGTTGTGTTGTCCGAGTAGTACTTGGAATTGGCGAAGAAGGTGAGAATCGGCTCCTCCTCGGCTGTTTGTTCCTGCGCTCCCCCCGCGAACGCAGCCATCGGCAACAGCAGCGCCAGCGCCGCAATTGCCAAACTGAGAAGTACGTGTTTGTTCATACTTCCCTCCTTAGTTTTTACGGCTGATCTTCCGGATCAGCCTCGGATTTCCCCAACTGAGCTTCTTTCGATCAGTTTGGGTTGGATTAATGAGGTGGTTTGACAAACCACCTCGGGGTTTTGAATGCGTTCGAGAATGATCCTGGTGGCCAGCTCCCCCATGTACTGGCCGGGATGATCCACCGAACTCAGAGAGATACCCGGCAGTTCGGCCAGGTTGGAGTTGTCGAAACTGATTACCGATAAATCCTCGGGTATCTTTAAGCCGTGTTTCGCCGCCGCTTTGTACAGATCGATGCTCTCCTCGTCGTTCGTGCAAATAAAGGCGCTGGGAAGCTCTTTGCCGCTCGAGAAGAAAGAATCTGCCAGAGCATAGGCTCTTCCCGAGGGAGCGGGGCCTTTGAAATCCAGGAGCCATTGCGGGCGTACATCCGCACCCGCCTCCTCCAGAAAATCCAGAGCTCCCTGTTTCCTCATCTGTTTGGGGTAGTAGTCCGAATCGGTTAGGATCCCTATGCGTCGATGTCCTCTATCCCAGAGATATTTGGCCACCAGGCGGCCCCCGGCTCGGTCGTCCATGGCGATGCGGGTGAAACTCGAATCCGGAAAATAGTTGTCGATGAGAACCACGGGGGTTCCCGATTCCTCCATTTGCGTCAGCAGGTCGCGGTTGGACAGCCCGTCGCCGCTGTAATAGGGTGAAATGATGATACCGTCCACGCCCCGTTTCTGCAGGTCGCTGAGTATTTGCCGCTCCTTCTCGAATTCGAATTCGGACTGTTTGAGCAGGATATGGAAGCCGTTTCGGTGGGCGATCTGATCGCATCCCGTGGAGATCCTCGGAAAGATGTAGGAGCCGGAGAAGTAACAGATCAACCCGATGTCATGGGTCAACTGACGGGTTTTCAACAGGCAGAAGGTGCCGATACCCTTCTTGCTCTCCAGCCAGCCCTCATTGATCAGGGTTTTTATCGCCTGCCGCACCGAGGTGCGGGACACATCGAACTGGCGACACAGTTCACTCTCAGAAGGAAGCTTGTCTCCGGGACGAAACCGGCCGCTCTCTATGCTTTCCCGGATCCATTCCTGGATTTGTTCGTATTTACTTGTAGGTACAACTTGTATGTTCACGTGTTTGATTATGGCCTTTTTTAGGAGAGTTGTCAAGGAATATACGGAAAAAATTCTATTTTTTTGTAAATAGGGCTTATTATTTATTATTACAGCTTGTATTGTCAAGTGATAGATGAAGCATATTCTGCGGAGGTGCTACTGTGAAGAGCCGGCAGTACCAAAAAAACGTCGATATCTTGGTCGCAGGAGGTGGGATGGCAGGATGTGCGGCCGCTGTTGCTGAGGCGCGATGGAATCGAGCTGGATCCGCTGAAACACCGGCCCTTCGCTCCTGAAATCACGGACAATCCGGAGAATGCGCTTTGAGCAGACTTGTATTTCCTCGACCTGAATCTATCAAACAACCCGGGCGAACAGGGTGTTCAGGGATTCCGCAAGGGTGGGGTGGGCGAAAATCCCCTCCCGCAGGGCTGTGTAGGGAAGCCCTGCCATCATGGCGATCTGGATCATGGCCATAATCTCTCCCCCTTCGATCCCGAGAACGGCGGCACCCAGAATTTGCTCGTTCTTTGGATCCACCAGCACCTTCATCATCCCCCTTGTTTCGTCCAGCTCCAGAGCCCGAGCCACCCAGCTCATCGGCATGATGGCGGCACGGTAGGCAACACCGGCCTTTTTTGCCTCTTTCTCGCTCAGGCCTATGCGGCCGATCTGAGGATCGGTGAACACTGTGTAAGGCACCTGCCGGCCCTCCGTTCACGTCTCCGATCGCGTAGATTCCGGGGGCCGAGGTTTCCAGCCTGGAGTTCACCTGGATGAAACCCCGTTCGTTTGTCTGCACCCCCGCCGCCTCCAGATTCAGGGTATCGCTGTTCGGTTTTCGACCCGCAGCCATCAGCAGGTGGCTTCCCGATACCTTCTGAACCTCTCCGTTCTTTTCGAAGAACAGGGAGAGTTCTCCTCCGCTTCCCCGCGCTGCCCGAGCCGGCTCCACCCGTATGGTGCGGCTCTGTAGATGAACCTCGATGCCCTCCTCCTGGAGGATCTTGAGGACCTCCGCGGCGACATCCTGGTCCTCCCGGCTGAGCAGCTGGTCGCCCCTGTGCACGATCGTGACCCTGGAGCCGAAGCGACGGAACATCTGCCCGAATTCCAGCCCGATGTAGCCGCCGCCAATCACCAGCAGATGTTCGGGGATGTTTCCCAATTCCATGATCGAGGTGGAGTCGAGATGGGGAACCTGCTCGACACCCTCCAGAGCCGGAACGGAGGCACGAGTGCCGGTGTCGATGATGATGGTCTGTCCTTTGATCTCTACTTTGCCCTTGCCTTTCTGAACGCTACCCGCCGTGCTGACCTCGAGGGGCTTGGGGCCGGTGAAGCGGGCCGTGCCCATGATCAACTCGAGGTTCTCCTGCCGCTCGATTCGCGTTTCGGCTCCGCCGCGGAAACTGTCCACGATATCCCGTTTCCGCTCCCGAATCTTCTTTAGATCGATCGTGCTGCTTCCCGTGTCGACTCCGTAGTCGGCGCCTCTGCGGGCCAGGTAGGCCACTCGGGCGCTGGCAACCATAGTCTTGGTGGGGGTACAGCCCTCGTTGACGCAGGTACCGCCCACGTGGATGCTCTCCACCAGAGCCGTCCGTTTGCCCGCC
>CAZFMD010000114.1:0-9686 GCA_964520025.1 uncultured Spirochaetaceae bacterium
AGTTCATGTTTACGGATCTGGTGATCAAGAAGAGCTCGATCATGGAGGTGATCTGTGCCTTTCTGGCTGTGCTGGAGCTTGTGAAATCTGCGGTGATCGTGATTTATCAGAACAAGGTATTCGGAGATATTCTTATCAAGGGAAGGGAAACCGTATGAGCCTTGAGCAGTCTGCGGCGTTGGTGGAGGCCATTCTGTTTCTGGAGAACGAGCCGGTGGATGCAGCCGCCTTGGGGCGCATCACCGGGTTGAACCGCGCTCAGGTGCTGGAGGCCATCGAGCAGCTGAGCCGAAGCTACGCCGCGAAAACCCACGGGCTGGAGATCGTGGAGCTGGGCGGCGGCTATACGTTCGTGGTGAAAAAACAGCTCTGGGACCTGCTCAAGCCCCGCTACGGGAAGCGCAGTGAGGCCAAGCTCTCCCGGGCTGCCTTGGAGACCCTGTCCATCATCGCTTACTCCCAACCGGTAACACGCCAGGAGATCGAGAACATCCGGGGCGTGTCGGCGGACGGGATGATCAAGCTGCTCGCGGGCAAGAACCTGATCAGGGAGGTCGGCAAGAAGCAGGCGCCGGGCCGCCCGGTTCAGTATGGAACCACCAAGGAGTTCCTGAAGGTCTTCCGGTTGGCCAGCATAGCGGACCTGCCGAAACTCGATCAATTGGACGCGGAGAAATTCGAGTGAGTGATCAAATCCGGCTACAGGTATACATGGCTCGCTGCGGTATCGGTTCCAGAAGGCACTGCGAAGTTCTCATCCGCGAGGGCAGGGTCACTGTCAACGGTCTGACCGCCGAGCTGGGTACAAAAGTCACCTCCTCCGATCGGGTGGCTCTGGATAATCGGCAGCTGCATCCGGAGACGGAGAAAGTCTATCTGGCTATCAACAAACCGGTCGGCTACCTGTGCTCCAACAGCGACAGCCGCGGCCGCCCGCTGCTGCTCGATCTGCTGCAGGATATTCCTCAGCGGATCTTCCATGTGGGCAGGCTCGATTTCCGTTCCAGCGGGTTGATTTTTTACACGAACGACGGGGATTTTGCCAAGACCGTGTCGCACCCTTCATCCAAGATCGAAAAGGAGTACCAGGTCGAAACCAAGAATCCCTTTCCCGAGGAACTGCTGTCGAAGTACAAGCGCGGGCTCATCATCGAAGGGCAGAGCTACCGTTTACGCCGGTATCAGTACAAAACGCCGAGAAGGGTGATTCTCACCCTCATAGAGGGGAAAAATCGAGAGATCCGGCGAGTATTCGAGCATTTCGGTTTTTACCCGAGCAAAATCCACAGGATTCGTATCGGCTGCGTACACGTACGGGGGATTCCGGCGGGCGGATACCGCCCGCTCAGCCGCCAGGAGGTGGCCTGGTTCGTTAGGGCCGGCAGGGCGAGCAAACGATGATCGTGGCGATCGACGGTCCGGCCGGAAGCGGTAAGAGCACAGTTGCCCAGGAAGCGGCGGCAGCCGTAGGATTCGGCTACCTGGACTCGGGTATGCTGTATCGGGGTATTTCGAAGGCTGTCCTCGAATCGGGGGAAGATCCGGAGAATGAATCAGTTGTTGTGCGGATTGCCGCTAAATGCCGCTTCGAGTTGTCCGCGGGGCGACTTCTGATGGACGCACAGCCCCTGAAGGGGATCCAGAACGACAGCATCGATCACTGGTCAGCGATCCATTCCAGAATTATCGAAGTTCGCAATACTGTGAATAGCCGTATCCGGGAAATCGTGGGCGAGCGGGATTTCATCGTTATGGGGAGGGACATCGGTACCGTGGTTTTTCCCGAAGCGGGGCTCAAGATCTTTCTTGACGCATCGATCCAGGCCAGGGCAGAGCGCAGATACAGACAGAACCGCCAGGGAAGCAGCCCGATGAATCCGAGCCAGATCCAGCGGCGAATCGAACAGAGGGACAGAATCGACAGGCGTAAACCCTTCGGCAAGCTCGCGCAGGCCCCGGATGCCCTGTATATCGATACTTCGGACTTGACCATAGATAAAGTTTGTGACAGAGTAGTACGGGAAATCCTCAAGATTACAAAACGATAAATCAATCGGGAGTATAGTACGGGCAATGACCTCAATAGAACTGACAAACGGTGATGAATTCAACGAGCAGCGCCTGCGTGAAGAATATCTGCAATCCTTAGCCCAAGTTGCAGAAGGCCAGATGGTGCCCGGGCAAATCGTCGAAGTCGACAGCGAGTACGTGTACGTGGATGTCGGCCTCAAGTCTGAAGGAAAGATCCCGATTGACGAGTTCGAGGAAACCCCTTCGATCGGAGAAACGGTATACGTTATTCTCCTCAGCCGCGAAAGTCGTCGCGGTGAGGTCGTGGTATCCAAGAAGAAGGCCGATGAGAAGCTGTTCTGGAAGAATCTTCGAATTGCCTTTGATCAGCGAGAAGCGGTTCCGGGTACGATCTCGAGGCGGATCAAGGGCGGTTTCGAGGTGGATCTGGGTAACGGCGTAACCGCCTTTTTGCCGCTTTCCAAGACCGATGTTTTCCGAGTCACCGATACCGCCGAGTACGTAGGCATGCAATCCTCCTTCCTGTTGGAGAGGCTCTATCATCACAGCAAGGTCAATATCGTTGTCAACCGCAGACAATGGCTGGAGCAGGAAAACAGCCGGAAGCGGGAGGAGTTCTTCGAGAATACGGAAATCGGCGATGAGGTGGAGGGGGTTGTCAAGACCTTCACCTCCTTCGGCGCGTTTATCGATCTGGGGGGATTCGACGGGCTTCTGCACATCAATGACATGAGCTGGGGGCATCTCAACTCCCCCAAAGAACTGATCTCTCTGGGTGATGAGATCCGCGTCAAGGTGATCCGCCTGGATTCGGAAGAACGCAAGATCAACCTGAGCCTCAAGCATTTTTCCGAAGACCCCTGGACGCATTTCGAAGACCACTATCAGGCAGGGGATGTGGTCAAAGGCAAAGTTACCAAACTCACGGATTTTGGCGCTTTTATCGAGATAGAGGAGGGCATCGAAGGGCTGGCCCACATCTCGGAGCTCTCCTGGGTCAAGAAGATCAGGCACCCCAAGGAACTGCTGCAGGTCAATGACAACGTGGAGACCAAGATCCTCTCCTACGACATCCAGCAGAGCAAGCTGTCTCTGGGTTTGAAGCAGGTGTTGCCCAATCCCTGGGATGATATCGACAACCGCTACCCCGTGGGGATGCGCTTGAAGCGGCAGATCAAGAACATCACCAATTTCGGGGTATTCCTCGAGGTAGAGGAGGGAATCGACGGCTTGCTGCACCTGGACGATATGTCCTGGACCAAGAGACCCAAGCATCCCTCGACTCTGTACAACGATGGAGATGAGATCGAGGTCATGGTCATCGATATCGATAAGGAGAACCAGCGGATCAAACTTGGTGTCAAGCAACTGACAGAGGACCCCTGGCAATCGCTGGCAAAGGCGTATCCAAGGCGAAGTGTGATCGAAGGGGAAATCACCAGCATCACCGATTTCGGCCTATTCGTGAAGGTACAGGGCGGGATCGAGGGCCTGGTGAACAAGTCGAATCTGTTTGATCCCGGTACCGAGACGATCGAAGAGGCTTTGGAGCGTTACAAAGAGGGGGATACGATCAAAGCCGTGGTCACGGACATCAGCGTGGACAAACAGAAACTCGCCCTGTCTATCCGGGAGTACACCAGACAGGTTCAGCAGGAAACCATGGTGCAGTATATCCACGACGATTCCGAGGAGGAGAAAACAACCCTCGCCGATTTCATAAAAGAAAAAAACAAAGACTGATCGGGGCTATAGTCCCTCCATGTTGAAATCTGCAATTGATCGCAACAAATTCCAGACACTCATCGAGATCAACGCCCTGATCAATTCCGAGTACTCCGACGGCAAGGAGCTGCTCAGGACCATTATCGAATCAGCCACTCGCTTGATGGAGGCGGAAGCCTCATCTCTGCTGCTGGTCAATCCGGAAAACAACAAACTGTACTTCGAGATCTCCTTGGGTACCAAAGGTCCGGAGGTGCAGCGTTTCTCCTTGAACATGGGAGAGGGTATAGCCGGGTGGGTTGCATCCAACAATCGCTCCCTGATCGTGAACGACGTAGAATCGGACAACCGCTTCTTCGCCGACATCAGCAAGAAAATCAACTTCCCGACAAAATCGATCCTGGCAGTTCCCATGCGCATCAAAGAGCGCTGTGTCGGGGTGATCGAGATCATCAACAAGATCGACGGGGGCAGCTTCAGCGAAGAGGATCTCGAGTGGCTGGAAATTTTTGCCACCCAGGCGGCCATTGCCGTACAGAACTCCCGTTCGCTGCAGAAGGTGCAGGAGGAGATCACCCTGCTGCAGGATGAGATCCAGACCGACAAGGGATACCACACCTTCATCGGAGAAAGCAAATCCATCAGGGAAAAGCTGGATATCGCTCTCAGGGCCGCCGCCACCGATTCCTCGGTGCTGCTGCTGGGAGAAAGCGGGGTGGGCAAGGAACTGTTTGCCGAACAGATCCATCTGCACAGCCCCCGAAGCAACAATCCGCTCATCCGGGTCAACTGCGCCGCATTGCCGGAGAACCTGTTGGAGAGCGAGCTGTTCGGACACGTCAAAGGGGCCTTTACCGGTGCAAGCAGCGACCGGCGGGGCAGGTTCGAGCTGGCCGACGGCGGTACCATATTCCTCGATGAAATCGGGGATCTACCCCTCAATCTGCAGGTTAAACTGCTGAGGGTAATCCAGCACAGGGTATTCGAACGGGTCGGTGGATCCGAACCGATAAAGGTCGATGTGCGCATCATCGCGGCCACCAACAAGGATATCGAAGCGGAGGTGGCAAACGGCCGTTTCAGAGCCGACCTGTACTACAGGCTGAACGTTTTGCCCATCTATATACCGCCGCTGCGGGAACGCAGGGACGATATCCCGATATTGGCGGATTTTTTTCTGAAGCGTTTCAACAGGGAAATCAAGAAGCAGGTCAGCGGCTTTGCACCCGAGGCGATGGAGGTGCTGCTCTCCTACTCCTGGCCGGGGAACGTGCGGGAGCTGGAAAACGCGATCGAGCGGGCCGTTGTAATCACTCAGAGTGATGCGGTCACACCGGACCTGTTTGTGATGGATAAAATAACGGAGCGCGCCGAGGATGCCTACAACGGCAGGTCCTTGAAAGAAGCCGTTAATATCTTTAAAAAACACTATATTCGACAAACTCTCGACATGAATCGGTGGAATCAGACAAAAACAGCAAAGCTGCTGGGAATCCAGCGGACCTACCTGTCTCGATTGATAAAGGAGTTGAACATCAGTCGTTAGGGCAGTGGTGATCCCTGCTCGATTCTTTGGGAGATTCAACGTTTTACAGCCGATGAGAAGGAGACGCCTATGTTGAGCTCGGAGAAGGAAAGAACACAGCGAGGTGCTGAAGCCAAACCACGCTTCGTTGATCAACTATCCGCTTTTCTGCACAAATACCGCATTGTACTGCTCGTCATTCTGATCGTTCTGATCGTTTTCGTAGTCACATACTTCGTTTGGACCGAGTGGAATCAGCGAATCCGGGAAAAATCGACCCTGATGGCCGAACGAGCCGGGACCCTCTACGAACAGTGGCTCGAGGCGGGGGAGGATAGAGAATCCCTGCAGCAAGAGCTGGAACAGCTGATCGAACAGATCGTGAACCGCTATCCCAGGCAATATGCGGCCCAGAGAGCCAGCTTCATCGGAGCGAATCTGGCCTTCGCAAACGAGCAGTGGCAGCAAGCCGCAGAGACCTACAGGACAGTGGCCGGGTCCTTTCCCAAGTCGTATCTCGCCCCCCTGAGCCTGTTCAACGCAGCGGTGGCCTATGAGCAGGCTGATGATCTGGAGCAGGGGATCGCCGCCTACCGGGATCTGTCGGAGAGGTATCCGGAGAGCTTTTTGGCGCCCCACGCCCTTTTTTCGATGGGGCGGCTGTACGAAGCCAATGAAGACTTTCAGAGCGCATTTGAAGTGTACGATCGCCTGGAGGACGAGTTCCCTCTGAGCAATTGGACAAAGATGGGGCGAAATCGTATAATCGATCTCAAAGTCAAGGGGAAAATAGCCGAGTAGGCGGGAGGTCTTTCGTGGCAAAGAAAAGCTCCAGTTTGTTCGAAACAAAGTACTTCGGCCTGCTCATCGGCCTTCTGGTATTTGTCCTGCTCTTTCTGATCGCCACACAAACCGTTCTCATTTCGAACCTGGAGCTGAACGTACTGGATTTCAACTTCCGGCTGAAGAACATCTCCCGGCGCACCCGGGTCCAGGAGGGGGTGACCCTGGAGCAGCGAAATCCGAAGATCTCTCCGGATATCCTGATCGTCGGGATCGACGACAAGAGCCTGGATACCTTCGGACGCTGGCCCTTTCCCCGCTATAGGGAAGCCAACCTGATCAGCACCTTCACCAAGATCCGGAACCAGAATGAGCGGGAGCGGGCCCTGTTCCTCGACATCTTCTTCATCGAGCCATCGGTACCGGAACATGACGTCCTCATGGTTCAGAGTATTGGCGAGAACCAGCGGGTGTTCCTGGAATCCGTTCTGACAAGGGTTCCTAATCCGGCCGGAACAGGGGAGGAGTATTTCGCCAGACAGGAGATCCTGTACGAGCGATTCGGGAAAATTACCAATATCGAGGGAGACTGGACACAGGTAGAAACGCTATACGGCATATATCCGCCGCTGAAACCCTACGCGCGGGCAGCCAACGGTTACGGACATCCCAACTTTGTGGAGGATGACGATCAGGTCTATCGCAAACAGCCGATGCTTGTGAAATCCGCCGTTCTTCTGGAAGAGATCGACCTGGAGGACCTCACACCCGCCGACCTGACCGAGCAGGAGCGAGAGAACTTCACCAGGCTGGCCTGGGTGGATACCGAAGAGGTGTTTCACGACGTTCCGTACCCGCTTACCGATCAGGTCATCGAAAACCTGCGCAGGACCATGGAGAAGAAGGCTCCTCAGAAGGCCGAGGACACGGACAACGACAAACAGCCGGATCGCTACTACTACATGGTGCGCAAATACAGGGACAGGTTCCTGCCGGCCATAACGTTAGCCCTTGCCCTGGAGTACTTCAACAAGGATTTATCGGATATCGAGGTGGTGCTCGGCAAACACGTGCGCATTCCTTCTCCCCAGCAGTTCAACATCGAGACCCAGAGCTGGGAGCCCTATCAGCTGCTGGTTAAACCGGCGGGCATGGATGAAGAGGGAAACGTGGTTCAACCCCCGGTCACCAGGCAGATGGATGAGATAAATATCCCGATCAACGAGAATGGACAACTGCTGATCAACTACATGGGCATCGCCTCCAGCGCCTCTCCTCAGGGACATCAGACTTTTCCGGTTCGCTCCTTCGCCGGTTACGCCTCCAGAGTACCCAATCCGGACCCCTCCCGCTGGCCGCGAACCATGGCCGTGGGCAACAAGATCCTCATGGTGGGTCCTTTTTCCAAGGGTATCGCGGAGGATGAAAAGACCACGCCGTATGGTTTGATGTTCGGTGTGGAGATCCACGCCAACGCCCTCAACACCATTCTGATGGACAACTTTCTCTACCACCTGTCCGACTGGGCTAACGCTCTGATCCTTCTGTTGCTGGTGCTTCTCACAGCCTTTATGGCTTCCCGCCTGCCCACCGTGTGGTCTCTGGTTCTTTCCCTGGTCTTGGGTATCGTCTACTTCTTCGCGGTGATGCTGATATTCGATCTGTTCAACTGGATCATCACCCTCTCCACGCCGATTCTGGGCGTGTTCCTGACCTTCCTGGCGGTCATCGTGTACAGAATTATGACGGAGGAGAAGGACAAACGCCGTATCCGGGATATGTTCGGCACCTACGTGAGCCCCAGGGTTGTGGATCAAATCATCGACAATCCCCCCGAGCTCGGAGGCCAGGACAAGGATCTGACGGTTCTGTTTTCCGACATTCGCGGTTTTACCACCCTTTCGGAGACCATGAGCCCCCAGGCCCTGGTAAACCATCTGAACGAGTATCTCACCGCCATGACCGGGATCATCCTGGAGTACGAGGGAACCCTGGACAAGTACGTGGGGGACGAGATCATGTGCTTCTGGGGCGCGCCCCTGCCGCAGGAGGATCACGCCATGCTGGCCTGCCAGTGCGCCTTGAGGCAGATGGAGGTTCTGCACGAGCTCAACCAAACCTGGCCGCCGGCGCGTCAGATCAACATCGGCATCGGTGTAAACTCAGGCATCATGACAGTCGGAAACATGGGATCCCTGCAGCGAATGGACTATACTCTAACAGGGGATAACGTGAATCTTGGCGCCCGGCTCGAGGGGACGAACAAGTCCTACTACACGAATATCATCATCAGTGAATATACGTACGGCCTGGTTCAGGACAGGGTCATCGTCCGAGAGCTGGACAACATCCGCGTCAAGGGCAAGAACAAGCCGGTTTTGATCTACGAGCTGGTGGATGTCATCGACGGACTGGAACCCCCTCAATCGGCTGACGCCGGTACGCCGGCAGGCGCCAAGAAATCCGGGTGAGGGTAGGGTAAGACCAATTTGGCGATGAGACCGTTTTCTCGTATCCTAGTCGCTCCGATTGCGTCCATACTGCTGATTCTCCTGTTGAATACCTGCGGGATCGAATCATACTTGCAACTTAATGCTCCCGAAGATGGTGAAGCTTCCGGTGAGATATTCAGCTTCTTGAAATCCTATTACAACAGCGAGGCGGAGTTCAGGGGATTCGATCTTTACTATCGGATGTATCGCAAAAACGATACACCGGATTACAATAGCATCGGTGAGTTTGAGGACCTGGCGGCCAATGGATTTAGAAGAATCCATGCCAGCGACGATGTCAAGGATCAGTCACCGCAGAGACCCCTGATACCGATCCAGCTCAATGATTGCACGCTGCCAGATCCACCAGACCCGCCGCAGGGGCCGGAAAATGATCAATTTCCGCTGTTCGTTGATTTTACGGGAACGCCGCCGTTACTGTTACTCGATCCTCCTTATCCACGAATTGTGGATGACGGTTACCTCCCGTCGCCAAACGACTACGGATTAATTGACGTTGGTGATACCCCCATTCCTCCAAATGACAACCCTCCTATTCTCATCAATATCGAAGATATCCGGAGGGATGTAAATTACACTACAGATACGCGTAAAGATGAGTTCAAACAGTTCTCGGATTTCAGCGTTGAGGATGTGGGAAAAGACCTAACCAATGATGTATGGGAAGATATCGAAGATGGCCTTTCGGTTCAACTCGTTCTCTATGCTGTGAGCTACGGGTATTACTTCCCCCAAAACAGATCGCTACACAGCAAACCTCTGAGACTCGATTCGATAGAACGAGTATTTCCTGTGGGCGATCCTTGAGTCAGAATAGAGTGAAAATATGCTATTTTATTACTTCAACGTCGGACTGACATACTTCGTCATCGGTTTCGCCACCGCGGTGTTCTACGCCTTTATCCTGCGTAAACCCCTTCTTGGCAAGTTCTGGGGGGCCCTGATCGTGGGGCTTGTCGGTTCATTCCTCGGGGGGCTCATCGACTTTCTCTTTACCGATATCATCGAGTATCTGTCCGATTTCAACTCGGTAAACGTAATCGCCTCCGTGATTACGGCGGTGGTTCTGGTCTCTATCTTTTCACGTGTGAGCGCTCAGAAGTAGGGGG
>CAZFMD010000115.1:0-9665 GCA_964520025.1 uncultured Spirochaetaceae bacterium
TGTACGGGCTGTCCTACTACGCCGACCTGATCACCTTCCAGTACAACAAGAAGATTCTTGGCGACAATGGCATGACCGCTCCTGAAGATTGGGATGAGGTGCTCCAAGACAGCCTGAAGCTGAAACAGGGCGGAATGACCTTTCCCTTTGTCTACGAGTTTGCGGCCACCTTGCCAAACTTCTACTCCGCCTTCGTGTCTCAGGTCTACGGCCGTGGGGGAGATATGTTCGACGACAATCTGAATCCCGTGTTCGACAAGCCGAATGGCGAGGCTTTCAAGCATCTGCAGTGGCTGCAGGATGCCAACGTCAAACATAAAATTATGGCCTTCAACGATCACGAAACCAAGGTGAATATCAGCATGAACACCGGCGAGCATGCCTTCACCGTCTTGTACAACTACAACCTGGGAGCTCTGAACGGACCGCAGCAACCGCTATCCGGTCAATTCGATATGGTGGAGATGCCCGGTAGCGAACACGCCTGTTTGGGATTCGCCAAGTTCTACTGTATGACCGCTCAAGCCGCCGAGAGTGAGGCACGCAGGAACGCCGCCTGGAAGTTCATCGAGGCCTTCGGCGGAGGGGACTACTGGGTAGCCAAGCGCTGGGCTGTGGATAGGGCTCTCGGCTTTGCTCAACTGCCCCTGTTCGACGACCCGGACGTGCAAAAAGCCTTCAGCGGCTGGATCGATGTGGAGAAATACAAGAGTCAGGCAAAATTGGCCCGCAACGCTGTCAATACCGAATGGAAGGGCATGTGGAGCGAGTTCTTTCGTCCTCTCATGGCCAAGGCCTTCGTTGGGGATGCCTCTGTTCAGGAGGTATTGACCCAGGGCGCGGGAAAATGGAGCGAGTATAAGAAACTGCTAGGACAGTAATTTCTTCGATCAAGGGGATTCCCGATTCATTAGGGAATCCCCAATTTTCAGTTGATGCAAGGAGGCGGACGTGTACACCAGAGGATTTTCCCGTTATCCCATCGAGTGGCTGTTCCCCGTTCTGATTCTGGTTATTATCTTCACGGTGTTTCCCTTTGGCTACGCCATCTGGAACAGCCTGTTCCAGATCCTTTTGATCCTTCCTGTAAAACCTTTTGTTGGGATCCAGAACTACATCGATGTCGTGTCCAGTCCCTACTTCTGGGAGGCCCTCACCAACACCCTCGTATTCACGGGAATCACCGCTCCGATTACCGTGATCATTTCCCTGGGAGTAGCCCGCCTTTTGCTTACGAAGTTTGTGGGGCGAGGAGTGGTTCGCTCTGTGGTGCTTCTACCCTGGGCCATGCCGGGGGTCGTCTCCGGAACGGTTTGGGTTTGGATCTTCCACGGTCAATGGGGTGTGTTGAATGCCCTGCTCATGAGGCTGGGCATCATCGACACCTACATCCAGTGGCTCAACACTCCCGACCTGGCCAGATTCTCCGTAATAGTGGCCCACATCTGGACCCAGATTCCCTTTGCCAGTGTTCTGCTCATGGCCGCCTTGTCGACAATCAACAAAGAGCTCTATGAGGCTGCCGAAGTGGATGGGGCAGGGCCCGCTCGGAGACTGTTTTCCATCACCATCCCGCAGATAAAGGCAATCCTGCTCATCGCTCTGATTTACGAGCTCATAATTGGTTTGACCAGCTACGATCTAACCTATGCCATGACCAGAGGAGGTCCCGGTGGCGCCACGACCATGCTGTCCTACTACGTTTGGGCTGAATCCTTCAAGATGCTTCATTTTGGACGCGGCGCGGCTCTCGGCGTAATTGTGGCTTTGATAACCCTGGGATTGATCCTGGCGATCCTGCGTGCCGTGCCCGGTGAGATCACGGTGGAGGAGTGAGACCATGGTAAAAAAGATCGCTGTCTATTTCTTCGCCATTGTACTGTTCCTCTTCAGCGCAGGTCCGGTGATCCTTACGTTGATAGGCGGAGTCGTGCCGGAGAAGGTTCTGCTCTCCGTTCCGCCTCGATGGTTCTCCATGAGACCGACCTTCTCCTATTACAAATACATCTTCTACGGCAAGATCCCTGAGAAATTCGAAGAGCGGGGTGCGATGCGGGGGATGATCAGCCAGGAAGCCCGGTTGATCCCCAGAGGAATGTTGACCAGCACGGTAATCGCCCTATCGGTGATGGGTGTGAACATTCTGTTCGGCAGCATGGCCGCATATGCATTTGCCCGCATCAAGTTTCGGGGCAGATCTCCTACCTTCATGGGAATCATCATGTGCCGTTTGATTCCGGCCTCCGCACTGGTCGTACCGTTCTACCTAATAGTGCAGGCTTTTGGTCTCATCGAAACCAAAGGGGCAATCATCATGGTTCACAGCCTGCTTACCCTCCCGTTTACGGTCCTGATCCTGACCATGTTCTTTCGTCGAGTTCCGGTGGAGATCGAAGAGTCCGCCATAGTGGATGGAGCCAAACCGTTCCAGGTCTTTTTGAAAATAACCCTGCCTCTGTCGGCGGCCAGCATGGTAGCAACCGGATTGTTTGCCTTCATGCTCTCGTACTCCGAGTTCATGTACAGTCTGGTGCTGGGGGGCTCTTTAGGTACTCGCACACTACCGGTGGTGATGACCTCCCTGACCTACAATCCTGACATGATCTGGGGCATGCTTATGGCCGGGGTTTTTCTGACTCTGATCCCTTCGTTGGTCCTGGCCATCGTTGTTTGGAAGTTTGTGGTTGAGAATATCATCCTGGGGGCGAGCAAGTACTGATTCCAGGCGTGGTAATATGTTTTACGATCTGCAGGCCGGCATTGATAACCGGCTATAATCGTATAGCCCTGTCCTCTCGATAGGATCGTTGGGCGGCCAGCACCACCTCCAGGGCGTTGCGGCCGTCAAGAGCCGTGGAGATGACCTCCCGCTCGCCTTTGGCCACGCCGATGAAGTAGCGATCCTCATCCAGAACATCTCCCACGACTTCTCCGTGCATCTCCGGCCAGTGCAGTGTCTCCGGGAACTTCCACCCCTCCTCGTCCACGGCACTCAGGGTCATGGGGTGGTAGTCGAGGTACAGGGATCCCTTCTCACCGATCAGCTCCAGGCACACATCCCCGAATCCTCCCCAGGTGCTCGGCCGCTGCCACTTCACGATGGACTCTGAAAGTCCCCAGCCTGTCTCCACGATTCCCAGGCCGCCGTTTTCGAAGCGGATAGTGATCCAGATGAAATCGTGGACGCCCAGCTCCTTCATCACCGGGCCTTCTGCAACTTCCGCGCTGACCTTGACCGCCCTGTCCTCGAAGTACCAGAAGATCTGGTCGATGTCGTGGACCGAGATGTACTCCTCCACCTCCACGCGCCCTCCGAGTCTGCGCGCTTCCTGGACCACAGCGTTGCGTCTGGCGTAGCACACCAGGGGTTTGCCGATCACCCCGTCCTGCACCGCCGCTTTGATCTGGGCGTAGCGTACGTCGTAGCGCAGCAGATGGGCCATCATCAGATTGATCCCGGATTTCTCCGCCGCCTGTATGATGGCATCGGCATCCTCCAGGGTTGTGGCGATCGGTTTCTCCAGAAGGATGTGCTTGCCCGCCGCCGCTGCATCCTCCACGGCCTGGCGGTGCAGGGATTCTGGGGAGGCGATGACCACGGCCTGGATGTCGGGGTTTTCCAGGAGCTTTCGGTGGTCGGCGTACAGCCGCAGCGGCTCAGGCTTTCCCGGCAACCGGGGCGCATTCTTCAACGCCGGGTCGCTGGCCGCCAATACCCGGACATCGGCCAGCTGGGACAGAGCCCGGGCGTGAAGCATGCCCATGAAGCCGGCGCCTATGATTCCGATTCCAACGGTAGCGCTCATAGATCGTCCTCCTAGCTTTGAACTGCTCGACTCCTGTTATCCAGGATTTCACGTTCGGGGGGCTCCTGTCAAATGGGGTTTTTACTGTTGGTCCTTTGTAGATTTCGGTGAAAACAAGTACAATCGGAAGGCCCCGAAATATGCCGAGGATGAGGTTTTGATTTATGGACGGAAAGATAATTTACTTCGAAAAAAAGGGAAAGCAGAACACCGAAACGACCCTGCGGTTGGTCCGGGACCGCGCCGAGGAGTTGGGGATCAAACAGATCGTGCTAGCTTCAACCCACGGCTACACTGGGCTTCAGGCCGCAGAGATTTTTCTCGATTCCGGCATCGAGATCATCGCGGTGAGCATTTCCACGGCCTTCGACAAGGAGGGCTGGACAATGAGCGATGAGGAGCGAAAGCGAATCGAGCAGGCCGGTGTTCGGGTGTTGACCACGATTCACGGGCTGGCCGATGGGGTGGCCGAAGGCCTGTACGGTGAGAGCACCCCGGGCAGCGTGGTTGCTCACACGCTGCGTATGTTCTCGCAAGGATTGAAGGTCGCGGTGGAAGTGTCGATCATGGCTCTTGAAGCCGGTTTGATCCCGGCCGGCCGGGAGATCCTAGCGGTAGGCGGTACGGATGAAGGTTGCGACACCGCCGTGGTGGTGCGGCCCGCCCACGCCCACAGGATCAAGGAATTTCGGATCTGCGAGATCCTCTGTAAGCCGCGAATCGGCTAGGGACCTATCGGGCTTCGACGCGCGGCGGCGCTAGTCCCCGCTGAAACCGCTGACCTGCCAGCGGCAGCGGCGATGGGCTCGGTTCAGGGCCAGGGCGATGTGGAAATCCTGCCGGGCCTGCACGGTTTGCCCCAGCCCCTTGTGGGCCAGTCCCGACAGGTACATGAACTCCGCCACATCCCCGCTCTTTTCTGTTATTCCCTGCTGGGCCTGCTCCTTCAGTTCCTGCAGTGCGGCAGCGGCCTCTTCGCTCCTGTCCAGACGCTGCAGGGCCCGGGCCCGGTAGTAGCACAGGTCGTTGATGGAAGGCCGAGGCTCCTCGGCCGCCTTCTGCCAGGCACCTTTGGCGCCGGCCTCATTACCGGACTCGGATAGAGCCAGACCGATGCGGTAGCGGGCCTCGGCGTTCACCTTGTAGAAGGGTTCCCCCACGCCGATGTTGCGGGGATACTCGAAGACCTTTTCGAAGCAGTCGATCGCCTCTTTGAATTTTTTACGCCGGGTCAGGCTGATCCCCCTGCCGATGTTGGCGTCTACGTAAAGAAGCCGGACTCCCTTGTATACCTCCCACGGGAAAAAATGGCTGGAGGAAAGGATGGCCAGGGCCTGGTCCCACTCCTGCCTGTCGGTGTGAAAAGCGGCAACCATCTCGGCGATCACGTCGTTGGTCAGCAACTGCTCGGGCATCGATTCGATCAACTCCTGACGCTGCTGTTCAAGCCCGCAGTCCAGGAAGATACAGTTGAGCTCGAAGTACAACTTGTAGTCCTTCGGATCCGCGGCCAGGGCTCGCTGGTAGGCCTGAATCGCGGCATCGGGCTGTTCTTTGCTCTTCCAGTACACCCGGCCGATGTTGCGATGGACCACCGAGAAACTGCCGAGCTCTGCGGCCGCTTGCTCCCAGAGGTTGAGCGCCTCTTCAGGACGGTTCTTGCTGCACAGCAGGTTACCGAGATAGTATCGGGCCTTGTGATCTCGGGGACTCGCCTCGATTGCCCGGCGAAGGGCCGCCTCCGCCTCCAATCTGTGGGGAAACACGAAATCCGCGGCGCGTTTACCGGCGTTGCGGAAGTGCTCCGCGCTGTCTTTCCTGTTGAGCTTCTCTCCATAGCAGCCCAGAAAGTAATCCACAATCGGATAGGCCTTGCGCTCGGGGCTGGCCCCCTCGTTGTACAGGGAGAGGATGTCGTAGGCCTCCTGGTACAGACCGAAGCGGGCGTACTCGCAGGCGGTTTCCAGGTAGGACTGTACCTCCTCGCGAAAGGCCTTCTCCAGACGCGCGCGGGCCTCGGCGTCCTTCTGTTTCCCCGATCGGGAGAGGAACAGGGATTCGCCCAGGGCCAAAAAATTCACTGGATCCGTGGATAGGATCTGTTTGACGATCCCGGCCGCCGTTTCCAATTCACCCCGGCGGCGCAGGGCACAGGCCAGCAGAGCACCCGCCTCTCCGTTGGCCGGAGACCGGCTGTTCGCCTTTTCCAGCTGTTCGATCGCCTCGATGAGTTTGCCCTGACCGAGGTACAGTCCCCCCAACAGGTAGGAGGCGCCGGAGCGATACACCCGGCTGCGCAGCAGTACCTTGAGTTGTTCAATGGCCTCGTCGAATCGCTGCTCGTAGATGCGGCAGACCCCTAGATGAAAACGGGCAGCCTCATCGCATACCTCCTGTTTCAAAACCTTCTCGAAGTGGGATGCCGCTTGGGAGAACTTCCCCTGGCGCATATCCAGAACGCCGATGGCGACTTCGGCCGGGATGAAACCCGGATCATCCTGGAGAGCCTTTCGGTAGGAGCTGCGTGCCTGCTCATAGTCGCCCAGCCGCTCGAAGTCGATCCCGTTCAGCCCCTGGTGCTCCGCTCGCGGACTTTCACGATCCGCCCTGATCTTAACGATTCCCCTGTACTCCAGCTCGGCTTGGGGCCGGATGCTTTCGGCCAACAGCTGCCCTTCGGCGGAGTGAACCGTGAACACGGCGTTTTCCGCCTTTCCGCCGTTCAGGGGCACTTCGGCCAGGTAGGGCACAGCCGCTTCCAGATCCACCTGCTCCTCCCAGATCCTCTTCTCGCCCACAGCAAGGCGGAGACGGGCTGCCGGGATGCTTCTGACCGCCTGAATCCCCAGCTGCAGGGAATTCTCGTCCGGCTGTAGACTGAAGGCCAGACTCTCGTCGGCAAAGGAGGGAGCGCCGATGTCGCGTACGGGGTACCAGGTTTCTTTCCAGCTCTCCTCGGAATAGGGGGAAAGGATCTGCCAAATGCCCATGGTGGGCAGCCGTCCGCTCTGCATCTCCGCGTAGGGTCCGTCCGCGTCGGTGAGCATCTGCTCCCAGATGTCTCCGTCGTCACTGTTGCCCCAGGTGTAGAACTTGGTGCCTCTGGCCTCGGTACGATCGGCCACGTTGATCAGCCCCCGCTTCTGATCGTGATTGTACCAGCCCACGTAGCGCAAATGCGGATTGAGGCAGAACATATCCTGGGCCTCCACGTGGTTCTTGTCCCAGCTGATATCCACCCCGTCGTTGACCGGAAAATCCATCACATCCTTGAGGGTCATGACCTTGGTGGCGCTGCTCAGGTACTGCATGCCCTTGGATACCGGAGCCGAGGAGTTGGCCCAGAACCAGAAGCGATTGGGAAAGGGGGTACGGTTGTTCAAGCGCATCTGGGCTTCAAAGCAGGCCCGATCCGGGTGAAGGGTCAGAGCCACGCTCCAGCGCATACGGGAGATCCGCTCGATGTCTCCGAACAGCAGGGAGGCGCTGCCGTCGACGTTTTCCCGGATCGCGCAGTCGATCGGCGAGGAGGAGGTCACGGTATGACCGTTGGGGAAGTTCCACTCGATTCCCCCGGATATCCAGGCGCCCCGGATACCGATCCTGGCCCATTTGACGACGTGGTTGTGGTAGATTGCCTCTTCGCCGGCGGCCTTGTCGAATACATAGAGTAGCCGGCCGCCGAGCTCGGGCAAGACGGCCAGGCGCAGGTAGTCGTTTTCCAGCAGAAATGCCTTCCACTGCTTGTCCGCCTTTCTGTTGAACAGGGTTTCCTGAAGCGGATAGGGATAGACGATCGAGCTGCCCGGATGGATCGGATTCCGTCGGCTCATCAGAAGGGATGGATTCTTGTCCTCCGGGCCCCGTTCGTAGGTCGGGATCGTCAGATATTCTTCCCAGGCGCGGACCTTTCCAGTCTTGCTCATTATGCTCCTCCTGTGTCTTTCAATTGCTCTAACCCGAAGCACTAGAGATTCCAAAAACTTGCGGGTCTGTCAAGGTTACAGCAGCCCGCATTTCACAACGCCGCAATGCTTGACAGATCGAAATTGGGCCATAAGCTAGAACGGTGGAACCACCGGGATCATCGAGCTCCCACGGGATAAACAGAAAAAAACCGGTCGGCAAGCTGCAATAAAGGAGGACAGCATGAAGTTGGAGTGCGCAAATTTCGATTTTCCCCACGCCGAACGTCCCTGTTATCACATCAAATATCGTTTGGGCGGTGATCTCGAGGAACAGCTGACCGTATCCCGGGTCGAGGTCGACGGCAAGTGGGCCCGGGACTGCTGGGTAACCAACGACGGGCGCATCAATCCGAAGAACACCTTTCACCCCCGTAGCACGAATGGGTTGGTTGTCCGGGCGGACTGGGAGAACGGCGGTGAGTACACGGTGAAGGTCAAATGCAAGGATCCCAAGGGCAAGTCCGTTGAGCTGACCTGCGCCAGCCGCGCACCGGCCTCCGGCGGGTACTGGGACAAGCGCTGGAGGTACTACGGTTCGAACGTGCTGGAGGAAAGCGAGGGATTGGCGCGGGAGGGAGAGCCCGTGCACCTGCTCCTGGGCCTGTACGCCGATCGAATCGCCGATCCGGCCCGGGAGATCCGGATAGTGGGGATCGATCCGGAATCCGGCAGACCGGAAGAGGTGCCCTGCCAGGTGTACGGTTCATCCACCTGGGACAAGATGAAGGACGAGCACTGCCAGCCCACCACCACCGTGGAGGTGGCCTTTCTGGCAGATGTGCCGGCCTTCGCCTCCAAGGTCTATCTGATCTTCTACGGAAATCCCGATGCCGAGGCGCCGAGCTACGCGAGCGACCTCGAGGTGAGCGGCAAAGGCTATGGATTGACGGTGGAGAACAATCACTACAAAACCGTTCTTCATCCCAAAAGCGGCGCGATCGACGAGATCCACCTCAAACAGAACGTCAACGTGGTCTTCGACCACCACCTGGAGACAAACGGGTCGCTTCACTGGAATCCCGGAGTCTACGCTCCCCCTCGGACCTGGATTCACGCCTCGGACTGGGAGAATCCGGGAGGATACTCCACGATAAGCGGACCGGTGTTCTTCGCCACCAAGCGGCATGCCCCGCTTCCCCTCTATCCGGAGGTGGATTGTTCGGTTACCTACCGCTTCTACGCCGACAAGCCCTACATCATGGTGGAGTCCATGATCGACGTCACCGAGGATCTGGACGTGGTGGCTCTGCGCAACGGGGAGATCGTCCTGAATCGTGACCTGGTACGGGAGTTCGCCTGGAAGAAAGCGGACGGGCATATCGGCAGCATGGTGATCAAGGAGCGGCCCCGCCATCCAACCCGGGGAAAAGACATGTACGTTTCCACACCCTGGTTCGCCTTCTACAACCGGGAGGTGCCCTGCGCACTGGGAATCGTAAATCTGGATCTGACCGCCTACCGCCGCGACCGCGGCCTCACCGAATGGGCGCCGTGGAACTACCTGCACTGGGGTCCCTGGACCTACTGCGCCCGGCCCCTGGTCTACACTTTTATCTCTCCGAATCCCCAGCGGGTGATGCACGTGTCCTCCGGCTCGAGCTTCTACGAGCGCATGGCCTTTCATCCCTGCCGCCTGGGCCTGAAGGAGGAGGAGCGCTTTGTGCCGATCGAGGAGACCGCCCTCAAGCTGCAGCATCCCCTGAAAACCACGGTCACCCACCTGGATACCGACCAGCGGGTGCCGGAGGAATGGGTACCTCCGATCCTGGTCGAAGAGTTCGAGGAGATGGAAGACTAACAGATCCCGGTGGTGAAGATCGGTCGAAACGAAGCTGCTTTACAACTCTTTTACAATCCTTTTACCCCGCCGTGACAACTCGACCCGCCGGCG
>CAZFMD010000116.1:0-9612 GCA_964520025.1 uncultured Spirochaetaceae bacterium
TCCAAGTCATTTTCAAAGCACAAAGGCTGTACCCGGAGGTACAGCCTTTGTGCTTTCGTGTTCTCGTTTTTTTTAAAGACCGAGGGTGCACCGATCAAACACCCCGATCCGTTTTTTCTAAAGCTTGTAGCTTTCGATTACCAGCGGTCTCGGGATCCGCCACCGCCGCGAGGACGGTCGGTACGGGGCCTGCTCATGTTTACCGTCAAGGTGCGCCCTCCGAGTTCCGAGCCATTGAGCGCGTCAATAGCCGCCTGGCACTCTTCCGGGGTGCTCATCTCGACGAAGCCGAAGCCTCGAGAGCGGTCCGTGTACCTGTCCGTAATGACTTTAGCGGATTCAACGGTGCCGTGAGCCGCGAACAGCTCATTCAGCTGATCGTCGGTCACCGAGTACGGCAGGCCGCCTACGTAGAGTTTCTTGTTCATCCTCTCCTCCTAGTGAGTGGTTCTCGTCATCGCCCTTCGATACTCACCGTGAGAGAGACATTTTTCGGCATGTAATTGATACCACTGTCTGATCGGTCGTTTCCTACGGTGCAATATGCGAGGTCAACACCATTGGGTCTGTATTCCTTCTTTTTTTTTGACTCCAGCAGACCCGTTCTGAAGATCGTATCTAAACCTATACAAATTCCGTCACGTAGTCAACCATGTAAATATCTGCTACGGTGGTGCAGGGGAGTGTGAAAATGAAAGAATACAAGATGCCTCATCCGAATCACGAGAATCACCTCTGCTATTTGGATAATATCGGCTATATTCAGGAATTTCCTGAGGTCTACAAGGACCTGGTGAGACGGGGCAAGTTCTTCTGCAAGGTCTGCGGCCGGGTTGCCAAGAGCGAGGAAAACCTCTGCGTCCCCGAGAAGCTGTAAGGTTTCAGATGAGCTAGATCCACCTCTTGGTGAGGGCACTCAAACCCTTTGAGGCCTTGGCCAAAATCAGTGGGGTGGAACACTGTCGGGCGATCTGTTCGGAAAGCGTGGGCACCCCCACCTGCCGGAGGAAGGAACCCGACAGGCCCAGAACGACCAGATCGTAGCTCTTACTCTCCCGGAGCACAGCCTTCACCGGATCCATGGGCGGTGTAGACTTGAGCCGGACTTTTACAGGCCGGTGTTCGATCCGCCGCATTAGCCTTTCCAGGTAACGCTCCTCCGACCAGATTCCTCTGTGTTTTCTGGCCGCGCCCCGAAGCGGCATGGCCGTGATCGCGCCATCCTTCTCTTGGACCATGCGTTCGGCGGTGTCCAGGGCAAAGGCATCGTTGAGCTCTCCGAACAGGGGCACCAAGACATTCTTGAAAGCTTTTGAGCCGCAGCCTTTGACAATCACGATATTGCAGGGGGCCCGGGATATCACCGGATCCAGGGTACTGCCGATACGAAAGCGCCGATCCCCGCTCTTGCCGTGCCAGCCCATGATCAACAGATCGACATTGCGCTCCCGAACCGCACTGGTTATTCCCCGGGCGATGTTGCGGCAGTAGCGGAAGGTCGTGGTTATCGGGAAACGCTGAACCAGATACAGCATGGCCTCCACGATTCCCTCCCGCCCCTCGGTCATATAGGTCTCCGCATCCCCCAAGGCTACCTGATCCGGAACCGGAACCATATGCAGCAGCTTGATTCGGGAGGGACGGGAACTTCCGATCTTGTGGGTGTTCCAAACCAGGGACAGGGCGTTTTCCGGATTGGCCACCGGAACCATGATCCGGTACTCATCTCCCGCCGGCGCCTCGTCCTCCTCCAGGATATGGATTTCGCCTTCCGCCGGCAGGGCGCGGCTTCGGGAGTAGAGCATGTAGATCAGCAAGCCGGTAAGGATCCAGATCGGTGCAACGATCAGGGCGATCAGGCTCATGTGGCGCAGCTCGGCGACCAGCACCACCTGCACGGAGATGGCCAACAGGGGCACGAGTGGAAAAAGAGGCGTCAGATAACCGTACTGAAGCTCATCGCTCATATTGAGACGTATCTTTATCACACAGAGATTCACCAGGAAGAACAGAAAGAGAAACATCAGGCTGGCGCTGGAAGCCACATCCATGGTCGGCAACACCATAACCACCAGCAGCACGATCAGGCCCGTGGCCAGCAGGGCAAACCAGGGCGTCTTTCTTCTCTTTGATATGCGGGCGAACAGTTCGGGGAGCATTCGGTCCCTGCCGAGGGCATAGGAAGCCCGGGTGGCCGAGTAGATGGTAGCATTCAGGGCCGAAGTGGAGGCGAAGATAACCGCCAGAGTCAGCAGGAAGTTGCCGAAGGGGATCAGTCTGGATATCGCCTCACCGAATCCCCTTTCCCGAAAGCTTCCGATCCACTGCCAGGGCTCCCCGGTAACCCCGGGAGTTCCCGCCTTTACCGAGATGACCGCGGCGAAGGCTACGGCCACGTAGGTAAGGCCCGCGATGTAGACCGAGTAGAGCATGGCCTTGGGCAGGTTCTTTTTCGGCTCTTTGGCTTCATCCCCCGCCTGGGCGATGACCTCGAAACCCTCGAAGGCGACGTAGGTGAAACCCATGGTGACGAACAGGCGGGACCAGCCGAAGGGCAGGAAGGGCTGGAAGTTCTGCAGACGGGAGGGATCCCGGATCGCCACCACCACTCCGACCACTCCGATCACGATCAGAAACAGGGTCTGCCCCGCGGTCATGATGGCCCCCGCCTTTCCCGTTTCCGAGGCACCGCGGTAGTTGATATAGAGAAAGAACAGGGCGATCAGCGCGGCCACGGGCTTCACAAGTAGCGTGGCTACCGGCAGCCAGGACAGCACCCCCAGTTGCTCCAGGTAGCGTACCATGTAAATGGCGAAGGTGATGGCGTACGTGCTGCCGGCCACGCTGGAGGCAAACCACTCCATCCAACCGGCCAGAAAACTGGTACCCCTGCCGAAGCCGATGCGGGCGAAGTTGTAAGCCCCCCCGGCCCTGGGAATCGCGGAGCTGAGCTCGGCGTAGCTCATAGCCGTGAACAGAGCCAGCAGGGTATTGAGGGCGAAGGTGAGAAGCACTCCTCCGGGCCCGGCGATGTGGATGGCATTCCCGATCCCCAGAAACACTCCCGCCCCGATCATCATGCCCAGGCCCATCATGGTCAGGTGAAAGAGATTCAGATCTCGGGATAATTCGGTGGTGACCGTCGGCTTATTCATGTTTGTTCTGCATGATGTCCCGGTAGGTGCTGCGCTTCAAAAGTGCGATACGGTGAATCTGTCTGCGGCTGTAGAATACAAAGGCCGAAGCCGCGCCCAGACAGAATACGATGATCACAACACCGATAATAATATCCAACACGTCGGTACAACTCCTCAGCCCTTCGATGATGGGCCGCCGATATAGTAGAGCAAAGCTACTATAATAGAAAACACTGTTCCTTGCCACCATATCAGCGATCATGATGAGAACAGAAGGCCGAGGGTATCGATATCATTCCCGGATGAACCTAAAGAATTACAAAAAGCGCTCCATGAGCGAGGGGATGCTGGGTTCCCGACCCCCGGAGCTGTAACTCTTCAGTGCGCTGTCGTTCAGCTGTTGCAGGCGGTCCTCCAGAGTGGGTTTTTCCGTGGTGTAGAATACCCCGGTATAGATCGGATCAGCGCTGTAGGCCAGCTGCAGCGCTGCCGCTTTGTCGGCACTCGAGTGGTCTGCAGGCAAGGGGGCAAGTCGCTCCCGCAGGGCCTTCCAGGCCAGCACCGGGTAAGTGACACAAGGGGAGAGGATGTGAACGACCGCGAATCCGGGGTGCCGTATCGCCTCGGTGATGATTCCGGCCATCTGCTCAATCTGCAGGCTGCTGGTCCGCGCCACATAGGAGATACCGTAGGCCAGCAGGATAGGCAGAACCTCCAATGAATCCTCCGGACAGCCGTAGGGAGCGGTTTTGGTGATACACCCCCACGGGGTGGTCGGTGATGACTGCCCCTTGGTCAACCCGTAGGTGTTGTTATCCAGAATCAGGAAGGTGAGATCCACGTTCTTTCGGGCCGCGTGGGGCAGATGGCCCCCGCCGATGCCCAGACTGTCTCCGTCTCCTCCCACCACCAGCACGGTCAGATCGGGACGAGAGGTCTTGACCCCCGTTGCTAGCGGCAAGGCGCGCCCATGGGTTCCGTGTAGGGCGTAGGTGTTCAGGTAGTGGGAAAAACGGCCCGAGCAGCCGATCCCGGAAACCATGACGGTCTGCTCCGGCGGAACCTGGAGTGTAGCAAGAGCTTTCTCCACCCCCTTCAGCACCCCGTAGTTACCGCAGCCCGAGCACCATACCGGGCGAATCTGTTTACGTCTATAGTCGTGCAATGCTGTACTCATCTACGATTCCTGCTACTTTCTCGATACCCCTGAAGATCTCCTCCGGGGTGATGGGAATACCTTCGCACTTGTGCAGCTCTATCGCTTTTGCCCCAAAGTGCGCCTTGATATGGTGGGCGAACTGGCCCGTGTAGTTCTCCTCCACGATGATCAGATGCTCCAGGCGCACCAGAAAATTCGAGATCTGCCGGTACGGCATGGGAGACAGGGTATGGGGGTGCATCTGGCGCACGTGGATCCCTCTTTCCTCCGCCAGGTAACGGGCTTCCCGAATCGCCCCGGCGGTGGAGCCCCAGCCCAGAATGCCGATCGCGGCATCCGGAGGGCCCCAGATCTCGATCGGGTTGGCATCGAAGGAACGGGCGATCACCTCCATCTTGCGAAATCGCTTCCTGCTCATCTGCAGGTGATTGGCCGGGGAATAATCCGGATGTCCGCTCTCGGTATGTTCCAGACCCGTGGCCAGGTACTGCCCCCCCGGTGTGCCCGGACGGGCGATCGGGGACACCCCGTCGTTGGTTACCCGGAAACGACTGTAGCCTTCCAGCTCTTTTTCGGTAGGCTCGGCCCTGTCGATAAGATTGATGAACTCCGGCCGGGGGATCTTGACCTTGGTACGGGCCACATGGCTTTCCAGCTGGATAATATGGGACAGGTCGGGCATGCGTACAGTGGCCTTACGAAGGCCGATCGACTGATCGGTGAGCATGAGCACGGGAAGCTGGTAGCGCTCGGCCAGATTAAAAGCCCGGATCGTCTGGTAGAAGCTGTCCTCCACGGAGGTAGGGGCCAGGACGATGCGCGGGCTCTCTCCGCTGGCCCCGTAGATGGCCAGGTTCAGATCCGACTGTTCGGTCTTGGTGGGTAAGCCCGTGCTGGGCCCTCCCCGCTGTACGTCCACTACGACGAGGGGAACCTCGATCATCGAGGCCAGATTGAGCTGCTCGGTCATCAGCTGCAGGCCCGGTCCCGAGGTTGAAACCAGGGCCTTCTGGCCGGCAAAGGAGGCGCCGATGGCCGCGGACACGGCGGCGATCTCATCCTCCATCTGAAGAGCCCTGCCCACCACCAGTGGGAACAGTCGGGTCAGGGTCTCGAAGATCGAAGTGGCCGGAGTAATCGGGTAGCTGGCGGCAAAACGGCAACCCGCCACGATGGCCCCCAGGGCGATCGCCTCGTTTCCGGAAAGCAGCATGTACTGAGGGCCCTTGGGTTTCAGATCCGCCATGAGCAGGATTCGCGGCCAGCTGTTCTCGGCTGCGTAGGCATAGCCTGAGCGCAGAGCTGCCAGATTCCTGTGCACCACCTCCCCGCCCTTGGCGGCAAAACGATCCCGTACCAGTTCCTCGAGCACCCCCTGCTCCATTTCGACCAGATAACCCAGGGCGCCCAGAGCCACGATGTTCTTGCCCAACGTGCTACCCGTGGCCTGTTTCGACAGCGCTGTAAGGGGCAGGGACAGAGCCGAAGCCTCCATGCCTGGGGGAAGTTGCACGGTCTCCGGATCGTAGAGCAGGGTACCGGAGGTCTTGAGCTCCTTGACGGTACGCTCCAGAGCGGGCTGGTTGAACACCACCAGGCAATCCAGCCGGCTTCCCAGGGAGTAGATCGTCGAATCCCGAACCCGGACCTGCACCATGGCGAATCCGCCCCGCATCTCCGCCGGGTAGGTGAGGAAAGTAAACACATGATACTCGGTGCGAGCCGCCGCCCTGGCGAAAAGCTCCCCGCAACTGATGACCCCCTCGCCGCCCTCACCTGCAACTCGGAGGATAAAATCAATTTCTGAATGAAAGGTCTTCGTTGTCATTATTCACCACGCTTTTTTCAGCAGTATATAAAAGGTATCAGATCCCTCTGGGTCGTCTTGCATCGTTTGCTCTCGAAACCTCCGGCGAGCTCCTCGGCCAGCTGTCCGGCCAACTCCAGGTACTGCCGGAACAGCTCCCGCAGATCGCCGGTGTGTTCTCGTGGAGGGGCGGGATCGTTTGCTCTGGCGAATGCCCGCTCCAGAGCAAACTCGACCGGCTGCTCCTCGAAGTCCCGGTGCTGCCAGTTCCCGCTGTGGATGTCGAAGCTGTACAGCGGGAGGAAGAACTGTCCCTGTTCGGAGATGAAGCGGATCGCCCGGCAGGTGAAATCCATTTCTTCATCGCTCATCAGGAAGTGAAGGCTCAACCGCGCCCACCCCGGCTTCAGGCCCAGGTTGCCCTTGGATATGAGGCGGCTGTAGCGGTCGGAAGCCTCGTCACTGATATGCAGCAGACGGTGCCCGTAGGGCCCGGCACAGGAACAGCCGGCACGGGCCTGAATACCGAACAGGTCGTTCAAGAGCTTGACCACGAAACGGGGGTGAAGGTAGGAACCCTGGGCACGGATATTGAAGGAGATGATCGGCAGGTTGTGCTCCGGGTCCATCGGGGCGATCAGCTCGATATTGGGGCAGCTGCGCAGGTGAACCAGAGCCGCCTCCAGCAGCCGCCTCTCCCGCTTCTCGATTCGCTCAGTGCCCATTCGCTCTTTCAGCTCCATGGCCAGGGCCGCTTTGAGGATCTGGGGAATCCCTGGAGTTCCCGCCTTCTCCCGGACCTCGATGTCCGGACTGTACTCCTGCATGTAGGCATTGACGAAATCCACGGTGCCCCCTCCGGCCATGGAGGGAGGAAGATTCTTGTGATAGATCCTCTCGTGGATGATGAGAATACCGCTGGAGCCGGGTCCGCCAAGCAGCTTGTGGGGGGAGAAGAAAATCCCGTCGAAGTAGGACTTGCTGTCCCTATGGACGTTGATCTCCATATAGGGGGCGGCGGCGGCGAAGTCGAAGAAAGCCAGGGCTCCGTTTTCGTGCATGACCCGGGCCACCGAATACACGGGGGTGATCAGCCCGGTTACGTTGGAGGCGGCGGAGAAGGATCCGATCTTCATCCGTCCTTCGAAGCGAGGGTCGGAAACCTTGGCCTTCAGGTCCGCCAGATCGAAGCGTCCCTCCTCAGTCAGCCCGATCTCCACCACTTCGGCAAAACATTCCCGCCACGAGATTTCGTTGCTGTGATGCTCGTAGGGTCCGACAAAAACCACGGGTCTGTGAGCCGACAGATGGGCCTGAAGCTCGGCAAATCGCTCCTGCCCGAGATACTCGGTCAGACTGTTGGTAAAAAGCTCCTTGGCCGCGGGGGGGATGTAGATCCCGAGGATCTCCTGCAGCCGATGGATTGCCGCGGTGGTGCCGGATCCCGCTTCGATGATCCGGTACTGCCTGCCCGCGCCGACCAGGCCCTTGATTGTCTGCTCGGCCTGGTGCAGGCTCCGGGTAGTCATGCAACCGGTGGCATCGTCTTCGGTGTGGGTATTGCCGTACAGCTGCAGTGTCTGTCTCAGGTAGTCCTCGATGAAATCGACCAGTCTCCCCGAGGCTGTATAATCGCAGTAGGTCAGACGCCTGTAACCGAATGGGGTTTCGATTCCGACCTCCCCGCCCACGATGCTGTCTTTGACGTAGCGCCAGAACTCTGTGCGTTCTTGAGTGCTCACTGCTGATTTCCCCTCCGCTGTGAGTTCCTTCCAGCAGCGCCAACGATCCGCCGGTAGCTGTTCTGATCGGTTTTCATGATGCCGAGCCCGTAGATCCGCTCCAGCAATGTTCCCCAGTTTGGATGGGCTGAAAACAGCTGTGCAAAGGCGGGCAGGGCCTGCTCGAGCCTTCCCGCATTCACCAGGGAGACCGCGCTCCAAAATTGTATCTCCTGACTGTGCGGATACAGCCGCAGCGCCTCGTCGTACTCCCGCAGGGCGCCCTCGCCATCGTCGGCCTCCAGAGCCTCGTCTCCCCGATTCATGTGCTCATAAGCTCGAAAGACCCGAAGCAGGCGGTCCAACTCATCCAGGGGCTCCTCATGGTCCTCCACCCGCAAGTCGATCAGCCTGTCCCTCCAGAGCTCTCCGGTAGGCTCGGCCCGAACCACCAGGATGGCCGCCGACTGCTTGCCCCGCAGGTCCCCGCCCCGCGCCTGAGCGGCTCTCAGTGCTTCGATCAGGCGTTCGGCCAGCGGACCGGAGCTCTGCCGGAAGCTCTGCGCCATGGCGGGCCAGACTTCGGAGCTGACCATCAGGTTGGCCTGTACCGAAAAGTTCTCTCCGATTAGATGTCCCGCCTCGGGTACGCAGCGGCTTCCCGTGTGTGCCGCGGCGTTGCCGTGTCTGTCGATAACAGCCAGCTGGCGCATCTCCCCGGCCGGATCGCTGTCAAGCAGCTGCTCCACCACCTGCCCGGGGCTCTTGCCCTGTCGCAGCAGCTCGAGCCCGCGGGGGCCGAAAGAGAGGTTGGCGAAGGACTGGGTGGCTACCGCTCCGATCCCGGCCTCGGCCCACGGTACCGTAGTTCCCACGGAGAACCAGTGAGATTGAACGGCCGCCCCGATTTCTCCAGCCTCCCGATCCACCGCCACGATCGAGTAGGTGTGGACGGGACGCCGAACAGATGTAGTGGACAAGCAAAAACTCCTACGAACAGTATCGCCTCAAGAACCGAATCTGCAGCCAATTCTAGCCGATTCGGCGAGTCTGAACAAGCGAAATCCTTTGCCTCCCCTGTAAAAAACAGCTACATTTTGGACACGACCCGGTCTTCGGCTGCAGAAAGCGTGCGGCCCTACAGTAACGATTTACAACAGTTATGTCGAAGCGAGAGTTTCAGATCGAGAACGAGTACCGCTACAACCGCAGGGGACCGCTGCGCTGGGTCTTCTCCCATATGCTGCGTTACCCGATTCTTCCCCTCGCCCTGGTAATCTGCGCGGTCGCCAACAACTTCGCCTACAGCACCATCCAGATATTCGTGGGCCGGGCCTTCGACGTGATCCGCATTCAGGGATTCGAGATGGCCGCTGTGCTCGTGCCCGTGTTCGGGATCATGGCCTCCGCCGCCGGTCAGGGCCTGACCGGGATCCTGCGTAATTTCTCCGTGGAGCTTTTGGCTCAAAAGATCGAGAGAAACTCCCGGGAGGAGCTGTACGCCGACCTGCTGGGCAAGAGCCAGACCTTCCACGGCCGCCAGCGTATCGGCGACATCATGGCCCGGGCCACCAACGACGTTCGCATGCTGAATATGATGTTCAGCCCGGGGGTGATGCTGATCATCGATTCCTCCCTTGCCCTGGTCGTTCCGGTGGTCATGATCGGACTGATCAATCCGGCCCTGCTGCTGGTGCCTCTGATCTTCACCGGCCTTCTTGCCGTTACGGTGTTCGACTACAACCGGCGCCTGAAACCGGTGAGCATCGCCCAGAGAGAGCAGTTCGG
>CAZFMD010000117.1:0-9552 GCA_964520025.1 uncultured Spirochaetaceae bacterium
TACTGATCTTTTTCAAAGACAGCGGAGGGCGTGCGATGTATTGGGAGAGGGCCTCTCGTGTCTTGGAGGATCCGGGTGGGATGTGCACCGAGGAATCGACATTGAATCCGGAGTGTCTCCAGTTGATTAAAACCTGAGCGGTCAATCTGCCGCCTTCGAGCATGGAGTGGTCCGTCCGGCTGAAGGACGGCAACGAGATCCACCACCTGCTCGCTCCGGTCGAACAGATCGCTGCGGCTATGCCCTTTGCCTTTGGACCCTCACTTCTGTATTATTGGGGAGAACCTCTAAGAGGAGTAAATGACGTTATTGATCCTGCTCCGTATTGCCCTGCGCAATCTCCGAGAGCACCGATCCAAGACCTTGATTATTGGCGTCCTCATTTCTCTCGGGATCACCATACTGATAAGCGGGAACTCGCTGATCGACACAGCTTCCCGGGGGATCCGGCGGACCTTCATAGACAACTACACCGGGGATTTGATCATAACCGGAGAATCAGACAAAGTGGTTTCGCTTTTCGGAGTGCACGGCAACATGATGAGCGAAGAGGTTCCGACTCTGCCGGAATACGATCGCATTGTGGACAAGCTCCAAAGTTCACCGGATGTGGCAGAAATCGCCCCCCAGATAACGGGTTACGCTTTGATCAATTTTGAAAACCAGGAACCCAACTTCACAATGCTGTTCGGAATCGAGCCGGAGAGCTACAGGCGGATGTTCGACAGCATCTCCATAGCCCAAGGCACCTACCTGCGGCCGGCTGAAGAGGGAATCCTGATGAGTCGTGGAAAGATTGCCCAAATCGAGGATTCGACAGGTATCCGGCTCGCCGTTGGTGACCCGGTACTGCTCTCCGGTTTCGGTGCGGCGGGCTTTAGACTTCGAGAGCTTCCTCTTGTGGGCATTTTCAATTTCACTCAGCGTTCGGAGCTGCTCGATCAACTTGCCTTCGTCGATGCCCAGTCGCTGCGCAGCCTTCTGGGTATGACGGTGGGTACACGGGAGGAGATCCCGATCGGCAGCGAAGAGGTGCAGCTGCTCGAAATCGACGATCTCGACAACCTGTTCGATCAGAATATGGTCGCTGATTCATCGGAGAGCCCGGAAAGCTCCGGCCGGCTGTTTGCAACATCCGAGCCCCAGGAGGTTGCGAGCGTTGCGAGTGCTCCGTCAGAGGCCGAACAACCCTCCCTCGCATGGCATTTCCTCCTGGTGAAGTTGAAAGACCCGGGGCGGCTCGGCGCAGTCATGAATGAGCTGAACCAGTGGTTTGACGTCCAGGGTCTGGAAGCCAAGGCCATCGACTGGAAGAAAGCTTCGGCGGGGTTTGGGCTGACCGCAGATCTGCTTCGTATCATCTTCTCGGCAGCTATCTTGATCGTTGCGGTGGTAACGGTGGTAATCATCATGAACACCCTGGTGGTGTCGGTGGTCGAGCGAACCACGGAGATCGGGACCATGCGCGCCCTTGGCGCCGGCAAGTCCTTCATACACAAGATGCTGCTTCTGGAGACTCTGACGATCACAGTGGTGTTCGGGGTAGTCGGGATCATCCTCGGCACCGCGCTGATACAGCTGCTGGGTGCCCTGGAGATCGAAGCGACCAACATGCTGCTCAACGCGCTGTTCGGCGGACCGGTTTTCAAACCTCGATTGTCGATCGGCTCGGTCTTTATGTCACTGGGGGTGGTTGTTCTCATCGCGATCGTCTCTTACCTGTATCCGATGCGGGTGGCCCTCAAGATCCAGCCGATTCGGGCCATCCAGAGCGAATAGGTGATGCCGTGACCCTGCTCCGCATGGCGGCCCGCAATCTGACACGCCAAAGCAAAAGAAGCTTCCTGCTTGGGGGAGCGATCGCCTTCGGAGTGTTGGTGGTAACGATCATCAACGGTTTGGCCGGCGGGTTCATACACGCAGCCAGTGACAACTTCTCTCACCTGTTGGCGGGCCATATCTTTGTGGAGGGACGGGAAAAAACACCCTCCGGCAAGGTGGTACAGGTGATCCGCGACGACAGCCGGCTGCTTTCGGTACTGGAGCAGACGGGAATCAACTATGAATACCTGTTGAAACGCTCCAGCTTCACGGGCAGCCTCATCTTCGAGGGCGAGAGCGTCACCCTGCGGATCGACGGGGTGAGCTGGGATGAGGAAAGCTATCTCAAAGAGCGCCTGATTCTCAAAGAGGGCAGCTGGGAGACGGTCCGCAGCCCCAAGGCGCTGGTGCTCAGCGAAGAGATGGCCCGCCAGCTTGGAGCTGTGCTCGGTGATCTTCTGCTCATTCAGCTTGAAACCGCCACCGGACAGCAGAACGTCGGGGAGTTCGTGCTCGCAGGCATTCATTACGATCCGGGGCTGTTGAGCACCGTTGCCGCCTATGCCTCTCTGGATACCGTCAGCGATCTGCTGAATCTCGCCCCCGGAGAATACATGTCGCTGGGCATCCTGCTTCCGGATATCCGAAGGATGAACCGATTGGCGGATCGTTACACAGAAGCGCTGCTTGATGCAGGGGTACGGCTATTGCCGCGGGAGAAGAGTATGCTGGGCTTCGGTTTTTTCGGCCGTAGCCGTTCGGATTTGGATTGGCAGGGAGTGCGTTACAGGGTTTCAACCTTGAACGACTACCTGTCCCAGCTCACCCAGATCATCAATATTCTCAACCTGATCGGGCTGGTCATTCTGCTTATCCTGCTGTTCATCATCATGGTGGGAATTACCAACACCTACCGCATGATCATGTATGAGCGCACCCGCGAGATCGGCACCATACGCGCGTTGGGCATGCAGCGCCGCGGCGTGCTCAGTCTGTTCCTGCTGGAAGCTCTGCTGCTCTGTCTGTTCGGCTCCGCTTCCGGGCTGTCCGCCGCCGGGGTTGTCATGGGCTGCCTTTCACTGGTCAACTGGGGGTTGGAGACACCGATGTTTCTGTTCCTGATCAACGGGCACCTGCGGTTTCGCCTGGCGATCTGGCAGATCGCGGGGAACGTAGGGCTGGTGAGCCTGTTGAGCCTGTTTGGCGCCCTGTTGCCGGCACGGAAGGCCTCCAGGCTCGAACCGGTGGAAGCCTTGAATCTCAGCAAGTAATGGAGGAGGAGAGAGAATGAATCGACTGTTGATCTCGACTATCCTGTTCGTGATCGCGGCCGCCATGTTTGCTGCGGAGCCGGACTTTCAGGAAATCCTTGCCGACATCGACAGGATGGGCAGCTTCGAAGACACCGATTTTTCCTGCCTGCTGACCATGGTTTCGCAAAAACCGGCAGAAAGCTCCAACATCCAACAGGCCAGGATGTACCGCCGGGACCGGGAGGAAAAATCGGTCATTCTCATCCTCAAGCCGGAGGTGCAGAAAGGACAGGGCTATCTGCTGATCGCAGATAATCTCTGGTACTACGATCCGGAGAGTCGGAAATTCGCCCACACTTCCCTGAAGGACAACTTCCAGGATACGGATGCCAAACACAGTGATTTTGAAGCCCCCGCGTTGGCCGAGAATTACAAGGTGGTCGCCCACGCCGATTCCGAGCTGGGTCGCTACCCCGTCTACGTCGTGGAGCTGAGCGCTGAAAACGAGGAGGTGACCTACCCGTTTCTCAAGCTTTGGGTTCGCAAGGACAATCACCTGCTTCTGAAGGCGGAAAACTACGGATTATCGGGACGCCTGATGCGTACCTCCTACTATCCCTCCTACCTGCGCATCGGAGACAAGTATATCGCTTCGAAGATGCTGTTTGTGGACGAGCTGCGTCCCGGTCAAAAGACGCAGATTACCCTCAAGGAGACCTCCCTCAATCCGGTTCCCGACTACGTCTTCACCAAGGCCTTTGTCGAGCGGGCCAACCGCTGAGCATTTGGTCTCAGATCCGATCTCCCTATACCGACAAGGCGCCGACCTTCAGCCGCTCTTGTTCTTTTCTAGTCCCAGCCAACGGCTGATCTTGATCATCCCTCGGAACATCTTGGTGGATTCCAGCAGGGTTCTGTATGCCTCCGGGTCCTCCCGCTTTATTCGATAGAACTGTTTCATTGCCGGAATCGAGGCAACCAAGAAGGAGATGCTGATCACCACCGCATAGCCGATATACCAGATATCATGAGTGCGCAGCCACAGCCAGGGAACCAGAAGCACGAGCCACACCGAAGCGGCTGCGAATACATCCCGAAGAATGACCAAACCGATGATCATCCCTGCCGCCGGCGCAACCAACACTCCGAGCCAGTCAACGACCAGCAGCCCTCCCAGAGCTGCTGACAGGCCCGCTCCGCCCTTGAATCGATAGTACACCGGCCAATTGTGGCCGACCACGCCGGCGGTCGCAGCGATCAAGAAGTAGGGGGAATCTGGATAAAGCAGCCGGAAAACCAACGCGGGTGCGAACACTTTCAGCATATCCAGGACACTGGTCAGACAGCCGTACTTGGTTCCCAACCTGGCGCCGACGTTCGTCGCACTTACCACTTCGAAGGTGAATTTCCTCTGCTCCTTCCCGACAACGAGCTCGGATCTGCTGATATCCTCACCCGGCGCCACGATCCTGCCGATCAGACGGGCGAAGGATATCGCCCCCAGGAGATAACCTCCCACGGCAGCCGCTGCAATCAAGTATCCGTTCATTTCATCCATCCCTCTCCTATCTGAAGCAGATCCGCGCCTGATCCAGATCCGTTACGATACTCCGCCAACTTCAATATACAACTCTGCCGGAAATAAATATACGATTAGCCATTCCAGCCGGGTTTGCGGTTTGCTAAGGTGTTACATCAAACCGAATAGCATATCGGATACCACCAACCAGGAGCATACCCGATGGCCCTTCAGGGAGCGTACCGGCTGGTATTGATCTGTCAGCGGAGAACCTCGATCCTTCCTTCCAATTGCCCGTTGTCGGAGGCTGCGGTTTCCAGAACCCGCCGAGCCAGAGGATGTTCCTGGGTCTGGACGAGGATCCAAGCGGTGGCCAGGACGCGTATCGTCTCCATAAGAACCTCGGAAGCTTCTTCCGATTGGACCCAGCCGCAGATCCTCTCGCACCGCGGGTCGTAGGGATTCTCGAAGTGACAGTGGGTGGCGCGGCGAACCCGCAGGGCGGTGCAGTTCGGTGTGGCGACGATCGTCTCCAGGATGTTGCTGTCGGCATTGCAGGCCGAGGGCTCACCCAGCAGGAACAGTCCGGGAACGGAGAATCCCTCAGCGGCGGAGAGGGCAAGCTTGCCGGAATCCACGCTGTCCAGACCCAGGTAGGCCGAGGTGCGTTGATCTTGGGCCGCGGCCAGATAGGCCGCCAGGCCGCCGGCTGAGAAACCGGCGTACAGCAGAGGACCGCTGTGCAGAGCCCCGGCCAGCGCAACCAGGTCGGAGGCGTTTCGATCATGATGGCCGTTGAACCAACGGGAGTTGCACATGCTCACCACGGTTACCGGCACCCCGTAGGAAGCCCAGTGGGCAGCCCAGCCGCGCATACTTGTCAGATCCCGCATGAACCCGTGCGCCAGGATGACCATCGCCCGGGTTTCAGTGCGGGCGGGGCGGTAGACCTCATACAGAAGGGTGCAGCCGTACTCACCTCTTCGTTGACCGGATTCAACGGATACCTCTACCGTACCCACCCCGCCCAGCGTCCTTGCCAGATCGGATAGAGGTTTCAACGATTGGTCCGGAGGAACAGGGCTCACCGTTGCGCAGGCGGTGAGTTGTACGAACAGTGCAGCCGCGGCCACGAAAAGCGGGGTGCTGATACATGTTCTGGTCATGGAAAATCCGATCTGCACGACACCTTTCCGAATGTGACTACATGAACGTATCTATTTTCTCCTTGATGGCCCGTATCACAATGGGATCGTCGTTCCAGGCACCCAAGTCGATGACGGGAAAGTTTTTCGGATACTCCGCCTCGTGAATCAGTGCCGGAATGTCGTATTGGCTATGGATGGCATCGGCACTGATCGCTGCTGAGAAAAAGAGCAGCTTCTCGATGCCGTTCTGCAGAAACTCTTCGATTTTTTCCGCGGGCTTCGGATCTTTGAATTCCATCCAAGCCAAGCTGAGGTTTTCTGCCTGATATCCATCTGAGGCCAACAGTGCCAGCACATCTCTACGAAACCCAAGCTCCTGCTCTGTTTCCGTGGGCCACTCCACGTCCCACTCATCAGGCTGACCGTGGCCGACGAGCAGTATCCCAACCTTTGATTTGTCGGTATCGCCTATGTTTGAATTGGCTCTGTTCACGAACATGCTCATCAAAGTGCGAGAATCGTACATGGGACCTGTGAATTCGACCGGAATGCCGAAGGATTCTTCGATGTTTAATTCCTTTATTTGATGCTCTCCCTCCGCTGTGTGATTCGATATGGTCAGGAAAACCTCACTGACAATGATCTTGCTGGCTCCTTCATTGAGGGCTCGGATGGCTGCGGCATCCGGCCTGGGATTATCATCTAAAAACGAGAGATAGAACTTCGTCGAAGTATCACCCTCTGCGCGGTACGCTTCTTTGATTGCTTCGACCATCCGAAAATGCATTTTTCTATGATCGCTTTTTCCTACCTCGAGGTACTTGTTTCTGAGTGCGTTGAAGAAGAAAGGTCGTGCTATCAACGGTACAAAAGCCAGACCCTGTTCGTCGAATTCGTTGAACTGGTTTATCCATCCAATGGGATTGTATGTTTCCGGCTCACCGTGGGTGAAGTAGACAACCGCGGTATGACCAAGTCCCGGATCACCCGGTGCTCTGGTCAATTCGGGTACGGGACGCGGGTCATCCCTTGCCAGAATGATTTTCGTCATGGACAGGTGGCCTATGGTGAATACACCCAACGAGACAAGAACCGCAATCAACAGTGCTGTTCGTCTGAAACCTACCACGAAAATCACCACCAGGACGACCAGGACCACGCAAGTGGCCAACAGGTAATAGCTCATAGACAGAGGATGAACGGACAGGTACTGGACAAACAGGAATCCGAGCAAACCCGACAGCAGAACAACGGCGGGCCAACGCAAATAACTCATTTGAGGTCCTCCCTTCATATGGTCCATTTCACAAGAACCGTTTGTTTACTATAGCACAGTTCATCACCCTGGAGCAGCTCAACCGTCTTGCTGTAGCGCAGGAGGGGGGGTCTACTTGACGTTTTAAGCAGCGAAACTTAGAATGACCGGCGTCGTACAAGCCTTCAGAGTGTACTATTGATGGCGCGCTACATTTATCATTTGAGGGACTCAGCCCGCTGTTCCTGTGCCGGCGCCAAGGCCGCATCTCTTCTTTGGCTGTTCAAACGAGGCTATCCGGTACCCGAAACCTGGGTCTGCAGCTGGCAGGCTTTCGAGACCAGGGGCAACAAAGACCGGGAACAGTTGGAGTCGGAGCTGTCTTCGCTCTTCAATCCACAGACACGATACGCGGTTCGCTCCTCTGCCAACCTGGAGGATGGAGGGGACGTCTCTTTTGCCGGTCAATTCACCTCCGTGCTGTCTGTTCAGGGCCTGCAGCAGCTGATCTCCGCCGTTGCGGTTGTGTCCTCCAGCACAGAGAAACCCAAAGTACGAACCTACCTCCAGGCTCATGGTATTGCGGCTGAAAAATTGAAGATGGGCGTAATCATTCAGGAAATGGTCTCACCGAAGATCTCGGGTGTCTGCTTCAGCAGGAATCCGGTCACCGGTTTGGATGAAGTCGTGGTGGAGGCAGTTGAAGGCCGCGGAGATCTTCTGCTGCAGGAAGGCTGTACTCCCCATCGTTGGACCTACAAGTGGGGAAGCTTCATTCAGACTCCTGATAATCCCGGAGCCAGCCAATCGGTAATCGAAGAGGTGATCCGCGATACCCGGAGGATTGAAGAACAGTTCGGCAAACCTGTAGACGTCGAATGGGTGTTCGACGGCACCTCGATCTATCTGGTCCAGGTTCGCCCGATCGGGCAGGTGGAATCATTCAATATCTACTCCAACAGAATTTCCAGGGAGTTCCTTCCCGGACAGATCAAGCCCCTGGTCTGGTCGATCAACGTACCGCTGGTCAATGGGGCCTGGATCGGGCTTTTCCACAAGTTGATCGGACCAACCTCTCTGCAGGCCGATCAACTGGCAAGGGCATTTTACTACCGAGCGTACTTCAACATGGGTGCGGTAGGCAGTGTGTTTGAGAAGCTCGGCTTCCCGCGGGAATCCCTCGAGCTTCTCATGGGAATCGAAGGAGGGAAAGAAAAGCCCAGGATGCGTCCTTCCTGGAAAGCCCTTCGCTATCTTCCCAGACTCCTGTGGTTCCTGGGCACGAAATTATGGTACCGAAAGACGGTAGATCGAGCGCTGCAGGCGGCCAACGAGGCGTATCGACAGCTGCTACAGGTCCGCCTTGCGGATCTCGGGGATGAGCAGGTCGTTGAGCGAGTGGATATGCTGTTCGGTGTCAACAAACGGCTGGCCTTTCACAACATAGTGGCACCATTGTTCATGAGCCTGTTCAGTCGATTGCTGCAGAGGAAATTCAATAAGCACAATATCCAATTCGAGCAATTCGATTTGAAAGCCGGAGTCGAAGAGCTTAAAAACTATGATCCCAATCCAACCCTGCAACGGTTACGAGAACAATTCGCGTCTCTGTCCGAACATACACAGGAGGTTATCCGTTCCGGCACCTACCGGCAACTCCCTGCTGTTCAGAACATCGACGGTTTTCGAACCGCCCTATCCGAGTTCTTGCATCGCTTCGGTCATTTGAGCGACAGCAGCAATGATTTTTCTATTATCCCGTGGAGGGAGAATCCGGATTTGGTGCTCAAGTTGATTTGCGAACATAGCGAATCCGCAGAAACTGGCCGCACTTCATCCCGGAAGACCCCTCCGGCGCTCTCCCGGTCCATGCTTCGCACTGTCGGACGAACCCAAAAACTGCTTGGTCTGAAGGAGTCTGTCAGCTTCACCTATACCTACGGCTACGGTCTGTTTCGCGACCTGTTTCTTCACCTGGGGGAGCGATGGGCCGAGAAAGGCCACCTTGGCGAAAGAGAAGATGTCCTCTATCTGAATCTCGAGGAGATACGCGCTCTGGCGGCTGGCAGGAAATTGTCCCCGTCGCCTCAGCAGCGCGTCCGTCAGCGCAGATCCGCCATGGAGAACTGTCGTGATGTGGAGCTTCCGGAGATCATCTACGGGGACGAAGAGCCTTCAGTGGACAGATATCATGCCAACCGTCTGCGGGGCACGGCAACCTCCCGCGGCTACTACACGGGACCGGCAAACGTTATCCGCTCTGTTGAAGAGTTCTCAAAGCTGAAGACAGGGGACGTGTTGATCATCTCTCATTCGGATGTAGCCTGGACTGCACTGTTCTCAAAAGCCGGTGCGGTTGTTTCGGAAGCCGGAGGTCTGCTCTCACACAGCTCGATCGTCGCACGGGAATACAACATCCCCTGCGTCGTCGGCGTGACCGGAGCCACGAACCTTGTAGACGGTACGATGATCGCCGTGGACGGGTACATAGGCAGCGTGCGCGTACTGGAGCAGACGAAATGAGAGCCGGATCAATCTCTTCGCCATAATAGCTGC
>CAZFMD010000118.1:0-3533 GCA_964520025.1 uncultured Spirochaetaceae bacterium
AGAAGGAAACGGTTTCCCCCGGGCGATAGATGCCGCGGTCCGAACAGAGGTAGGTCAGGGGCCTGACCCGTTCCGCTTTGAAGGGACCCTGCAAGTTCCAGTTGTGGGAGGGAGACTCCGAGGGCCTGAACACCAGGCGATCATCAGCGGTCTTCACCTCGATCAAGAGATTTTCCGCTTTCCGGGCCGTAAAACGAGCCAGCTCGCCGGGTCGAAAGGAGACAGAGGCGATCCCTCCGGCATTGCTTCGGGTGCTTCTGCTCGCTCCCCCGACGCCGTGGATGATGATCTGCGCTCCTTCCAGAGGATCTCCCGATGACAGGCTGGCCGCTTGCAGGGTGATGCGGTTGTAGGCGATGTGGCTGGTTAGGCCGATGTCGGAGACCTGCAGCCGCAGATCCGCATCCATGCTGTACGGTTCGTCGGACCACCAGGAGGGCAATTCGAACTTCCAGCGTGCGTACACACTTCCCAGGCCGTTCTCATCGAGAAAGGGGGAAAAATCGATCATGCGAAATATCCGGGTGTTCCGGGGAATGTTGTCTACCTCGTAACTGCTGAAACGGCCCGAAGGCAGAGAGCGAAACGGCTCGCCCAGCTTGCCGGCGGCGACGGAGCCGTTGAGCACGTTCTGAAACTCCACGGCGGCTACAGGGGGGAAGCCCGCCTCGAGTATCCGGTTGCCGGAGGCCCGGAAATGCACGTAGCTGGCCGCGGGGCCGACTTCCAGCTGGACGGTGTCATCGTAGGGCAGAGCCTGCCCGTAGATGTCCTTCAGGCCCCGGCTGATAGAGATCGCAAAACTGGACTCGAACTCAACGGGAAGGTTCTTCAGGTAAACGGCGCTGCCGTATACTTCCAGATTACCCGCGAGTCGGTACCCTGGAAGCTGAACCTGGAGGAAGGAGGTGATGTCCTGCTCGGCCACGGCGTGGTTGAAGATCAGCCCCGCCTCGATTGTCGGCAGCCAGTCGTACACCTCTCCGTACTCCAGACGGAAGGGTTCCAGGGTGTGGAAGCTCAAACGCTGCTCACTATCAGTGCCGTAGTTTGTCTCCCCCGGCCGGGCGCCTTCCAGCAGGCGTACCGACACGTCGCTATCCCAGGGTAGCTGCTCCTGCATCTTCAGAAGGATCGACCGGCTCGCGTCTGCGCGAACGGTCAGCGCGCTTGGGGAGGAGGAATCCCCACGTGCGGAATCGTCGCCCCCGAGAGTCTCAGAGTCTCCCCGCCCCGCCGCCACCTCCTCTGCATAAGCGGCAACAAAGGGATAGCTGCGCCCCGCCGCCTCCACCTGGAGGAACCGGCTGATGGTGGACAGCTGCACGGGAAAGTTGAAGTACAAGAGCAGCTCCCGGCAGGCTTCCGGGGCAACGTCCGATCCCGAGGGTTGCAGGGACAGCAGCTGGAGTGCGGGCGTGCGAAAGCGAAAGGCGTTCATCCCTTCCAGTGGCTTGCCGGTAAGAGAGGTCAGCTCCCCGCTGACGGCCACCGTGTACTCGGTCGCCGGCGCCAGGGATGTGGTGGGTTCGAAGCTCAGCAGACGGGAACCGTACCAGCGGTAAATCCCCGCCACGGATGGATGGATCAGCAGCTGCTCCGATTCGGTTGCCGGCTTGCCCAGCTTGCTCACCGGGATCACCGGCTCGCTGAAAAGCAGCCACACCCCTCCTTCGATATTCTGCCAGGGCGCGGTTCCTACCGGGGCGTACTCGGAGACCTGAAAGGCATCTTCCGGAACGGACCCGGCTGCCGCCTGCTCGGGGAAAACAAAGCCGGAGGTATCCAGAGCGGGTAGCGAACCCGCACCCGCGCCGCCGATCTCCCCAAGACAGCCGGAGAGTACCGACAGAATCACGACCGACAGTATCACAGCGGCCGAAACCGCCGTAATCCGATACCCCGCACCTGGTACGCTCATAACCCCTCCTGTTCTGCTGCTCCAGAGTAAGGGGAATACAGCGGGAAATCAAGGAGTGTGTCTTGGGGGACGTGTTTAGGATAATGAACCGAAATCAGTTGAGGTACGGCTCGGAGTCTGTATCCTCAAGCCAGAAATCGACGCTGCGATTCAAGTCATTCATATAATCGGAAATGGTGGGCCGGGAACGAACCAGGGCCGATTCGATGCCGGGCAGCAGGGGCTCTTGATACACCAACTCGACCACCCGATCGATCTGATCCTGGATCGTCCGGTGAGTTCTGGCGGTCGAGTAGATTCGAACACCGATGAATGAGGCCAGCACCAAGGCGATCACCGATACCCCTGCCCAGCGATACACGGCCGCGGATTTCCCGGCGGGGGCGAACAGCCAGCTGCGAAACCTCTGAAATACCGCTGCGATCGCTTGGCTCCTCTGCGCGCGCGGTGACGGGATCTGTGCTGCTTGTCCCGTGCTCCCCTGGAGAACAGCGGAAAAATCCGGATCGGGATAACCCTCAAGGGATTCATCGAGTTGACCGCGCAGCACCGCGGCGAAGGTTCCCAGGGAATGCAGGAAATCCCTGCAGGCGGGACACTGCGCCAGGTGCGCCTGTACATCCCCGGGCAGAAATTTCGTTTGATCCTCCCTGTCGACTGTGAAAACTGGATCGCTTCGATCCAGAACATTCTGCATCTCCCGTCTGGCCTGTCGGCAGGATACCTGCTTTTTCATCTTCCTCTCCTTGCAGCTCTAAGGAGCTTCTCCCGGGCCCGATGCAAACGAGATTTTACGGTGCCGGCGGGTACTTCCAGGACCTCCGCTATCTGTTCAATTGCAAACCCGTCCACATCCTTCATGAGGATGAGCTGTCTGTCCTTTGACGGAAGGCTCTGAAAGAGGCCGAGCAGGGTCTCGATTTCCTCACGACGAAGCACCTGTTGCTCCGGACCCGCAGGCTCTGTGTTCCACAGGCCCAGCTTGATCCTGGCCAGGGTTCGCTCCCGGCTTCGCTTCCTGCGCAGACAGTCGATCCCCCGGTTGCGGGCCAGCCTGTAGAAGTAGGTGCGGAAGGAGGAGCGGAACTGGAAATCCTTCAGCCCCTGGAACAGACTCAGGATGATCTCCTGCTCCGCGTCCTCCATCTCCTCACGTTGGCCGTTGAACAGTGTGTAGAGAAGTCGCCTGATCGAAGGAAGGTGCCTCTCCACCAGCTCCTGAAACGTCCTCGCATCACCGCTGCGCAGAAAGCGCCGGATCAGGATATGATCCTCCGACGGCGGTGTTTCGGGAAGGGATTCACCGTCCGCCACGTTCGTCTTTCTCGGCTTCCTCACGCAAACGTCTTTCCTGCTCCCCCTGCTGCATCCGCCGACGTTCCACCGCCTGACTCATGCGCGCGTATTTTGCATCTCCCAGCAGCTCCCGCAATTCAACCTGTCTCCGGATTTGGGCCAATCGTTCCTTCAATTCCCACTCCAGGCTTTGGCGCAGCATCCGTTCCACCTCGCGCATATTGACCTGCTCCTCGAACAACAGCTTCCGCAGTTGAGCTTTGAGCACGTCGATCTCCAGGCGAGCCTGCCGGATCTCTCTCTCCGTCTCCTCAAA
>CAZFMD010000118.1:3633-4801 GCA_964520025.1 uncultured Spirochaetaceae bacterium
TGAGCACGTCGATCTCCAGGCGAGCCTGCCGGATCTCTCTCTCCGTCTCCTCAAAGATCTCCCCGATCCTCTGCGCCTCCTCTTCATCCAGATCCAGGCGTTCCAGAAACTCGGGATTGTCCCAGTCTTGACCGTAAGAAAAGCCGACGGCCAGCAGAACCAGGACAACGATAAGTACCGCTCTTTTCACAGGTAAACCTCCTCAGATTTCCTTTCGAATCGTTCTGCTGTATTAGTCGCAGGCAGGTGCCCTGAGGTTCCACGATTTCCTGTTTTTTCGGATCTGGGATCCGACTTGGGCGCAGGCCCATTGCACTCCACCTTGGCCATCTACGCTCCCGAGGAGGAAAGCCGGTTCAGAAGAACCCATTCCACGAATTGATAGTACACCTCCCACGTTTTTTCACCGTAACCTCCGGACATCAGGCAGGCTGCCGGGATACCCCGGGATTCGAGAAACGAGTAAATCAGAGTATCCCGCTCCATCAACTGCTGCTTGGACAGGCCTAGCAAACGGGTGGAGGGAAGTTCGTCGTGCTCGTAGGGGTCGGCACCGCCTACAACCAGAGCGAGGTCCGGAACAGACATTCTACTCAATTCATGCAGGCCCTGGTTCAGGCGCGGGAGGTATTCCCGCTCCTCTCCGGCGGCGATGGGGATATCCAGATCACTGGGGATGAAGGAGGGATTGCGACACCCGGATTCATCGAACTCCCCCTCATCCAGCGGCCAGCCCCGGGCCATGTGGACGCTCAACGTACGAATCGAATCATCTCCCTGGGTAATCACGGCCGTGCCGTCACCCTTGTGGGCATCCACATCGATTACCCAGGCATTGCGGATCAGCCCTTCAGCCTGGGCTTTGCGAAGCACGATCACGATGTCGTTCAGCAGACAGAAACCCTTGCCGTAGTCCGGCTGGGCGTGGTGCGCGCCGCCGCCGAAGTAGTAGCAGAAGCCCCTGTCCAGGGCAACCTGACAGCACTGGTAGTCCCCGCCGATGCTGTACATGGCCCGTTCCAGCAGTTTGTCCAGGGGCTGGGTGGCTCGCTCTGGATCGTAACGGTTGTACCTTCCATTGGAATCCACCAGCTCGAAGGTGCGGATGACCTCCTGCTCCAGGGCCGGGGAAAACAGCCTGTTCACGTAGCTGCCGGTATGGGCGCGG
>CAZFMD010000118.1:4901-9366 GCA_964520025.1 uncultured Spirochaetaceae bacterium
GAGAGGACCTGCAGCGAATCGCTCCTTTCGACGTGGAAAGCTGCGAGTGGCGCCATCAACTCAAAGCTCTCCATATAATCGGGAAAACCTTGGAGAACAGGGCTTACTTCCTGGATACCGTCTTCGATCCCTGGCAGATCCTGCGGCGCAACCCGGCTGGAGAAAACCTTCCCGAGTTGATGGAAACCGAAGCACAGGCTCTTCTCCGTGCTCTGGAGATCGTTACGGACAATCTGATCGCCTACTGCAGGCTCGCCCTGGCCCAGGGAGCGGCGGGAATCTTTCTGTCGATCCCGGCTTCCGCCGGAATCATGACTCGAGATCAATTCTTGAGATTTTGCAAACCCTTTGCCGCAAAACTGCTGGCGTCGGTGCAGGATCTCGGAAAGATGAGCACGGCCCATATCCATGGAAATCAGCTGTTCTTCGAGGACATCCTGGATCTGCCTGTTCAGGTGTTGAGTTGGTACGACAGGCATCCGGACTGTCCCTCGCTTCAGGAGGCCAAAGAAAAGTTCGCGGGCTGTGTGGTGGGAGGAATCGATCAGGAGATCGTCTCCCGCAGAATCCGGGCATTTCTCAAAAACCACGTGCGGGAAGCAATCGACATGGGGGAGGGAAGCCGTTTGTTTCTGGCCGGGGGGTGCAGCATCGACACCTGGGTCGATCCGGGCTCGCTCCGGGCGATAAGTGGAAGCGGCCCGCAGTTAGGAACCGCTCAGCGTTCCCCTGACTACTGCTGGGTCAGGTACTTGATGAAGCCGCCCAGCACTATTCCGGTCTCCACTTCGATCAACTGGAGGTTGAACTTTTTGCCCTGTTCCGATGGACCGATCACTCCGGTCACTACGATATCGGCACCCAGCTGCTTGCCCACCGAACGTTGCGTCTGCGGGTCCACCAGGTCGGAGCTCTGGAAGGCAAGCTCATCGAGGATCTGATCCAGGATCGTCCGGCTGACCACGCGCACCTGAACACCCTCGTAGGACACGGCGTTGGCGATCTCCGTGTTGAGTCCTTCGATGAGGGTATCGCTCAGAGGGCTGACCTGATCGCCTTCCAGGAAGTAGGAAACCGCCAGGGTTTTCATCGGTGCCGTTTCGAGATCTTCGTAGCTGTACCAGAGAACCTCGACGATTTGCCAGGCTGAGTCCTCCACAAGAGAATCGATGTTGCTGAACTCATCTCCCCCGGAGAAGCTCGCGCATCCTGATAGAAGGATCACCAAACATAGAACGGGAAAACTGAGATAACGTTTCATATCCCAAGAGTGTAGCGGATACCCAACCCTGACGTCCAGCTATTGATTTTGCCCCGGTCGGAGGTTTACACTTAGAGAGCGGATGGCCCTTCGCTCGAACCGTGAGCGAGGACCGGGGAGAAGTATGGAAACCCGTGACAGTGAAGAGCGTCACGATACGATCATCTACGACAGTACCGTGGGGCAGCGGCTCAGCGGCATGCGCAAACCCGGCACGACCTACATCGTGTTTCAGGGCAACAAAGTGCCGATCGTGCGCCGGCTCACGCTGGGTCGTGATCCCAAGAGTTCTATCATCCTGAAGGACAAGCTCGCCTCCCGGGAACATGCGGTGATTCAGAAGATCAGAGATGATTTCTATATCCAAGATTTGCACAGCACCAACGGCACCTTCGTCAATGGAAAGAGAATCCCGCCTGGGGATTACCTCCGGCTTCGTCTCTCCGACACGATCCTGATCGGTCGCACCGAGCTATCGGTAGGACACTTCAAATAGATGCTGCTGCGCTACGATCCCCGAGAGGGTGCCCGGAATCTGCTGCTCAATTGCCTTGGCGTAGTTCCGGGACAACGAATCGTTATCGCCGCCGAGGATCCGGCGGAAGAATTCTACGATGCCTTTGCAGCGGCCTGTATCCTCGAGGTCGCCGATGAGCTCGGCTGTCAAGCCAGCCTGCTGCCCTGTCCGCGGGTTTGCGGGCCGGAGGCCCTTCCCGCTTCGATCTTCGAGGCTGCCGAAGGAGCGGATCACATAGTCTTTCAGGCCCGGGCCGGTGACCAGGTTCGTTTTACCCGGCTCCCCGGAAGCGCCGCCAAAACCATGAGTTATGCACTGGACATCGGTCTACTGGGTTCGCAGTTCTGCACGCTCCATCACCTCTTCATGCGGGAAGTGCTGGAACGCTTCGAATCGGAGTTGAACAGCGCTGGCCTCTGGCGGATCACCTGCCCGCTTGGAACCGACGTTAGTGGAACCCAGGTCGCCGCGGATGGTAATGCCGCAGAGGTCGAGGACTTCACCCTCCTGCTGTTTCCGGTACCGATTCACCGGCCGGTCAGCTGTTCCACCATGAACGGCCGTGTCGCCGTGGCCCACTGGCTGATGTCCACCGCCAATCATGCATACGAGAACAGCTTTCTGAAACTGGAAGAACCTGTAATGGCGGTGATCGAAGACGGCAGGATTGCCGACTTCGAGGGGCCGAAAGAGCTGGTGCGGCGTATTCGCAGCCACTACGGGCGGGTGTCCAAGCTGTACGACATAGATGAGGATGTTGTGCATTCCTGGCATGCGGGGATCCACCCCAAGGCTTTCTACCCCTTGAGCGCAACCTCGAATATCGATCGATGGGGCTCAGTGGCCTTTGCCAATCCCCGCTATCTGCACTTCCACACCTGCGGAAACTACGCTCCCGGAGAGATCGCCTGGTCCCTGTTCGACGCCACCGTCGAGCTGGACGGCAGGGTGTACTGGGAAGCGGGACACTTCACATTCCTCGACAAGCCCGATATACGTGGACGCCTGAGTCACTACGATCTGGACGATCGAGCTGTGGAGCAGCGATTCGACATTGGGATGACCTGTTCTTCATCCTGACCGGTTCCGCCCTGGCACACCTGATTCTGCGTTGGAAATGGCTCGTGCGGAAAACCAAGAGCTTGTTTGAGAACAGCACTGCAAAACAGTCACAGTGGAGGAAATGCGCTGCGGGTTTATCTATGAAACCGGCGTCCTCTCCTATCGGGGGAGAGGCAATCACATTCACCTTCCCCCCGACAGTCGAGTTATCCACGCTCCGGAATATCCCGAATTTTTTTTAGGATATGCGTGTGGAGTTTTGGCGTAAAAAGCTTAACCTTTGATCAGAGCCTTACCGATTTCAACGGCGGTGGCAGCGTCTGCTGCATAGCCATCCGCCCCGATCTCATCACAGTAGTTCTGCGTGACCGGCGCGCCGCCGATAATCGCCTTGGCTTTAGAGCCTTTCTCTTTGAGACTTTCCAGCACGTTTTTCATTTGGACCATGGTGGTGGTCAGCAACGCGGAAAGACCCACGATGTTCGCTCCCTCATCCGCAGCCTGAACGTATTTATCCGGTCCGACATCCACACCCAGATCCATAACGTCGAATCCCGCGCCCTTGTACATCATGGCCACCAGGTTCTTCCCGATATCGTGGAGGTCGCCCTTTACCGTACCGATGGCGATCTTCCCGATCATCTTGACCCCGCTCTCCGCCAGAATCGGCTCGAGTACCGACATTCCGGCATGCATCGCTCGAGCTGCAATCAGCACCTCGGGAATGTAGATCTCGTTCCTTTTGAAACGGCCGCCGATGATGTCCATTCCGGCGATCAGTCCCTCTTCAAGGACCTTCTTGGCGTCCATCTTCTCTTCCAAAGCCTGACCGACCATGTTCTTTACCTCATCCGCCTTGCCCTTCTGAAGAGCTTCGGATATCGCATTCAATGAAGCCACGTTTTCCTCCTCAAGTATAAAAAAGCTAGTGGGCCTAAGTATAACGCAGAAAATTCCTCCTGTTTAGCAAAATAGCATGAATTTTAGGTATTCTCGTGTTCATAATTATCGATTTCTCTGCTATATTACCAATAGCATGGGCACCAAGAACTGGAAGTATGTCCTGTCTCCGAACGAGTTCGAAGAGCTTGCCGAGCGTTATATGATGTCCACCAACTTCGGCACCGTCCTGGTCAACGGAAACCGAGTGTTGATCAATCGCTGTATCTACTACCCATGGTATCGTGCCCAGGACAGAGAACTGGATCTATCCCAGATGGTTCAGGAAGCCCTGCGCTGGGGTGAGCCGAATATCAGCCTGGATAATGAAGGACTGTACGTCTGGTGCGTTCCGGTCAATCTCAACGATCAAATCGTAGCGGGAATTTTCTCGGCCGTGCACCCGGGCAGATCCGGCGAGGAATGGGGATCCATGATCAGCCAGGCGGCCTGGACCCTTCTCGAGCTGGCCTGCCAGTACAACGCCTGCAACTCCAGTTTGATGCAGAGGAATCGGGAACGGGGAAGAGCAAACGCCTATAAGGCCGAGGCGATCCATTCGGTAAAGCAGAATCTTTTCCGGGACTCCCGGGAAATATATCTCCAGGAGGAGTTTGGGCTTTTGTCGGCAATCCGCAAAGGGGACAAGGAGAGAGCCCGTTCAATCATCAACAGGATCCTTCTGC
>CAZFMD010000119.1:0-3183 GCA_964520025.1 uncultured Spirochaetaceae bacterium
TTCGGGCATCACTTTTCGAACTTTCAGAGGGGCCTGATCGATACCAGGGACCTGCTGTACTACGGCATCGTCAGTGCCCTGTTCCTCTATCTCAACACCAAGACTCTGGTGTTCAGGAAATGGTAGGGGGGAGTTACAGATGAAAAAACGCAACGAAATCATACTATTCATTCTCGGGTTGGTGCTCATCCTTCTTGTCGGGCTGAATGCCAGCCGCTACTTCTTGAGAATCGATCTGACGGCGAACAAGGCCTTCACAATTTCGAAAGTCTCCAGGCAGCTGTTCAGGGAGATCCCGGATCGGGTTTATATCACCTACTACGTATCGGACAAGCTCAAATCTCTGTATCCCTTCCCATTCCAGATCGAGGATCTGCTGTACGAATATGCGGCCTACTCCCGGGGAGCGATCAGGGTCGAGGTTGTGGACCCGGTGAAAGCGGGCAGCTTGACCCAGGCAGAGACTCTGGGTGTGTTTCCCCAGCAGATCGAAGTGATCGAGCAGGATGAACGCAGCTACGCCCAGGTGTATACGGGAATCGTAATTCAGTATCTCGACCGCCACGAAACCATTCCGGTTGTCTCTCAGGTCGAGTCCCTGGAGTACGATCTGACCTCCAGAGTGCGGAAAATCGTAACGGATCAGGAGCGCACCGTCGGCATCCTGAGTGGAGATGTCTCCAGGGAGGTTCAAACGGATTTCGGCTCTCTGATGGGAAGCCTTGCCGCGGATTTTTCGATTCGCCCGGTCGAGAGGGGGCAGACGATTCCCGAAGATCTGGATGTGCTGTTCGTCCTTGGGGCCCGGGATCTGGAGCCTTTCGATCTGTTCCCCATCGACCAGTATATCATGCGGGGCGGACGGGTGTTGTTCGCCGTGGAGGGTCTGGATCTGGATCTGATGAGGGGGATCGTGCCCCGGAAGCTGGAGAATACCGCGGTCCTGTCCATGCTGGAACACTACGGGGTGAGCGTACAGCAGGCATTCGTGCTGGATACCTATGCGAAAAACTTCCGGATCCCCCGGCAGATATTCGGACAGATCATGTGGGAGGTGATGGAGAAGTATCCCTTCTGGATAACGGTGGCCAACCAGTTCGTGTCCAAGGAGAATCCGATCACCGCCCGCTTCCAGGGCTTGGATCTTCTGTGGGCGAGTCCCCTCCAGATCGTCGAACGACCCGGGGTGAAGGCGGAGGTGCTCCTGCAGACCACCCCGGAGGCCTGGATTCAGGACAAGGAGCCCTTCGAGACCAATCCGCAACAGGCGGCCATGCTCGAGTATATGCCCCACGAGCAGCAGGGCCAGTTTGCCCTGGGTGTGACCCTGGCAGGATCTTTTCCCAGCTACTTCGCGGATCGGGAGATCCCCCGGAGAGACGGGGAGGAGCGCGACTGGGATGAGGTGGTCGGGCGCAGCGATGAGACGCGTCTGATCGTGATCGGGGATGCGGACTTTGCCAGTGAGCTGTACCAGTACAGCGGAGGCAACTACAATCCTGAGTTTCTATCCAATACGGCGGAATGGCTCAGCAATTCGGAGGATCTGCTGGAGATCAAGACCCGGGTGGCCCGGGACATGCGCCTGGACAAGATCCAGGATCCGGAGGCACGCCTGCGGGCCGCCATGTTTACGCAAGTATTCAATCTGGTCCTCATCCCCCTGGGGGTGATCGTCTTCGGCGTTCTTCGTTTGATTATGCGGCGGCGCAGAGTCGCCCCGCGGGAACAGGAGGGTTAGTCAATGGCGATGTCATCTTTTCAGCGTAAGGTCCTCACCCTTGGCGTGTGCATCGCCCTGCTGGCCGGGGCCTACATCCTTGGGCTGGTGTTCTCCCCCGCCAGAATTGGTCGCCGGGAGGCGGAATCTGTCCTGATAACGGGCTTCAATCGACAGCAGCGCGATCGGGTGGCGGAGATCCGCATCGCAGCCGAACAGGGACAGAGGACCCTGCTGAAACGGGGAGATTCCTGGATCCTGCCGGGGGAAAAGCAGGAGTATCCGGCCTCCGAAACTCGAATCGAGGCATTCCTGGATTTTTTGGCAGACTTGACCCGTGCACGAATCGTGACAGACAATCCCGACGCCTGGGAAGAGTTCCAGGTACACACCGAAGCACAAAAACGTATCCAGCTGCTCGATGCGGCCGGAGAGGAGCTGACGGAAATCATAGTCGGAAAATCTGCAGCCGGTAGCGAGGTAAACTACGTTCGGCTCGGAGGTACCAACGAGATCTTTCTGTCCAACAGGAGCTTTGCATACTATCTGAACGTGGAGGAGCGATTCTGGTCTTATCTGCGTATCTTTCCCCAGGATCTCAACGGCCAGGATATCATGCGCATAACCGTAGACAGTACCCTGCGCTTCGAAGGCCAGAGTACCGATGCGCTGCGGTACACCCTGGTGCTCAGCTCAGAGCAGCCGGCCGTCTGGAAGATCGTGGATCGTTCCGAGGTCGATCTGGACAACGGCAAGATCGATCTCCTGGCCGGCAACCTGGCGGATCTGGAAGGCTCGGAGTTCGCTCGCGGTATCAGCGATTCGCAGAGCGGGCTTGCAGATCCGGCGGCTACCATTCTTCTCAGCACTGTGGATAACCGGGATTTTCGCCTTCTCATCGGCGGGAAAGCCGGGGATGACCAGTACTTCGTCGCATTAGAAAACGACAAATTCATCTACAAAGTGTCTCAGTGGCGGCTCAAGGGCATTCTCAAAGAAGTCGAGGAACTCGAAGCTACGGCTGAGGAGCAGTAGCAGGATCGGGGCTAGCGGCTGCGGCCGGAGGCGCCGGCGGAGATCGCAGCCCGGTATTTATCCGGATCGGCCCGGAAGGCAACGATTCCCCCTCCCCCTGAAGATTCGGCCTGTTTCAGAGCCTGCCCGGCTTCGCTGAGAAGCCGGCTTGAGCCGATTAACCGTCCGTTACGGGCACTGAGTCCTATCGAGATGAGCGCAGGGGAGGCCCGGCGCCGGGAGGTCGAGCTTTTTTGGAAATCCTTGGCATCCTGCAGGGAGTTGTCCAGATCCTTATCCGGAAGTATCACAGCAACGGTGCCCGCATCATACTCGAAGGCCAAATCCCGCAGGGGGAAGGCTTCCAGGACCGAGAGAGCCAACTCCTTGATTTTCCCGCGTTCACAGCTCATGAGAACCAATGACAGATCCTGATCCGAGCCTGCGGC
>CAZFMD010000119.1:3283-7670 GCA_964520025.1 uncultured Spirochaetaceae bacterium
GACAGGAGGAACACGCTGGCTATCAGCAGATACACCAGGAGGATGTAGAAGAGTTCCCGCAGGATCGGATACAGCTGCCCGCCTTCCAGATCCCGAAAGATCCCGTCGATATACAGCTCCTGCTCCATACCCGGAGCAAAACGACGGGTGATTCGATTCTCGTACACGGGACGTACCGTGTATCCCGGCTCGCCCTGCCAGGCAGCCCGGTTGGTTTGTCCGGGTGCCGCAGTGAGGTAGCTTTGGTCCCTGGAAATCAGATACTGAAAACCGTCACGGGAAGAGTAGATGGCCAGCAACAGCAGACGTTCGGTTTCCGAGAATCTATCCCGCATGGTGGTTCTGAAGTACTCGCTGTCAAAATCCCCTTCCGCCAGATAGATGGATAGAGCCGAGATCCGCAGGCCCTCAAACGCTTTTTCGGATTCCTCCCTGTTGCCGTCGATCGTAATTTTGAGCCGATAAGCCGCAAAAAGGAGGATAAATAGCAAAAACACCATGCTTATGATATAGTAAAAGACGAGGATCCGCCGATTCATCTTACTATTATTATAGGCTAAACGAGGGCAGAAGTATACTCTTTTTGGTGGAAGGAGAGATTGTCATGAGAGTACGGCCGCGCAGCCTCCCCCCGGGCTGGTATCCCGGGGGAAAAGCACAAACCGTTCGGAATATCGAAGAGTTCCGCCGTTCCTTCGAACAACCAGCGGGAACCGCGCTTGCCGGAGTGGCGCCCCACGCGGGCTGGAGCTTTTCCGGCTCGATCGCCTGCCACGTTTTCCAGAGCATCCGCAGAGAGGTCCAGACGATCGTCGTGGTGGGGGGGCATCTGGCTGCTCATTCCGGCCTGCTCGCCGCCTTCGAGCAGGGATATGAAACGCCCCTTGGCGTTCTGGAGGCCGACGTAGAGCTGTTGGAGATACTCCGGGACAGCCTTCCGATACGGGAGGATCGTTATTCCGACAATACCGTAGAGATCCAGCTTCCCCTGTTGAAGCATCTGTACCCGCAGGCGCAGGCGCTGCACCTGCGCGCCTCCCCTTCCACCGAGGCGTTGCGGCTGGGCGAGGAGCTGGCCGCGGCGGCCAAACGGCTGAAGAGGAGCATCGCGGTCATCGGCTCAACGGATCTGACCCACTACGGGGACAGCTACGGTTTCGCACCCCGGGGAACCGGGCAGCAGGCGGTGAAGTGGGTAAAAGAGGTCAATGATCGACGCTTCATAGAGGCCCTGCTGGCCATGGAGCTGGAGAAGGCGGTAGAACTTGCCGGCCGTGAGCACTCCGCCTGCTCGGCGGGCGGGGCGGTGGCCGCTGCCCGTTTTGCCGAGCGACTCGGTGCCTCGCGTGGAGAGCTTCTGGAATACCGGACGAGTTATGACCTGTCCCCGGGTCCTTTCTTCGTAGGCTATGCGGGTATCATCTATCCAAAAAGCGTCTAGCAACCTCTATCGACCAGTCCCTCACCCGGCTCAGTAACAGGTGTTCCCGTGTTTGATCCCGGCGATCGTGCTCGCGAAACGCCGCGGCCGCGGGATAGAGGGTGAGCCAGAGGGAACGTTCGGCCTCATCGAGCTCATAGAGGTAACGGCTGATCGGAGAGCAGGGGCGCGGCAGAGCCTCGAGGTCCCGCAGATACCCGCTCAGGAATTCCCGCCAATCCATTTTCGGAGCGCCCGCAGCCAGGATCTGTCCCGGCTGCTGCCCCTCCCGCCGGGCCTTGGGCTTGAGCTCAAGCGGTACTCCCTTGCCCGGTAGAGGGATCACCTCGGCATCCCAACTCTGCAGGTATCGTTCCAGTCGTTCCTTGTAACCGATCAGCGGCCTGGTCGTATAGCGCAGGGCCCCCTGTATCCTGTCTTTCATGATCGTCGCGTTTTTGAGAATGAAGGATAGAAACAGGCTTTCCAAAGGATCGAGACGGGATTCCTGGGATCGAAACAGCGGATACAGATACGTGTTGCGGCAGTAGGCCTTGCCTTCCGGATAGGAAAAATCGATGCCCAGCAGATAGATCTGTCTGGCTCCCAGAAACTCGGCAACGGACACCGCCGCGTGGGAGACGTTGCCTCCCGAGGTGTCGATGTAGGGCAGGTGCCTCCAGCGGGCACTCAGGTACAGGGATAGCGGGTGGCTGCTGGTGAAGAAGGCGCTGTGTTGGCTCAGGCGTGTCAACACCGGTGGGGAAGCCAGATCCAGAAGCAGGGGTGAGCGATCGGGCATTCCCTGGAGGAAGTGATGGTAGCTGACAAGCTGACAGTCTATGGAGATCACCAGATCCGGGGTGATCCGGTAGCGAAGCAGCGCGGGAAGGGATGTGTCCGAGGCTATGAGAAATCCCGTCTCCCGCATATCACGAAGTCTGGGAATCTGAGCTTCCAGGGAGGGCCCGGCGCCGGTAATGAAGGCCCGTTGCACCGGCTTCACGGTTACCGTGGATTTCTGCACGGTGGGAAGGTTGGCAAGGGTGTTCACGTACCATTTCTTGCCGAACTGGGCTTGAACCGTGTAGTCATCCGCCACCATGCCGATCAGATCCCGGATGGACTGAATCAGCTGCGTGTAGTACGGCCCTTCGGCTTCGACGCTGGGCCGCAGTGGAACTGTTTTCAGATCCCCGTAAATCGCCGGCAGATAGTCGGAGAGCAGGAAGGCCTTGATGCTCTGCGCCGATTCCCCGGCCAGAAGCCGAACACGCGGATCGAGAAGAACCGGCCTCATATCGATTTGCTGCAGAACGGCGCGAACAAAGGAGAGCTCTTTTTCCACGATGATGATTCTCGCGCTGTCGGAGCTGTCGATGAAGGGCCGAACCTGATAGCCCCCGCCAAGGCCCAGAAACACCAGGTATCCGGCTCCCCCGTAGTTCTGAAAGAAGCGGCGCCCCTCTGTTTCCGGATCCACGGTGGAGTGCATCTGCACGGGCCTCCCCTTTCCGAGGTAGACCGGGACCTTCAAGCCGCTGCGGCTGTCGAGCATACGCACGTTTGCACTGGGGTCGGTACGGGTTATCAGGCGCCCGAGTTCCGGATGATTTGCCGAGAGGGCCAGCAGGTTCCGTTCCCAAATAGAGGGCCTGCTCATACACTCTCTCCGATATTCCGGCCCAAGTCCTTGAGAAAGAGTCTCTGTTTTTCCAGTAACGAGCTGGTTTTGCCAAGGGCTGCCTTCGGTCCCTGCAGGCGAAGGATCCGGCGGATCTCCGTCAATTCCGCGGCGTTGCAGAGGTACAGCAGGGAGAGGAGATCGGAATCGCTCATCAGAGGTTCAAGGCCGGCGCTTGTACCCATGGCCGCCTCCAGTTGTTCTATCTGATCAATCCAGCCGGCGAGCACGTCCCCTACGATCCGGGTCCGCCGTTCCAGGGGGGGATAGGTTTGCACAGGAGGCGGCGATTCGCCCCGGTATGTCCGCACTTCGCTGTTCTTGCCCGCCCGGATGAGGCGTGCCAGCTGGTTTTCCCCTATATTTTCGATGCCCTGCAGCACGATCTCGGAAGGATGCAATCTGTAAATGCCTTTTCCCCGAGAAGATCCGATCTCTCGGAACCATCCGGCATAGGTATCCAGGGCAAGGGTCCCCCTGCTTGACCCCCGCCCGGAAGCGGTTTGCTCCGCCGCCAGTGCGAAGATCTTGTGATGCAGGCTGCCGAGGCGATTTGAGGTCGGCTCGAGCCAGTTTTCGAAGTTGTTGGGGCGGGCATGAGAGAAGATGTCTCTGTAGCAGAAATCCAGCCCCGCGAAAATGACAGGAGATTGTCCCCGTCCCAGGGCCAGGAGCAGGGCCGTTGCCGCCACGGTTCCCTGGGCCGGGATCCGGGGAACTGCCGCACCGGCGGTCTCCAACAATGACCGTTCGACCGGGGTTTCCTGGTTCAACAGAGATACCCGGGCGGAAATCCGCCAAGATCCCGGGGCTGCCGACAGAGGCATGATCAGATGAATGTTGTGATCCTTGGCACATCGCAGGTGACTGAAGGCGTAGTAACTGGGATCGGTTAGCACGACTGTATCCGGTATGAGATCGCGGCTCAACAGGAAGTTCAGGGAGGAAGGCAGAGCCCAAAGCTCGATGGACTCCCGGTATGCGGCCAGAAAATCGCTCCCCTCCTGAAGCGATGGGCCCGAGGCGGCAATTACAATCGGTCTGTTTCCGGATTGCGGACCGAGCCACGGGAATAGTGAATCGATGCCGAGGAAGTTTGACAGGCTGTTTCTCAGCCAGCGCCTGCCCAGTGCAGCAGTGGTAACCAATGTTCCCCGAACCTCCCTGAAAAGCTGGTGGAGCGACTGATTCGCCCGCAGAGAAACCTCGGGAAACAGCCGGGCGCTTGCCGGCCATTCCACCACCGCCAAGCCCTCGGCTTCCAGCTCATGGACGCTGGAGCG
>CAZFMD010000119.1:7770-9353 GCA_964520025.1 uncultured Spirochaetaceae bacterium
TGACCGCTCCTCGAGCTTTCCAGTTCCAGCATCAGACGATCTCGGCAAGATAGGTGAGGGCCTCTTCGATGCCGGGACTCGGGGTGCGCACTTGTTCATCAAGATCGATCTGTTCCTGCTCGGCAAGCTCCGGAAGCAGTCTGCCCAGGGTTGCCTTCACATGATACAGCAGCAATTCGGGATCACCCTGTGCCTTGTTGATAACCAAAATGAGCATACGCTGACCGTCTATCTGGAATACGGAGCCCAGGGACTGGAAGAGGGACAGGAGGACCCTGGAAATGTCCTGGTTCAGTCGAAAGGCGTCGATATAGGAGTTTCGTTTTTGCACAGACTCGATGAGGCTTTTCGTGCTGATCAGCATCATCAACGGTGCCACGTTCTGCTCCGCGTAGGGCTGGAGGGCCGCTCTGACCGCCTCCTGCAGGGACGCGGGGCGCTGCGGAGTTCCTCGTTTCGTTCCTTCGAGGTGCCTCTCCCTGGCGGTGTAGAGGTGGCTGGCGGCACGGTCGGAGAGAGTGGTGAAGAGCTCCAGGTTGCTCTGGTCGGGATCTGCGCTCAGCAGAAGCCCCATGAACTTGCTGACATGTATGAAGGGTACGAGTAGTAGATTCGAAAGCGTTGAAAATTCCCGAAACGAGAAGAACTGCTGGAATTGCTGCAATTCTTCAGACTTGGATAATAGAAGCACCTTTCCGGATGCCAGCCGATTCATCGTTTCGTTTGCCCTTAGAGGTATGCGCAGACGATGTTTGGTTGTCTCGTCGAATCCGTGCACCGCCCACGGTGCGAAGGCCATATGAACGGGATCGAACAACAGCAGGGCGGCGCGATCCAGCCGCAGTTGCTCTTTGACCAGGGTAAACAACCGCCCGGGAGACTCGATGCCCTCTTCGATCTCCCTCAATCCCGACCACAGACGTTCCTCTCGTTCGGCCTCGGTAAGGTTTTCACTCTCAGACGGAGTTTCCTCCTCCTCCCGCGGTGCAGCCTGCCCGGATTCTTTCCAGGTCCGGGGCACGGTTTCAGGCGACTTGCTTTCAACGCCCACGGGGATATCCGAGACAGCGGTGGCAACCGGGGCATCAAGCTCTTTCTGGTCGACCGTCGGAGGAAGTTGCGGTGTTAGGATTTTGTCGATGAGTTCGAGGCTTTTTTCCAGAAGACCTCTAGCGGTCGACCGATGCGAGCGAGACGCCCCGTGAAGTGAGCGCGCTCGCTTGAGAAGACCCATTAGGCCCCCAGACCAAGCTCTTTTAACAACCTCTGATAGCGCACGAAATATTCGGATTGAGCGAACTCTTTGATTTTTGTTTCCGGAAGGTCTTCGAGCAGCAGGTCGAGATACGAAAGTATGGATTTCATTTCCGTTTTCAAATCGTCGGCCATTCCTTCAGAGACCGGCTGAGAGCCTTCCGTTTCGACCTCGGGGATGCCGAGCTGCTCCGGCGCAAGCTCAAGATCTTCCGTCGTATCTGCCGGCGCGGCGCCTTCGGCCAGATCATCCAGAGCCAGCATATCCTCTTCGGCGCTTTCGGCCTCCTCCGCCTCGGGTATCTCTTCCAGGGAGAGCTCATCCAGCT
>CAZFMD010000120.1:0-9352 GCA_964520025.1 uncultured Spirochaetaceae bacterium
TCATGCCCCTGTTCCAGCTGATGGGGCAGAACATCGCCTACATGGGCCCGGCCGGGGCGGGGCAGCACACCAAGATGTGCAACCAGATCCACATCGCCACCACGATGATCGGGGTTGTGGAATGCCTGTTGTACGCCTACAAGGCCGGCGTTGATCTGGAGGAGATGATCGCCGTAGTCGGAAGCGGGGCGGCGGCCTCCTGGAGTCTCAACAACTACGGGCCCCGGATTGCCAAGGGCAATTTCGATCCCGGATTTTTCATCAAGCATTTTGTGAAAGACATGGACATCGCGCTGAAAGAGGCCCGGCGGATGAAGCTCAGCCTGCCCGGGCTGGCCCTGGCGCACCAGTTCTACGTTTCGGCCATGGCCATCGGGCTGGAGAATATGGGCACCCACAGCCTGTACAAGCTCTTCGAGCGGATGAACCGGGAATGAACGATCGCCGGGATCTTCCGCAGCAGGAACCTCCGAAGCGGCGCAGCGTTGTGGGCTTGCCGGCTCAACGGGAGCGGACCGTCAAGATCCTGAGCGAGTGTTTTGCCAGGAATCTCCTGGAGATGGAGGAGTTCGAGCGGAGAGTCTCCCTGGCACACCAGGCCGGGAGTGTCCAGGATCTGGCCCGGCTGATCGACGATATTCCCGGAGACCTGGCCGAAGCGGAACAGCAGACCCCGGAGCCGGCTTCCACCAGGAGTATCGTTCTGCAGGAAGACGAGCAGCCGGTGTACGGCATCATGATGAGCCGGCGGCTGCGGGGGCAGTGGCTGAAGTGCCGTACCGTCAGCGCCAGAACCCTGATGAGCACTGTGGAGTTCGACTTTCGGGACCTGGAGCTCCCAGCCGATATCGTGGAAATCAATATCCTCGGCCTGATGAGCAGCGTGGTTGTCACCGTACCGCCCGATCTGCCCGTACAGCTGGAGGCCGTCCCGATCCTCGGGGAGGTGAAGGAGGGCAGGCGGGTGAACACGAGTATGCCCAAGAAGGGGCCGGGGATTCGCATTACCGGTTTCGTCATGATGGGGGAAGTGAAGGTGCGCGTCCGGTGAATAGCGAAATCTTTGATACCCTCATCCTGATAGGCAGACCGGCGTCGGGGAAGAGTGAAATCATCGATTACCTGAGCTCTCTGGACAGCGAGGATCGCCGCCGGCGTTTCCACCTGGGAGAGCTCTTCGTCATCGATGATTTTCCCATGCTCTGGACCTGGTTCGAGGAGGACAGGCTTCTCTCGGAGCTGGGCAAACCACGCCTGCATATCGATGAGAAGGGCTACTTCAAGCACGAGTATCTCTGGGATCTGCTGGTGCGACGGCTCTGTCTGGAGTACGAGAAACACCAAACGGAAAGTGCGGCGGGTGGCAGCGCAATCATCGAGTTTTCCCGGGGAAACTCGCACGGAGGGTATCGGCGCGCCTTCGGGCAGTTGAGTACCCGGATTCTCGAAAAAGCCGTGGTCCTGTACGTGAATGTTTCCTTCCAGGAATCGATGCGGAAGAACCGGCGGCGCTTCAACCCCCAAGCTCCTCACAGCATCCTGGAGCACAGCCTGCCGGAGGAGAAGATGCGCCACCTGTACGAGATGGATGACTGGTTCGAGCTGAGCGGCCGGAACCGGGATTTCCTCTCCATTCAGGACCTTCGGGTTCCCTTCGCCGTGTTCGAAAACGAGGAGGATTACACGAGTGCCGGAGGAGAGGAACTGGGAGGCCCCCTCGAGCTGTGCTGCCAGCGGCTTTGGCGACTGGCCGCCCGCTGAATATAAAAAATGGCCCCGAGGGATAACCCCCAGGACCAAGGAACCCTGTTTTAATTACTTCCATTATCGGAGGGCAGTCCATCAAATTTAGGGGAAAGTTGACAATTCCGCACCTGGGTCTACACTTTACATAGGAGTTCGCTTCAGAAAGGGAGCTACAGTATGGGGCTGAATGAGGTGCTGAACTATCTGGAAGAGGAGAAGGAGCGATTACTGGCCGCAGCGGCGGACATCAGGGATCTGTACCGATCCCTGGCCGAATCGATCCGCACCCTCTCGGTTCCATTCCGCCGCTCCTTCGCGCCGGACAGCGGGATCAATGCCTCGATAGATCCTGAAAACCGCACGATAACCTTTCACAAGCCCGGCCTGCAGAGCACCGAGGGGGAGGTGCAGGACAACACCCGCCGTCTGGGCGAACTGATCAACAACGTGTACGCGATTCGTAACTCCTTTCTGGGCAACGCTCATTTTGTGGAGCTGAAAGAGATCGCCGATATCCGCAAGGTTCACGCGGATATACGTCAGTTCCTCGAAGAGCTGTACATGAAGAATACGGTTTGGATCCTTCAGGATCCGAACTCCGAAGCCTCTGTCCTGGCCCGGCAGAAACGCAAGGATGTCGAGGAGCTGCTGAAGGAGCGCATCGATCCTTTCTTCGAGCGGCTGGAACAGATCCGGATCGACGAGTACTCCCTGCGTTTGAGGATGGAGATTCGCGATGAGATCGGCAGCGAGCAGAACTACAGGAAAAACCCGGACAAACACGACGCTTTGATAAAAGAACGCTGCAATAGGCTGGGCGTGGGGTACGACCCAAGGCTGGTCAAGGTGGTGCTCCAGGAGCTGGAGCAGAGTGACGACCAACTGGAGGGAAGGATCCGGGAGAAGTACGGCGAGGCGGACAAGCCGGCGAGTTCGCCCTCGCTGCGCCGCAAGTACATGCGGGTTCTGCACCGCTACCTGGCCCGGACCAAGGATGTGGCCGCGCTGCTGCCGGTGCTCGAAAATATCTATTTCATCTTTCAACCCAAACCGTCGCTACTGGCCAGGATTCGCGCCTTTTTTGCCCGTCTGGCCGGCCGGGAGGAGAAGGACGTTCGCAGGGATATCGAGTACAGCTACATCATTGGCGGGGCGGCCATCGAGCGGAAAGAAGCCTCGCTGGAGACCTTGATCGGAGAGGTCAACCAGCTGGAGAAGGTTCTTCTGCGAACCCGGGATACCATCCGTACAGCTCAGATCAACAAGAAGATCAACTCCATCTCGATCGAAAAGATCGGGGATACCATTGATTCGATTCGCAGTTCCATGCGCCGGGTGTTCGACGAGAGTTTCGGAATCGTCCAGTGGCTGGGCAAGAAGAGCAATCAGGACCGGCTGGCCAGGCTGCCGGAAGCCATGCAGCGGGATCTGAACGTTCATCTGGATGCCATCTATGCCACCATCATCATCAACGCCGAGCGCTTGAAAGAGATCGTTCGCAAAGCGAAGTGAAGGACAAAGTCGCACTGATCACCGGCGGAAGCGCCGGGGTGGGCAGGGCCGCCGCCCTGGGATTGGCTCGCCTGGGCGCCACAACCGTGCTGCTCAGCCGGGATCCCGGGCGGGCCGAGCAGGCGCGATCGGAGCTGGTCGCCGCCACGGGAAACGAGCGCATCGAATGTCTGCAGGCGGACCTGTCCGAGGGTCGCTCGCTTCGCCGGGCCGCCCGGGAGTTCACAGAGCGTTACCAGCGCCTCGATGTGCTGATGAACTGCGCGGGGGTGCTCTACCCGCGCCGCAAGGTCAGCGTGGAGGGAGTAGAGATGACCCTGGCCGTGGAGTTCCTGGGGCACTTTCGCCTCACCAGCCTGCTCCTGGACGTGTTGAAGCGCAGCGCCCCGGCCCGGGTTCTCACCGTTACAGGCAACGCCGGTCCTCTGCGTTTCGCCCGCATCCACTTCGATGACCTTCAGCTGCAGAACAGGTACAACCCCCTGAAGGCCAAGCTCCAGGCTGAGCTGGCAAAGGCGCTGTTCGCCGTGGAGCTGGCCCGCCGTCTGGAAGGCAGCGGGGTGAGCTCCAATGCCTTTCACCCCGGCCTGATCCGCTCACGGATGATCGGCAACCTTCCCTGGTATCTGCGCGTTCCCGCCTCCCTCGGCATGGCCGTGCTGGGGCGTGAGACCGGCACAGGCGTGTACCTGGCCACCTCGGCGGAGATCGAAGGGATCAGCGGACGGTTCTTCGAGCGGATTGGGGATGAGCGCACGATTCCCGGGGATGGGGAGACGGCCCGCCGCCTCTGGGAGATTGCCGAGTCCCTGGCCGGCGGTGCGCCGCCCCGATTGTAGGTCTACCAAATCCCGAATGAAACCAGCCGCTCCGAGGTCCGGCCGGACCAATCCCGGTTGGCAGCCGGGCTGGCCGGACTGGGGTGGAGAATCCCCTCTACCTTCCTCTGCCCTGCTTCCGAGTCTTGGCTCACGGCCCGAAGACGCTTCTCGGTGAATCTGCCGATTCCGATCAGCCACTCGGGATCCAGTACGCGGATCGTTGTCCGCAGATGCTCGTCGCAGCAGTGAAACAGCCCTTGCCGGTCCCGGGAGCGGAGCTTGTCCGGAGTGATGTTCTTGCCCGCGGAATCGAGAAACAGCAGGGGGCAGTAGTTGCCCACGAAGTGTTCCTGGAAGAACTGCTCCGCTGTGCCGAAGCGCTCGCTCATCAGAGCCCAGAGGCGTGTGCCGCTGACCTCGCTGCGGGTCGTGGCGAATCCCGTTACCGGGCGGCGGGGATGTTCGACCGGGGGCCGTCCCACCTCCTCCTCTATGCCCATCCACTCCCGCACCGCCCGGATCTCTCCAAAGGGAACCCCGGTCTGGGCCATGCCCCAGGGCCCGGGATTCATGCCCAGAAACAGCACCCGCTTGGGCCTCACCGCATTCGCTCCGCCCCTGCTGCAGGCGAAACGCTCCAGGTAACTGCGGTACGCGTTCCAGGCGTACTCCAGCGGGTTGTACACATAGGCCACGGGTTCGTCGAACCGTAGCTCGGCAAGGCAGCGGTTGAGCCGCCTGGCCGCCTGAATGAGCGCCCGGACTGATTGCTCCATGCAGCCATTATTCCCCAAAGAGCGGAGTTTGACAAATCGATCGAAAACCCGTACCTTCACCACCGTGAGCGGCGCGGTTACCTATCTGCTTTTCGATCTGGATGAGACCCTCTACCCCTCCTCCAGCGGGATGGTGCACGAGATATCCCGGCGCATGACCCGCTACGTGTCTCGCCTTCTGGATCTGGACGAAGGCAGTGCCGCCCGGATTCGCCGGGAGTTGAGCCGCAAACACGGTACGACCCTCACCGGCCTGATGAGCGAGCACAACTTCAAGGATCCGGAGAGCTACCTGGAGTACGCTCATCCCACCGACGTGGAGCGATATCTGCACAAGGACCCGGAGCTCATCGCCGCACTCGGCTCGATCGAACTGCCCAAATCGGTTCTCACGAACTCCCCCTCCGAACACGCCCGCCGGATACTGAGGTATCTGGAGATCGAGCAATTCTTCGAGCGCATCTTCGACATCCGCACGAATGCGTTCCGGGGTAAGCCGGACAGAGAGGTCTACCTTCGCGTCCTGGCCGAGCTGAAACTCAAAGCCTCGGAGGTGCTGTTCATCGACAACCGGCTCGACTATCTGCTGGCCTTTCAGGAGATCGGGGGCAGGATTGTCTGGGTGGCCGATAGTTCCGTCCAGGAAGAATTGGGTCAGGGGGTGCCCCGGATCGAACACGTCAAAGAGTTACCGGCGGTTTTGAAGCGCTTGTAGAGGCGCGATTCGGGTGCCCGGCCGATCCGCAGTTGACGGTCATCCGGCAGGTGCCCTTGACGGACCCCCTCAATCCTGTCGGGCGTTGAAGCGCTCCCAGAATCCCTCTACCAGACGGAGTTTATCACCCTCCCAGCGAATCGTCTCCTCCTCCTTGAGGCGAAGCAGCAGTCGAGAGAATGTCTCGGGAATGGTCCCGATCGCTGCGGCGATGTCCTTCTTGCTCAGAGTAATCCGATATTCCCGTTGGCAACCGAACTGTTGCTGCAGGAAGAAGAAAAAGCGCTCCTCAACATCGTGTCCGGTCAGGTAGAGAATGCGGTCGGTCAGATAACGCTGCTTGCGCATCAGCATACCGATAAAGTCCCGCCGAAAACTATCGACGACCAGAAGACAATCGATCTGCTGCCGTGACAGCCGGAACAGAAGACTGTTCTCCAGGGCTACGGCGCTGACCGGGTACTCGTTCTGTTCGAAGAGCACCACCTCTGCGAAAATTTCCCCCGCCCGGATCGTATTGATCACGATCTCCCGCCCGTCGGCAGCTGTCTTGTACAGCTGTACGCCTCCTTCGGCCAGGATGTATATCGAGTTGCCCTCCTCCCCCTCCAGGAAGATCAGCTCGCGTTTGTTCACCCTTTTAGGTATGCAGATCGTGGCCAGGGAGCGGATGCTCCTCTCGGTGATTCCGCTGAAGAAATCGGATTCTTTCAGGAGCTTATGAGTATCGAAGGGTAGCGCAGTCAATTTCCAACCTCCCCCGATAAGATGCCATTACCTGAGCAGAATAATCAAGAAAAATCCCCCTGCTCTTGACCCAGATCAAGGAACAATTCCCGGTTTCGGATGACCCTTAGTGTACCATCAAAAGTGCATGGAGGGTGAAATGAAACGTAAGATTATTCACATAGACGATAAGCTGTGTAACGGCTGCGGTCAGTGCATCCCCAACTGTCCGGAAGGAGCTCTACAGATGATCGATGGCAAGGCCCGCCTGGTCAGCGACCTGTTCTGTGACGGTCTGGGGGCCTGCATCGGCGAGTGCCCGGTTGGAGCCATCACCATCGAGGAACGGGAAGCGGAGGCCTACGATGAACGGCGGGTCATTGAGAACGTGATCAGCCAGGGGCAGGGCGTGATCCGGGCTCACCTGGCTCATCTGCAGGAGCATGGGGAGCAGGAGTATCTGGCAGAGGCTCTGACCGTGCTGGAGGAGAAGGGGATAGCCGTCGAGATTCGGGAGGCTCAGAATGTAGAGCAGGCCGGCGGCTGCCCCGGCGCCCGGGTACGGGAGTTCCGTGCAGAAAACAACCCGGCGGGATCGCCGGGCACCGGCGCCCCGGCGGCCCCCGCCTCTCAGCTGCGGCAGTGGCCCGTGCAGCTGCATCTGGTTCCCCCCTCGGCTCCCTACTTCAAGGATGCGGAGGTGCTTTTAGCCGCGGACTGTGTGGCTTACGCTCACGGAGACTTCCACGGGCAGTTCCTCCGGGGCAGAAGGTTGGCCATTGCCTGTCCCAAGCTCGACTCCAACCAGGACATCTACCTGGACAAGCTGAAGGCCCTGATCGACTTTGCCGGTATCCGTTCTCTCACCGTTCTGACCATGGAGGTTCCCTGTTGCCAAGGCCTGCTGCAGCTGGCCCGCCGAGCCGCCGCGGAATCGGAGCGCAAGATCCCGATCCAGTGGCTCGAGGTCGGCGTTCAGGGGGATGTTCTTCAGGAAGAGGCCGTGGGGTAGCGGCACGCATGCCTCGGCCGGAGCGTGCCGGATATATAGCTCTCTACAGCAGCAATCCGCGGGGAAAGCTCACCAGCAGCAGGCGGTCGAAGAACAGGTAGAAGCCGACCGTGGAGGCGCAGACCACCAGGATGCGCAGCACCAGCTGCCTTGCGGTTCGTTCCTTGCCTCCCAGTACGATGGTCATCAGGGAAAACATCAGCAGGCTGGTTACCAGAAATCCCAGCACGCTGATCAAGGCCACCCAGGCCGCCATAATCAGAACCGTGAGAGCCACGGGCAGGGCCCGACCCTGCACAAGGACAAAACGCTCCTCCTCGGGGGAACGAAAGAAGCTCAAGATAAAGAGCAGCAGTGAAAGACCCCCCAGGATGAGCACGATGACCTGCGGAAACAAACCGCTCAGAGGGCTGAACGTTCTGCTGATAACCCAGCCGGACACACAGATACCCAGGAGCAGCAGGGCGGCGATGCGATCGGCGATCTTCATACGCTCCTCCCGGCTCGCCTTCGACGGATCGTTTTTGCAATGAAGGGCCAGGCTGCCGAGAGCAGCGTGAGGACGATCAGCAGGATGGAAAGGGGACGGGTGAAGAACATGGCCAGGATCGAACCCGATGCGCGGCCCATAAGGATCGACTGAACTAGCCCCTGCTCGCAGATCGAGCCCAGAATCAATCCCAGCACGATGGGACCCGGGTGGAGTTTCATCTTGCGTCCGGCAAATCCGATCAAACCGAAACCCAACATGACGAATACGTCGAACATGTTGCGGTTGATGGCATAGGAACCGATTACCGAAAGAAAGAACACCAGAGGCGCCAGCAGAGTGACGGGAATTCGTGTGATCAGACGGGATATCCATCGTCCACTGAATATGCCGACAGGCAGGATGAGGATGTTGGCCAGTACCAGGGAAAACATAAAGGTGTAGGTTACAGCGCCGTGGTAGGTGAAAAGCTCCCTGCCCGGGCGCATGCCGTGCAGCAGCAGCGCTCCCAACAGCACGGCGGCAGGCGGCGCGCCGGGGATGCCCAGAGTTAACAGGGGAATGAGAGACCCCGAAACTTCGGCATTGTTGGATGCTTCGGCGGCTATTACGCCGTCCATGCTGCCCTTGCCGAACTGCTCCGGATTGCGCGCAGCCCTCACCGCTTCGTTATATGAAACCATGGCGGCGATATTACCCCCAGCTCCGGGTATGATGCCCACGATGGTGCCGATGACCGCGGAGCGAATCATCAGGAGGGGTTTGCGTACTATGCGGATGAGCACCCTCTGAAGCACGCGCCGCTGGCGGCGGTAGGGAATGGCGGTGTACTGCTCTGCCTTGCGCTCGACCATGCCGAGCACCTCCGGGATGCAGAAAAAACCGATGAGAGCGGGAATCAGGGCGATGCCGTTTTGCAGGCTGACCGACCCGAAGGTGAATCGTACCGAACCCTCGATAGGCGCGATACCGATCATGCTCAGCAGGAGGCCAAAAGCCCCGCCGATCAGGCCTTTGAGGATCGACTTCGTGGAAAGGGTGGCGATGATGGTCAGCCCGAAGGTGGTGAGCCAGAAGAACTCCGGCGGTCCGAAGCGCAGGGACAGGCGTGAGAGAGGAGGGGAGAGGAACAGCAGGAACAGCACTCCGATCAGGCCGCCGAACACCGAGGCCATGGTGGCCGTGGCGATGGCCAGGTAGGACTGGCCCCGCCGGGCCATGGGATGGCCGTCGAACGTGGTGGCGATCGCCGATGGGGTGCCCGGCGTGTTCAGCAGGATCGCCGAAAAGCTGCCCCCGTAGATCGCCGCCACGTAGATGGCGCCCATCAGGACCAGGCCGTGAACCGGCTGCATGGTGAAGGTGAAGGGTACGAGCAGGGCAATGGCCATGGTGGCCGTCAACCCCGGCAGGGCTCCGACCACGATGCCGGCGACCACGCCCAGAAGGACCAGCAGCAGGTTCGTGGCCGTGAACAGACTGGTGAGAGAGTTGACTAGCAGCTCATTCATGCCGATTCTTTCCGCTCGTGATACGGCAGCTCCCTCGGGAGCT
>CAZFMD010000121.1:0-9213 GCA_964520025.1 uncultured Spirochaetaceae bacterium
TTCAGGACGTGCTGAACGGCAACGCCCACGCCGCGTTCTCCTCCTCGCCCAAGCCCGCCTACTGGGCGGTGGATTACGCCGACAAGGTCTACCAGCCTCTCGATGGTGACCTGTTCACCTACGAGCCCTGTGGCTTCGTCGTGCCCAAGGGAGATCCGGACACGATCTTCTTCTACAACGCCTGGATCACGACCAACAAGGATTGGCTGGAGGAAAGATCCGACTACTGGTACGGCACCAAGGATTGGGAATACCTGCTGCCGGAGTAGGCCGCAGGATCAGCCGTCTTAGAGAGTGAATCGAGCCGCCCGTCCAAAGAGGGCGGGCGGCCTGTTTTCCCTGGAGTGTAAGTCTTGATCGCCAAGAGAGTACGATTCCGACCCATTGACGCCGTCATCATTGTCCTCGTTATCGCCGCTGGTATATACGTCTACTGGCGTATCGCCTACGGGCTGGAGTACAGAGGAGACTGGTCGGTCATCCCCCGCTTCCTGGTGCGCCGGGATGCGGAGACCGGCAAGCCGGTGGCCAACTTCCTGCTGATCGGTCTGATCACCACCTTGAAGCTGTCCATCTGGGCCAGCCTGTTGGCAATGATTGCCGGTTTCATCATGGGCATGTTCCGAACCAGCAAGAATCTGTTCCTGCAGCTGGTGGGCCGGACCTACGTGGAGTTGATCCGCAACCTCCCTCCCCTGGTTCTGATCTACATCTTCTACTTCTTCGTGGTGGACCAGATCATGCCCCTCCTGGGCGTGGAGACCTTCATCCGTACACGGCCGGAGAACGTAAAGGCCGTTCTGGCCATCCTGTTCGCCCAGGAGTCGCTGTTCGTACAATTCATCTCGGGAGTGTTCACCATCGCCTTCTTCGAGGGGGCCTACATCACCGAGATCGTGCGGGCCGGCATCGAGTCTGTTGAACGGGGCCAGAGCGAAGCCGCCTACTCCCTGGGCCTGAGCTGGTTCGACAAGATGCGTTTCATCATCCTGCCCCAGGCGATCCGTCGGGTCCTTCCACCCCTGGCCAACGAGTTCATCAACACGATCAAGTACTCCTCCCTGGCCTCGGTCGTGTCGATCCAGGAGCTCACCTACATGGGCAAGCAGGTCCAGGTGGCCACCCGTTTTATCTTCGAACCCTGGATCACGGTGGCCGTCATGTACCTGATCCTCACCTTGAGCCTCTCTCTCGGGGTAAGCCGCCTCGAAAAACGCATGAGCCGGAGTGACTAGCGGCGGCCGGCTCCATCACTGCCGCACATCTATCCCGTATCGTGTTCAAGGAAACAATTTTGAGACCTTCTCCAATGAGATTTTTATCGGATTCCGAGACCGCGGAGCTGAGAGAACGGGTGGCCATGTTTCTCAGCCAGCGGGGTGTTCAGCTGCAGCATCCGGGGCTGCTCGAACACCTGGCGGGACTCGGCGCCCGGGTCGACAGATCCAGCGCTCTGATCCGCTTCCCCCGGGAGCTGCAGGAACGGGCCCTGAAAGCATTGCCCCGTACATTCAGTTTGGGGACTCCTGGGACGGTGGAGGAACCGGCCTCCGGCAGTGATGCCGCAGTTCTGCCGATCCCGCATCCCCGGGGTGGATTCTACCTCTGCACCGGCACGGGCGGCCGGGGCTATCTGGATCCGGAAACCGGAGAGTACCGACTGCTGACCCTGGAGGATGTTCATACCTGGGGACGCCTGGCCGGGGCTCTGGAGCAGATCGATCTGTGCGCCTTTCCGACGCCCACGGACGTGCCGCCGGAAACCGTGGATGTGCACGCACTCGATGCCCTGCTGCAGAGCACCAGCAAGCACGTTTGGATCCAACCCCATACCGAACAGACCCTTCCGTACCTGTTGGAGCTGTGCGCGGCCCGGGCCGGGGGTAGAGAACAGCTGAAGACTCATCCCCTGGCCAGTATCATCGCCTGTTCCCTCACTCCCTTTCGCTTCAAGTCCATGGATATGGAGGTGATCCTGCAGGCCTGTGAATACGGTCTGCCGGTGCACGCCTCCAGTCTTCCGGTGATCGGCGGCACTTCACCGATCACCACGATCGGAACGGTGCTCACCGCCGCCATCGAGGTGTTGGCCATGGTCATTGTGACGCAGCTCATCAAGCCGGGCCACCCGGTTTTCGCCCTGGCTACGGCCCTGGGCATGGATATGCTGAGCGGCCGGGCGGTCAAAGCCTGCCCGGAAACCATGCAGGCCAACGCCTTGAGCGCACAGTTTTTCACCGAGGCCTACGGGCTTCCCGTCCATACAGCCGCTCTGAGCAGCGACACCTTCTGCACCGACGGGCAGGCCATGGTGGAGCACAGCCTCTACGGTCTTATGGTGGCGGTGTCCGGGGCAGCGGTACTCGGACGTGCGGGGGAGCTGGAGGCGGCCAAGACCTTCAGCCCGTTGCAGCTGGTTGTTGACGATGAGATCGCCGCAGCGCTGCGAAGAGTGCGGCAGCTTCAAGGTGAGCTCTCTGTCGAGGAGAAATCCATAGCCTGGACGGATATCCTGGCCGTGGCTCCTGGCGGGCACTTCCTGGAGACCGATCATACCCTGCGGCACTGCCGGGAGGCTTTTGCCCCCGGGCTGTTCGTCCGTCAATCCAGGGACGCCTGGAGCTCAGCCGGTGGGAGCACCCTGATCGATCGGGCCGGAGATCGCTGCCGGGAGCTGCTTGCTGCAGCCGGACAGGCGGAGATTCCCGGGGGACGGATCGAGGAGATGGAGCGCGTCGTGGCCGCGGCGGACCGGGCTCTGGTACCGGCTGGGCGGTAGGTGTCTTAGATTTCCATGGAAACGATTCTCTGGGGGGTACCCTCATTCTGGATCGAACGTTTTCCCCTGTACTACGGACGCTGGCGGGGTTTTTTCCGCCGGCGCGGGATCGACCTAATGATCCGCTACTACTGGGGCGGACCGGAGCTGGCTGCTGCGGTTTCCCGGGGTGAGGTTTGGATCGGGGAAATGGGTCTGCCCCCCTTCCTCAAAGCCCGCTGCGATGGGTTGCCGGCACGGGCGATCGGGTCCAGCACAGTGCAGAGTCTGGATCACTACCTGGTGGCCCGCCCCCATATATCGAAGATGGCGGATTTGAAGGGCCGGCGTTTGGGCATCCTCTCGGCCGGAAGCTGCGATGAGTACTTCGCCCGTTCCATGCTCACCGCCTCGGGACTGGATCCGGATACGGAAGTCGAGCTGGTGCCTTTGGGCTGCGCCTACGGGGATGTGCGTTGTTTTTCCCCTTCCCCGGAATCGGGCCTTCCTATGGTGGATGCAGGATTTCTGGTGGAGCCTTTCGTGGCCCGGGGCGAACGGCTCGGTTGGGTGCGGATTCTGGCCGTGGTCCGGGATTTCTTTCCCGGTTATCAGTGGGGGATCATCCTGGCCCGGCATGATGCCCTGGAGCGGAAAATCGACCAGATCCGCAGAGCCCTGGAGGGATTTCGGGCCTCCTGCAGGGAGATCGTCGAGAATCCCGAAGAGGCGGCGTCCTTCGGGGCCCAGGTGTTTCGGATTCCCAAGGAGGATTTCCGCCGGGCCCTGCTGCGGGATCTGGAGCACTGGGAGATCGGCGCCCGGCTCGACGCGCAGGGGATGGAGAACTGCCTGAACGTTCAGAAGCGGATGGGCTGCGTGCCCGCCGATCTTCGGCTGGAAGGGATGATCGAGCAGCTGTAAAGCCACTTGCCGTATCTATGTATGACTATTATAATAGCTATAGGAATAGGTATGAGTATGAGGACAATACAGTTGACGATTGATGAGGACCTGGTGAAAACAGTGGATCGGGTCGTGAAATCTCAGGGCACGACCCGTTCTGCGTTTGTTCGGCGTTTGCTCCGGAAAGCACTCCGGGAGATCAGAGAAGCCGAACAGGATCGGAAACACCGAGAGGGATACGAGAAGTATCCGGTCAGCCCCGAGGAGTTTACCATTCCAGAATCAGACCAGGTCTGGGGGGATGAGTGAACCGCGGCGAGGTGCGTTGGTACAAATTTCAGAGGCCGGACAAGCGTCGCCCCGTTCTTATACTTACAAGAAATCCGGCAATTGCTTTCTTGGGTGAGGTGACCGTAGCTCCAGTTACCTCAACAATTCGTGACATTCCGTCTGAGGTTGTTCTGGATGCGGCGGATGGTATGCCCCGCCGCTGTGCCGTTAATCTGGATCATATTCAAACGATCCCGAAAGGAAAAGTCGGCTCCCTGATAGCGAGTGTGAGTCAGCATAAGCTGAGCGAAATATTCAAAGCTCTGTGTTTTGCCCTGGGATTCTCCGGCGGTAGAGATTAGCTGTTTATAGGAAACCGGTATACCGCGGCTGAACCACCGCCTGGTACACGGCGTTGATGAAGGTGATGAAGTCGAACACCGGTTTGCCCGTGGCTTCCTGAATGTCCGCGGCAAAGGGAGGCAGATCGCTGCACTCCAGCAGGAGAGCTCCGATATCCGGATTTTCCCGGACGAATCCGGAGGCGATATCCACCACCTGAGCGCCTAGCAGATCCACATCCAGGGTCGTTCGGGTTCCTCCAATGAAACAGGCGCAAAACTCTGTGGAAGCCTCCAAACCCTCCACTGCGTAGGGAATCGAATCATCGACGCCCACAGGCTCCAGGAACTCCCGGGTCAGCCGTTTCTTGGAGGCGGTCAGAATGCCCACTTTCTGTCTCTTGCCGATCATCCTGGAGATCAGGGGAACCAGCAGCAGGGGAGAGGAAAACACCGGGATCTCCACCTCCTCGGTCAGTACCTCCTGGACCACGGAAAAAAAACCGCAAGACATGACAATCGCCCGCACTCCATCCGCCTCCAGCTCCTTCACCGCCTCCACGGTTCGCTGAACGTCGGCGGAATAACGGCCCTGTTCATCCCTCACCGGGGCGTAGGGGTTGTCGTGCAGCCCCTTGATGATCTTCAGACGCACGGGAAAATCGTAGGTGCTGGCGTTCCCCACGTTTCCGGGGATCAGGGGCTGGGAATGCAGCTGATCGAGCAGGGCGATGCCGATGGCCTGCCCGTAGTAGCGTTTGTCCCCTCTCACCTTTCCGTTCATAGCTTCCTCCCCGCCGTGAGTGAACGGCGACTGCAGGTTCGTTTGCACGACCTCCTCGTGCTCCGCTAATGTAGCGGGCTTCAGCCGGCAGCGAAGGGATTTCGATCAATCGGTTTGCTCCCCGGGTATCCGTTCCAGCTGCACGGGAATCGAGGTGAGCAGGGGAAAGCCGCTGATCGGATCGGTGATGTTGTCGAAGGTGAGACGGTTCACATTGCCGCCGCCCTCCCATCCGTGGGTGATCTGCACCAGCCCGGGCAGGATTTCATCCCCGCCCAGGATCTTCGCCGGCAGGTCGATCGAACCGATCTCAGAGCTCACCCGTACCAGCTCTCCCTCCTTAACGCCCAAGGTGGCGGCATCAGCCGGGTGCAGCTCGATCTCCGCCCGGGGGTGGTGGCGCCGGAACTTGGGGATGTTGCGATAGCGGGAGTGCAGGTACACCCGCTTGCGGGCGCCGCTGATCAGCAGATACGGACGATTCTTTACGGGTGCCTTCTCCGCATTTCGAACATAGTACGGCTGCTCATAGATCGGAAGGGCCGGATAGCCCAGATCCTCGAGATACCGGGAGACGAACTCGAACTTACCGGAGGGAGTTGGCAAGGGTTGTTGACCGTACTTCTGGAAACGGACAGCTTTGTACTCCCTGCCCTCCGGATGCTCCTCCAGCTGCTGCGGGGTGATGCCGGTGGGTTCCAGCAGCCACTCGTTCACCTCCTCCTCATTCCGCCAGGGGAAGTAGCGCTCGCCGAAGCCGAGTCTATGAGCAAGATCCCGCCAGAACGAGTATTCATCGAGGACTCCGGGGATCTGTAGAATCCGCCTGGACATCGATACCCACTGGTAGTGAGAATAGATGTGCAGCTCCGAACGCTCGAGGAAAGAGGCGGCTGGCAGCACGTAGTCGGCCAGGGCGGCGGTTTCAGTCAGGAACAGATCCCGAACCACGAGCAGATCCAGCTGACGAAACGCCTCGGCCACCTTGGAGACGTTGGGATTTGTGTTCACCGGGTTGCCCCCGCTGAGGATCAGGGCGTGCAGCGGATACGGCCCTGCGCCCAGCATGGCCTCCACCCCTTTCATGGTGTTGCACTCCTTGTAGAAGTCATACAGCACCGGATAGTCGACGGCCCCGACCGGTTCCAAATCCAGCAGGGGCAATTCGTCGTAGAGGGTGAGGGAGCGCTCTCCCAGCGCTTCGGGCCAGGGATCGCCACCCTCACGGTCCACAGCCCCGATCAGTCCCCCCAGACAGGCGATGGCCCGCACGGCGTTCACTCCGTTCTCCTGGTGTTCCAGGGACACCCCGACGTAGTTGATGCTCCGAGGGCTGCCGGCCACGATCAACCGCTCGCATTCCTCGATCTGTTCAACCGGCACTCCGGTGATTCGGCTCACCTTTTCAAGAGTGAACTCCTGCGCGTAGGCTGCGGCTTGATCGAAGCCCACGCTGTGCTCGGCCACGAACTCCCGGTCGTACTGGCCGGTTTCGATCAGCCGCCGCAGCAAGGCCCAGGCCAGGGCGCCGTCGGTTCCGGGCATGGGGCGAAGGTGGAGATTTGCCTTTCTGGAGATCTCGGTGCCCCGGGGATCGATGACCACCAGCTTGGCTCCCCTACTCAACGCCTGCTCGATCGCATGCATGAAGGTGAAGTGGGATACCGGGGGATTGGTGCCCCATAGCAGGATACAGCTGGCGTTGCGGAAATCCGGGCAGGCGTTCCAGTAGCCCTGGACCAGGCGGTAGGCGATATAGCGGCTCACGTAGCAGATAGAGTTCACCGAGAGGAAGTTCGGGCTGCCCAGGGCGTGGAGAAAGCGGCGGGGGTACATCTCCTGCTGGGCGAAACCAAGGGCTTCCCCGTGCCAGGCGGCGATAGAGCGCTTTCCGTGCTTCTCCCCGATCGTAGCCAGCCTCTCGGCGATCTCCGCCATGGCCTGCTCCAGGGAGATCTCCTGAAAGGAGCCGCTGCTGTTTTTCTTGAGGGCTTTGAGCAGGCGTTCGGGATGGTAGACCGTATCGATGGCGGCGGGTCCCTTGGGACAGAGCCGGCCCCGACTCTGAGGATGGGCTTTCATCCCCGTGATTTTGGCGATCCGGCTGTGCTCGACCTCCACCTGGATCCCGCAGCGCATGTCGCACTGCCTGCAGATCGTGGGAAGGGCACCGTTTTCGATCACTGTTCGGCCGTACAGAACAACCTCCTGTTTTCCTGCCCGTTACACTCCACCTGCCCTACGCTGCACCCGCCGTTCGCGATACGCCCTTACCCCAGGATCTCCTCGATCTCCTGCCGGATTTTTTGATCCAGCGGCTCGGGTTTGTGGCTGTTTAGGATCTCCTCCACCCGCTTACGCGTCCGTTCGCCCAGGGTCTGGCCGTCCTCGGCCAGCCAACCGTCGAAGTGGTTGCGATTGAACAGGCGGGGATACCAGGTTTCCCGGTAATGGTTCACCGTGTGCTCGCTGGACAGGTAGTCCCCCTCCGGACCGAGCTCGGCGATCAGATCCAGGGCCAGGGTCTCCTGGTTGACCGCAATTCCCCGGGCGTAGCGGCGGATGTAGCCGATCACCTCGTCACAGACGGCCATCATCTGCAGAGAATAGCACTTACCGCTCTCCATGTAACCCACGTCGTGCACAAGGGTGGCCCGGCCCAGGGTTTCGAACAGCAGGGTCAGGGATGCCTCCACCGCTGCCTGTTCGTCCGGCAGTTTCGAGTCGCTGGACCCGCCCAGTCCGAAGGTGGGCAAACCGTAGTAGGCGCCCATGGCCGTACGTACGCCGTAGCTCTCCGGTCCGGTATAGGCCCCGGTGGTGGTGCGCATATCGAACACATCTCCATATCCGCCGCTGTGAATGATCGGCGCCCCCTCCCGTTTCAGCTGGGCCAGAACCAGGCCCACCAACTCCCCCGCATTGGCCAGGGCTACCGCCCCGGCGCTGGTGGACGGCCCGCTTACCCCCCGCAGCACCATCGGAGTATAGGTGGTGGGCACTGCCTTTTCGGCCAGGTGCAGCACCTTCTGCAGGGAGTCCACGTTGTGACGCAATGGGGCGGTCACGTTGATGTAGCAGCAGCTGTAGGGTTTACTCTCGTGCTGCTTGGCTCCCCCGGCAACGACTTCCGCCGCCCGGACGACCTCCACGCAGGTTTTGAAGTCGTTGGTTACGAACATGATCGGCTTGATGCTGTTCTCGATCATGGAGCGCATCTGCAGGAGATTGGCCGCTTCCGGTGCGACGTCTGAGGGCAGAAGCGTGGACATGAGGAAGTCTATGTTGGGCAGGGCGTCGGCCAGTCGGATCGCCTCGTTCACATCCTCCAGATTCGCCTGCCGCCGTTTGCCGGAGCGGTGATCCAGGATGAACAGGCAGTCCGACCCCGGTCCGTAATACACCTGTCCAGACTCCAGGGGCATGACCGGTTGGGCATTACGGTTGTGCAGCACGATTCGTTTCGGGGCGACGGACACGGCCCACTCCACCAGCTTGGGCGGAATATGGAAGGTGCCGGCTTCGCCCTGCCGCACACCTGCTTTGCGCAGGAGCGTTGCGGACTGATCCTCATCGATCAGAGCCCCGACCCGCTCCAGGATCTCCAGACTGGCGGCGTGAATCCGCTCTGCCTGGGCTCCGGACAGGTATTCCAGGTTGGGCCTGTGTTCCAGGTTGGAAGCGGCCATGGTTGTTCCTCCTGCTTGATTCTGTTTCCTGCGCTCAGTCCTTGTACTCGATCCCGAACTTCGTGAGCTGCTCCTTGCCGCGGTCGTACACATCCAGGTACTCCTGGGTGGGCCGTACAGTTTTCAAGTCGTAGCACTCGTCGAAACGTTTGCCTTGAGGAGCCTCTGGGATGCTGCTCTCATACTCGCCCAATATTTTCTTCACGATCTCATTGGCTCGCTTGCGGGTGATTCCCTGTCCGGAGATCCGGTGGGCTGTTTCCGCCCCGATCCTGGCCTCCATGCCGCTGGAGCGCTCGGGAAGCTTGTTTCGGGCTACAGCCACCAGGTTGAGGTGCAGTCCGGACACCGTAGCGGCCAGCACGACTGCGGCGATCTCCTGCACAACCATTTCGGTGCAGGGGCCCGCGGCGGTGAAGGGGCTGACCCCGATCAGCAGGTGGGTGTTTCGCGCCAGGGCCTGGC
>CAZFMD010000122.1:0-2714 GCA_964520025.1 uncultured Spirochaetaceae bacterium
CCCCTCTCTCTCCGACCTGGTTCAGGATAGCCTGGATATCCGCCAGGCCGGCCTGGAAGGCTTCCGGGTCCGGCTGCACGTGCAAAGCCGCGGCCATCTGCTCCGCAGTCTCTCCGGCCGCACCGCCGTACATCAGGGCCAGCACCGTGTAGATGCTGTACGGTGAGAAGAAGAGGTTCTCCGTCTGCCTCTCCGGGCTGGCCGAGAACCGGTGATACAGGTCCAGGGCGAACTGAGTCGCGCTTCGAGACACGACTTCTGCTTCGGACTGTTGCTGGGCGAAAATCCCGGCAGGGACAACGATCGCGATCAGGGCGATGAAAACCAGGACAGCTGAAAAGGTACGTCTCATCTTCCGACCTCCTTCACCGGCAGGCGGAAGTTGAGGTGACTGCAGGAGAACAGCGGTGCCGCACTCCGGTGCTGCTGCGCCCAATTCTATACAGGCGGATTGTCGCTGTCAAACGCGACTGAACTCCGCTGCTCACAGATCGGCGGGCACAGGGCGCTTCATTGCGGGAAACCGCCGGCGGAACGCCTGCGCAGTTCGGGAATGGTGGATCTGGGATTGGGGGATATTGCCTCCGGTCTGAATTTGTAGTAAATTGACGCCGAAGTAACCCTTGATCAGGAGCCAGAGATGCCCACGTACGAGTACGAATGCCGATCCTGCAAACATCGCTTTGAAGAATTCCAGAGCATCACGGCCGAACCGACCAAGAAATGTCCCAAGTGCGGGAAGGCGGTACGCCGTTTGTTCGGGGGCGGGATGGGTATCATCTTCAAGGGAAGCGGTTTCTACACAACCGACTACAAACGCTCCTCCGCGCTCACCGGTTCCGCCTCCGGCACCGGCGGTAACGGCTCCTCCAAGCCCAAAGAGAGCAAGCCTGAGACGAAGAGCACCTCCACGGACAGCAAGAGCTCATCCGGTGGATCATCCGGCGACTGATACCTCGCTTCGCTCCACTGCTGCCCGTATCAACTCCTCCATCCCGAGAGAACGGAAAGCACTGACCATTCTGTCGACCCTGGGACGAACTTCCGGATGCTCGGGAGCGAACAGGGTGCAGCAATCCTCGTAGGGCAGTATCGAGGTCGCGTATGTTCCAATATCCCGAGCCTCCCGGATAATCTCCTGTTTGTCCATGCCGATCAAAGGGCGAAACAGGGGCAGCTGCGTGTAGCTTTCGGTAAAGTGCATGCTCTGTACCGTCTGGCTGGCTACCTGTCCCAGGCTCTCCCCCGTCACCAGGCAGTCATGGCCGTGCAGACGGGCAAGACGATCGGCGATCGCCATCATGGCCGCTCGTACCAACAGCGTGGTGGTCTCCTTTCGGGCCAGTTCGTTGATCTTCAACTGTATGGGAGTGAATGGAACCACCCAGAGGCGCAACCCGGTAATATAGCCGGATAGAATTCGGGCCAGTAGCTGCACCTTCTCCCTGGCCTGCTCTGAGGTGTAGGGAGGGGTGTGGAAGTACACCGCGTCCAGGGCCAATCCCCTCTTGGCCATCAGGTAGCCGGCCAGGGGTGAATCGATTCCCCCGGACAGAAGGAGCAAACCCCGGCCGCTCACACCCAGGGGAAGCCCGCCGGGAGCTTCGATCTGCGGGCCGTAGATGTAGACCCGGCTGCGGACCTCCACCTGAAGGATCCAGTCGGGCCGGTTCATGTCGACCTTCAGCTCGGGAAATCGACTGCGCAGGTGATCGCCCAGGGCGCAGCAGATCTGGTAGGAGCTGTGGGCAAAGCTCTTGTCGGATCGGCGCGCCTCGATCTTGAAGCGTCCGCCGCGGCTGGCCCTCAATTCTTCAGCCAGCACGGCCGAGGCTTTCTTCATCTGTTCCAGATCCTGAGGCACGACGAAGCTCTTGGCAAAACCGACGATCCCGAAAGTGCGGGCCAGAATCGTTTCGATCGTCCTGGCGCACTCCTCCACCTGTTTCCCCTCAGGCGGATACAGGTACAATCTTCCCCACTCCTTGCGGAGTCGGATCGGCATGGTTTGGAATTTGCAGCGGATGTCTTCCCGAAGCCGGTTTACAAACTCTCCCCGGTTTTTTCCCTTGAGCGTGAGCTCGCCGTATTTGATCAGGTACAGAGAGTCCATGGTCAACCCGGTACGGTTCTGAGCAGCTCCGGGACCCGGCGTCTGATCGCCGCGGCCAGACCGGACAACTCCGCGCTGCTCACGCCGGGGCCCGTGGAAACGCGCAGGGCGGAGCGAGCCAACCGTTGCGGGATGCCCATATTCTCGAGTACCCGGAAGCGATCCTTCCTCTTGGAGGAGCAGGCCGATCCTGTGGACACGACGAATCCCTCTTCCTCCAAAACCCGCACCAGAACTTCTCCCGGCAGAGGGGGAATCGAAAGATTGAGGATGTAGGGGGAGTAATCCCCCGCTGTGCCGGTGGAACGGGCGACTGGGATCACAGTCGCCTCAGGCAGGTCTTCGAGCTCTCCGATCAAGGTTTCCATAGCCTTATCGGCCTGGATGCGGTTGCTCTGGATTGCGCTCACGGCCCTCTCGGCGGCCAAGACAAAACCGTAGATCCCGGGCAGGTTTTCCGTGCCCGGTCTCATGCCGTATTCCTGGCCGCCGCCGCTGAACAGGAACTGCTGCATCCGCCCCTGGCGTACGAACAGGGCGCCGACTCCCCGGGGCCCGCCGATCTTGTGAGCGCTCAACGCGGCGCTGTCCACACCGAGCA
>CAZFMD010000122.1:2814-3953 GCA_964520025.1 uncultured Spirochaetaceae bacterium
CTGGGCAACCTCGAATCCCAGACGCCTCATTGTTTGAGCGGGATCGTAGACGGAGGGGTGCTCGATTCCGCTGATCAGGATGCGACGGTCCTGTTTCTTGTGCAGGAGGGAGAAGAGGACCATGTTGTTGGCTTCGGTTGCACCGGAGGTGAACAGCAACTCCGCGGGATGGCATCCCAGCAGGCCGGCCATTCGCCGCCGGCAGTCGTTCAGGCTCTTTTCCGCCGCCCGTCCCGGGCCGTGCAGGGCTGAGGGGTTGGCGAAGAGGGTTTGGGCGATTCTCCGGACCTGTTCTTGAATATCGGGATCCGGTGGAGCCGTGGCCGCCCAGTCGAGGTAAATCGAACTCATGGTTGTCAACTATTCTAGGAAATATAGTGAAAATGAAAAAGGCAATCAACAACACCGACTGAGCTTGCGCAATAGTTATAAACAAGTTATCCTATATTGCAATCTTTGATTATATTAGAAAGGAAGATTGCGATGTCCTCCTGTACTCGAGAGGATCTTCTCGAGGTGAAAGAGCTAAATTGTCTGTGAACAGGGTAATACCAGAGCGGCATCGTAACGGAGCAACATGGCAAAGATCGATGAACTAGCGGCAATGATGAAAGCCTGCGGGCACCCCCTGCGGCTGAAGATACTCTGCGCCATTCAGCTGGGCGAGGAGACCTGCGTGTCGGAACTTTGGAACTGTCTGGAGCAGTCTCAGCCGGTGGTTTCCCAGCATCTGGCTGTGCTCAAGCGCAGGGGGATCGTAAGCTCCGAGGTGAAAGGCAATAAACGGGTATACAAGGTATGCGATCCGTTTATCCGCTCCCTGGTTGCCACGATGGCCGATTCGGTAGATGAGATTAGAGAGAAGCTGAACAGTATTCAGAAGGCTCGTTCGTGATGTTTTTTTGGTTCCCTTTCGGGATTTTGTTCCCGGCTCTGTTCCTGTTTCTGATTTTCAGATTCGGCCTGCGCTTTTTTAACGACATGTTCAACAATCCCAATCGTCTCAATGCCCGGGATCGCTGGCAGCTGTTCGATCGTCAAGGATACGGTTTTCCTCCTCCCGCAAGGTCGCGGAGCATCGAGGGTCGTATTTTCCGGGCCGCCTTGAAACATTCCGGCAGGCTCACCATCTCGGATAT
>CAZFMD010000122.1:4053-9177 GCA_964520025.1 uncultured Spirochaetaceae bacterium
ATGCCCCCCGGCATCGGAGATGAAATCTTCGACGTGCTGCGCTACCTGAGAGATCCGGAGTTTCTGGTGGTCACCACCCCCTCCAGCCTGGTTCGCCATGTTGTGGAACGGTTGCTGGCCATGCTCAGTGAACTGAGGGTTTCCATGAGCGGGGTGATCGAAAATATGGTGCGTTCCGATACGGATACCCAGACCGCCGAGCTGGCGAGCAGGTACGGAACAACTGTTCTAGGTTCGATTCCCTTTGTGGAGGGCATCGAAGATCTTTTGGCCGCCGCCTCTCGAGGTAAAACTCTACCCGACACGCTTGCCAATACCGTCCGGTCGGTCAGTGCCCGCATCGCCTCAGCCGGTACAAGCGCGAACGGGCCGAGCTCTGGCTGATCCGGATACCGGTTCTCGGCAGTTGGAATTCAAGCGGCCGAGTTTTTAAAAATATTACTAAAAAAATATTGTTTGAAACAGAATTTTTATTTAAAATTGAAAAACAAACCATATATACAGTGAACCCCAAAGAACGCTTAGGAGGCAATCATGGGCAATTATGTGAACGACGTGATCGAACAGCTCGGCAAACGATATCCCTGGGAAAAGGAGTTCTTGCAGGCTGTTCGGGAGGTGCTTGGTTCTCTGAACGTAGTTGTGGAGCGCGACCCCAAGTACCGTAAGGCGGCCATACTCGAGCGGCTGGTCGAACCGGAACGGGTGATCATGTTCCGGGTGCCCTGGCAGGACGACCGGGGGGACTATCATGTCAACCGGGCCTACCGCGTCGAGTTCAACAGCGCCATCGGTCCCTACAAGGGAGGGATCCGTTTTCACCCTTCGGTGAACCTAAGCATTCTCAAGTTTCTCGGATTCGAGCAGACCTTCAAAAACAGCCTCACAGGGCTGGCGATGGGCGGCGGCAAGGGAGGAAGCGACTTCGATCCCAAGGGCAAGAGCGACGAGGAGGTGATGCGTTTTTGCCAGAGTTTGATGAATGAGCTGTTCCGCCATATCGGAGCCAACACGGATGTGCCGGCCGGGGACATCGGTGTAGGCGGTCGTGAGATCGGCTACATGTTCGGTCAGTACAAACGCCTGCGTAACATCTTCGAAGGGGTTTTCACAGGCAAGGGTTTGAACTGGGGTGGAAGCCTGATTCGCCCGGAAGCCACCGGCTTCGGCAACGTCTACTTTGCCCAGGAGATGCTGAGCACGAAGGATATGAGTTTCGAGGGGAAACGGGTAGCCGTGTCCGGCTCCGGAAACGTTGCCCAGTACACGATTCAGAAGCTCAATCAGCTGGGAGCCAAGGTCGTAACCCTCTCGGATTCCAACGGGTGCATCGTGGATGAGGAGGGAATGGATGAGGAGAAGTGGAACTTCGTCATGGAGTTGAAAAACATTCGTCGGGGCCGGATCAAGGAATATGCGGAAGCCTTCAAGAAGGCCAGGTATGTGGAGGGCAAGCGTCCATGGGGTTTGACGGAAGCTGAGATTGCTCTGCCCTCGGCCACTCAGAACGAGCTGGAACTGGAGGATGCCAAAGCCCTGGTGGAGAAGGGCTGCATCTGCGTGTCCGAAGGGGCCAACATGCCCACGACTCTGGAGGCTACCGAGTACCTGATCTCCAAGGGCGTTCTGTTCGGACCGGCCAAGGCGGCCAATGCCGGAGGCGTGGCCTGTTCCGGCCTGGAGATGGCCCAGAACAGCATGCATATGAGCTGGTCCCGGGACGAGGTGGATTCCAGGCTGCACAGTATCATGATCAATATCCACCAGGCCTGTAGACGGGCCGCGGAGGAGTTCGGGACCGAGGGTAACTACGTCAACGGCGCCAACATCGCCGGTTTCCAGAAGGTTGCCGATTCCATGATCGACCAGGGGCTGGTGTAAGATCCTCATCTCTATGCTATCATCCGCAACTCATGGATGATCTACGGTGATGCTTGAACCCCCGAGACCGGAAACACGGCACCTGGAGCTTCACGCCGCGGAGATCCGCCTCAACCTGATGCGGATGATCGTCGGCAAGGCCAAGGGACACTCCGGCGGCGCCCTCTCCATGGTGGAGATCCTCACGGCCCTGTACTTCGCGGTGATGCGGCTGGATCCCAAGGATCCTCATCACCCGGAGCGGGACCGCTTTCTCCTCAGCAAGGGGCATGCCTGTACCGCTCTCTACGCCACTCTGGCCCAGCGGGGCTACTTTCCCGTATCCACACTCGACACCTACTACGAACTCGATTCGTACCTTGGAGGACATCCGGTTCAAGGTCTTCCCGGGGTGGAGCTGGCCACAGGCTCTCTAGGGCACGGACCTCCGGTCGGGCTGGGAATGGCGGTTGCCGCGAAGATGGACGGGAAGAAGCACCGGGTGTTCGTGCTGGTGGGAGACGGGGAGATCCAGGAGGGTGTGGTATGGGAATCGGCGCTGTTCGCCGCTCATCACCGGCTGGACAACTTCACCATGATTATCGATCGAAACGGCCTGCAGAGCGATGGCCACACCGAAGAGCTTCTCTCTATCGAGCCGATAGAGGGGAAGTTCAGATCCTTCGGCTGGGCCGGCAGGACCGTTGACGGCCATGATCTGGATGCATTGATCGAAGCGCTGGACTGTGTGCCTTTCGAAGCGGGCAGGCCCTCACTGTTGATCGCCAACACCGTAAAGGGCAAGGGCGTGGATTTCATCGAAAACGCGGTGCCCTATCACAACATAGGACCGCTTCCCGGTACCGAGGAGGCCAAGCGGGCCTTCGAGCAGTTGGAGGGCAGGCGGGCGGAGCTTGCCCGGGAGGTCGGCGGTGGCCCTTGAGTGGAAAACCTTCAATCCCCGGGAGGAGTTCGGAAAGGTCGTGCTCGGGCTGGGCAAGGACCGGGACAACTGCGTGGTGCTGGCCGCCGATCTTGCCTGTACCTGCCACGTGATGGAGTTTCGAGCCGCCTACCCCGAGAGGTTTCTCAACGTGGGTATCTGCGAGCAGAACATGGTCGGCCTGGCCGCGGGCCTGGCCTTCGAGGGCAAGGTCCCGATCGTGACCACCATAGCCCCCTTTATCTACATGCGTTCCTGCGAGCAGGTCCGCACCGACGTGTGCTACAACAACCTGCACGTGCTGTTCGTACCGATTCTCAGCGGGATCAGCGGAGCTCCTCTGGGCTCTACCCACTACGGTACCGAGGATCTGGCGGTGATGCGCGCGTTTCCCAACATGACGGTGCTTCAGCCTTCGAACGCGGGCCAGATCGCAAAGGCGATCCGGCAAGCCTACGCCGCCGCGGGCCCGGTATATATCCGCCTGGGCTCGGGCCAGGAGCCGGATGTACCCTCGAACCCGGAGGGGCCGATGATCGGGCGGGCCGTCCACCTGCGGGAAGGTGCGGAGGTCTCGATCCTGGCAAGCGGCTACATGGTGCACAAGGCTCTGGAGGCGGCGGAGCGGTTGGCTGAAGAGGGGATTTCAGTCGGGGTCTGGGACCATCCGAGTATCAAGCCGATCGATGCCGCGGCGGTGCGGGCCGCTGTTTCAGGAAGCTCAGATGCGGTCAGGCTGATCGTCACCCTGGAGGAACACAACCTCTGCGGCGGCTTCGGAAGCGCGGTGGCCGAAGTGTTGGCAGGGATTGGTTCACCCGTGCCGCTGCAGATGATGGCCATCCCGGATCTGTTCGTGGGAGTCGGGAGCCGGGAGGATCTGCTCGCGCAGCATCACCTGGACACCGGCTCGATCGTGAATCGGATCGCAGCATTGCTTCGATGACACAGCCGATGAACACCCGTACAGAAGCGCCGAGACAGCACTCAATCTACGCTTCACTCTTGTTGCATATCGTACCGGGAATTATCACCCTGGCTGGGATATTTCTATTCTCGCAGCAATTCCTAGTCAGCCGTTTCGGCGTGGATCAACGTCTGGCACCATTGTTTGGTTACCTGCTGGCGATTCTTGTAGGGATAGGTTTCCTGCAGTTGGGAACACTGCTCTATGTGGGCACACGCCTGAACGGCAGGTTCAGTTTACACGGGGTAATCGGCTATCTGAATAGGAGTTCGCTGAAACACTATCTTCTTCTCCTACCAATCCTGTTTGTGATCAATATCGTGCTTTTCGTGTTTGTCGCACCGCTCATCCAGCCTTTTATTGTTCGAACCTTGTTCTCCTGGTATCCTCAGGAATACAACTTGCAGGTCTTGATGCAGGCAGTCATGGAGAATCCTGCTTCAATATCGGGCTACCGGGGGATTCAGGTCCTTGCGGTACTGTACTTTTTGCTGTCCTGCCTGCTGGGACCTTTCGTAGAAGAGTTGTATTTCCGAGGTTATCTTCTGCCGCGAATGCAGGGGTATGCCGGGAGATGGGCTCCGCTGATCAATACGGTGCTTTTCTCCGTATACCATTTTTTCTCACCGTGGGAAAATTTAATCCGCATTATCGGTTTGTTTCCGGTCATCTACACTGTATGGCGACGGAAGGATATTCGCTTCAGCATAGCTACTCATGTGGCGTTGAATTCGGTCGGCGGGATCGTGGTACTTCTTGCCGTGCTGCGCTGAAAACAGCGTCCCCTCCCACACCCCTATTGGCTGCGGCCTCATTATTGTTTATCCTGGTCCTGTGATGGAAGTTCCCTTCAGGCAGCGGTTGACGGAGCTGGTAAGACAGTACAAAACCGACAACGATATCTACCATGACCTGATGCAGTTTCGGGTTCGGGAGATCCTGCTGGTGGCCACGATCTACGACGCTTTCATCCTCGAGGAGGAGGACAAGCTTACCGAGAAGATCTTCGGGGAGTATCACCAGCTCAACCTCTCCACCGCACCCCGCATCACCAGTGTCTCCTTCGGAGAGGAGGCGATCGAGATCCTCGAAAAGCGGTCCTTCGATATGGTGATCCTCACCATGAGAATCGACGAGATGACTCCCTTCGAGCTGAGTCGCCGCATCCGGGAGGTCAATCCCGACATTCCCATCCTGCTGCTTCTGAACGACAACACCGAGATCTCTCTGATCGCCGAGAAGAGGGATCGTCTGGCCTGTCTGGACAAGGTCTTCGTGTGGAACGGGGATTCCAAGATCTTCCTGGCCATGATCAAGTACATCGAGGACAAGATCAATGCGGTGAAGGATACCA
>CAZFMD010000123.1:0-9173 GCA_964520025.1 uncultured Spirochaetaceae bacterium
GCGGGAATCGACTACGTGGATATGGCCTCCAATGAGTTCTTTCCCAGGGAAGGGGTGCTCCTGGATCAGCTGGAGTGCGAGGAGGAGTGGAACCGCACCGGCCTGAGGGCCCTCATCAACGGCGGGGGAGACGCCGGGTTGGTCAATGTCATGGCCAAGGAGGCGGCGGAGGAGCTGGATTCGATCGACTACATCGGGATCAAGGATTACGGAGTGGTGGAGTGCGACCGTCCCGTGGCCCTCTGGTCCATGCGGACCTTTCTCGAGGACTGTTACGACAGCCCGGTGATCTGGAGGGAGGGCAAACACGAGTTCGTGGATCCCTTTTCCGGGGAGGAGGAGTACTACTTCCCGCCACCCCTGGATGTGAAGGGGAAGGTGTTCAATCACATCCACGAGGAGCCCATGACCATCCCCCTGTATATCGGCAAGCCCGTGGGCCTGTGCGATTTCAAGATCGGGGATCCCGCGATCGAGATGTGGAAGTACCTGCTCGTCGACCTGGACCTGCTCTCACCTCAGAAACAGTCTTTCGGCGGCTGCAGCGTGAGCCCCAGGGAGGTCTTGTTCTCAAAGATTCCCCCAACTCCCTCGGTGAAGAGCATGATCGACCTGGTGGAGGAGAAGCGGATCAAGAGCCAGCTGGTCCTGGCGGTGGACGTGATCGGCAGTAAACAGGGAAGCAGGCTGCACTACAAGCTCTGGACCGACAGCCCCAACGTGGAACAGGCCTGTGCCAGGATACCCGGTGCCAGTGACGTGTCCTGGATCACCTCCGTGCCCGCATCCATTTTCGCCCTCATGATTCTCCGGGGACAGGTCAAACGGAAGGGGATGATGCCCCCAGAGGTTTTCGACTCCGAGGAGAGGCGGCTGTTTTTCAACGGCATCAGGGAGTGGGACATCAAAATCAACAAACAGGTGAGCTACCTGCTGTAGCAGGTGTTCGAAGAGAGGATCGCATGAAATACAGCGCAAGGCTGCTGTCGGATGAAGAGCGGGCAAGGGTGCATCAGGAGAGCCTGAAGATTCTCCAGCAGATCGGGGTGAAGCTCCACAGTCCCAAGGCCTTGGAGCTGCTCGAAACAAACGGAGCCAAGATCGATCGGGACAGCGGGGTCGCCCGCATCCCCGAGGAGATGGTGAACGCCGCCCTCCGGAGCGCCCCCAAGTCTTTCGTCCTGGGAGCACTAAATCCAGAGCACGACTTCGCCCTTCCGGCGCAGCTCAGCGGCTACAACCTGGATGCGGGGGGCATGCACTTCCTGGATTTCAGGAGCGGCGAGCGGCGCCCGGGGCTGTATCAGGATCACGTGGACATGCTGCGGGTTTTCGAGCGGATGAGCATGGGCAATATCGTTTGGACCCATACGGTGGAGGATGTGCCCGATCACAGGCTGGCCACGGTTCGAATGTCCCTGGATACATTGAAATACAGCTCGAAGCACCTTCAGGATGAACTTCTCTTTCCCGAGGAGGTTCCCTTCCTGGTGGAGGGCCTCACGGCTCTGCTGGGCAGTGAGGAGGAGGTGCGCAGGAGAAAGATCTATTCGGTCTGCTATTGCACGATCCCGCCTTTGACCCACGACAAACACATGTGCGAGGCCTATCTGGAGCTGGGCAAGTACGAGGTTCCCATCCTGCTTCTTCCCATGAATGCGCCGGGTACCTCAGCCCCGGCCAGCCTGTACTCCACCCTGGCCGTTTCCAACGCCGAGAACCTCTCTTCCCTGGTTCTATTTCAGATGGCCAATCCGGGTTGCCCGATCATCTACGGGGATGCCAATCTGGCAACCGATTTCAGAACCGGCAACTTCCTCTGCGGTGCGCCCGAAATGGTTGTGCAGACCGGCGGCATGGGGGAGATGGCCCGCTTCTACGGTCTTCCCAACGAGCAGGGCGGTTGCCTCTCGGACGCACTGGAGCTGGGGCCCCAGGCTGTCATGGAGAAGATGCTCACCACCCTTCCCCTGGTTCTCTCCGGAGCGGATGTGGTGCAGGGTATAGGGGCTATCGAGAACAGCAACACCGTAGCACTGGAGCAAATAGTGGTGGACAATGAAATCGCCCTGCAGTGCCGAAAGATTCGCGAGGGAATCGAGGTGTCGGAGCGCACCGATCTGTACGAGGAAATCGCCCGAACCGGGCCGGGCGGGATGTTCCTGGATTCGGAGATCACGCTGCAGGCCTGCAGAAGCGGAGCCTTCTACGAATCCGCTCTGGTGAACCGGGCCGGCTATGACGCCTGGGTCCAGCTCGGCAGGCCCGACATGTACTCCAAGGCACGGGAGATCGTCGCAGAGATCCTGGCCTCCGCACCGCAGCATCCCCTGAGCGACGATCAGGCAAGCAAGCTGGATGAGATCATTCGCCGTATCGACGAGGCGGGTGCAGAGGAGAAATCGTGATCGATAGAGATTCTCCGCCTCGTTTCACCGATTAGCGATTCAGCAGCACAGGGGAGGGCAGCCCGAACCTACCTCCCGTGGCAGTACTTGTACTTCTTGCCGCTGCCGCAGGGGCAGGGATCGTTACGGCCCACCTTGGGTACGTTGCGCTTGACCTGGGCCTGGCCGGGTCGTGCTTCGGCGCGTTCTCCGGCCGCAGCGTTTCGGGCGCTCTGACGGGTCAGCACGGAGGTCGGGCGTGCGGGCTGGGCGCCTGCCCTACGACCTGCGGCCGCGCCGACCGCTTCCGGTACGCCGGCGGCACCGAACTGCCCCATCAAGGTGTGACGGGCGTCTCCCAGGTCTCGACGGCGGCGTTCCTGGGGCTCCACCGCGCGGATGCGCACCTGGAAGATCTTGCGGGCGATGGCCTGGCGGATCTCCGCCAGCATCGAGTCGAAGATCTGAAAACCCTCCAGCTTGTATTCCAACAGAGGATTCTTCTGTCCGTAGGCCCTCAAGTACACGGCCTCCCGAAGTGCTTCCAGGCTCTCCAGGTGGTCCTGCCAGCGGGCGTCGATGTTGCGCAGGTATTCGAAGCGGATGAAGAGGTTTAGGTTCTTCTGGCCCACCTCTGCAGCCTTCTCATTCAGGTCATCCTCGAGTTCCTGAAGGACCTGGGCCCGGATCTGTTCGGCTCCCGCGCCCTGCAACGACTCCGGCCCCTGGACGGGGGCGTAGAACAGAGTATCCTTCAGCCGGGTGAGAAGCAGGGCCAGGCGCTGATCGTCGCCGCCCCGCATCTGCCGGTATTCATCCAGCAGGACGTCCAGGATGTCCTGGGCCGCGGACAACACTCGCTTTTCCAGATGGGCGTCGGCCAGGATCTCATCCCTGCGGGCATACATGAACTTCCTCTGCTCATTCAGCACGTCGTCGTACTCCAGCAGGTGCTTGCGGATCTCGAAGTTCCGCTCCTCCACCCGCTTCTGAGCCCGCTCGATGGCCTTGTTGACCCAGGGATGGTGAATCGGCTCTCCGTCCTGCATGCCCATCCTGCCCATCAGGCTCTTGAGATTCTCGCCTCCGAACAGACGCATCAGATCGTCGTCCAGGGAGATGAAGAAACGGGAAGAACCCGGATCTCCCTGCCGGCCGGAGCGTCCCCGCAGCTGGTTGTCGATCCGGCGGGCGTCGTGGCGCTCGGTGCCCAGCACGTGCAGGCCCCCGGCGTCTTTGACCTGCTCGTACTCCGGCGCCCACGTTCGCATCTCCTGGGCCAGGAGCTTCTCGTATTCCTCGCCGTTGCCGTCGCTGCCCAGCTTTCGGCTGGCCCGGTGCGCGGGATTTCCCCCCAGCTTGATGTCGGTACCGCGGCCGGCCATGTTGGTGGCGATGGTCACCGCCCCTTTAGCCCCGGCCTCGGCGATGATCAAAGCCTCCCGGGCGTGGTTCTTGGCGTTCAACACCTCGTGGCGTATGCCCATCTTGGTCAACAGGTGCGCCAGCTTTTCGGATTTTTCGATGGAGATCGTTCCCACCAGGATCGGTTGGCCCTTCTTGTTCAGTTCGGCGATCTCCTGGCAGATAGCGTTGAGCTTCTGATCCTCGTTCAGATAGATCTCATCGTCCGAGTCCGCCCGGATGACGGGCCGGTTCGTCGGGATGACCACGACCTCGAGGTTGTAGATCTTGCTGAACTCAGTGGCTTCGGTATCGGCGGTTCCGGTCATTCCGGACAGCTTTTCGTACATGCGGAAGTAGTTCTGGAAGGTGATGGTGGCCAGGGTGCGGTTTCGCTGGGCCACCTTGATTTCCTCCTTGGCTTCGATAGCCTGATGCAGGCCCTCTGAGTAGCGCCGGCCGTGTAGGATGCGCCCGGTGAACTCGTCCACGATCTCCACCTTGCCCTCCTGGACCACGTAGTCCACGTCGCGGTTGAACAGGCGTTTGGCCCGCAGGGCCTGGGTGCAGTAGTGGATGAACTCGAAGTTGTCCGACTCGAACAGGGACCCGCGAATGAGGTTGCGCCGCTTGAGCTGTTCCTCTATCGTGTTCATGCCCCGATCGGTGAAGGATACCCGCTTGCTCTTCTCCTCGATCTTGTAGTCTCCATCCGCTTCGGTCTTCTCCACCTGAAAGGGGGAAAGCTCGTCGGTGTACTTGCCGGTCTGCGGGTCCTTGCTGCACTCGGTGAGGGAGTTTACGATCTTGTTCGCCTCGTAGTAGTTGGCCGTGTCGTCCTCCGCAGCACCGGAAATAATCAGCGGGGTGCGGGCCTCGTCGATCAGGATCGAGTCGATCTCGTCCACGATGCAGTAGTTGTGTCCCCGCTGCACCCGGGACCCGGAATCCCAGCGCATGTTGTCCCGCAGATAATCGAAGCCGAACTCGTTGTTGGTTCCGTAGGTGATATCCTGGCGATAGGCGGCTTTGCGCCTCTCGTTGTCCATCTCTGCCAGCACCACTCCCACGCTGATACCGAGCAGGCTGTAGATCCTGCCCATCCAGTTGGCATCCCGTTCGGCCAGGTAGTCGTTTACCGTAACCACGTGCACGCCCTGAGCGGGAAGGGCGTTGAGATAGGCGGCGGTGACGCTTGAGAGGGTTTTGCCCTCCCCTGTTTTCATCTCCATGATCTTACCCTGGTGGAGCACGATCCCGCCCATCAGCTGGACGTCGAAGATCCGTTCCCCAAGGGTCCGCCGGGCCGCCTCCCGAACCAGAGCGAAGGTCTCCGGCAGCAGATCATCCAGGGATTCTCCCTTCTGGTAGCGCTGCCTGAACTGCGCGGTTTTTTCCCGGAACTGATCCTCTTGCAGAACGAGCATGTCCGGTTCCAATTCATTTATACGGCGTACCAGGGGGGCGATAGCCTTCAGATCCCGTTCCCGCTGGGATCCCAGGATCTTGGTGAGAATGTTTTCTGCCATGATAGCAATGTAGCTCCAAGGGCCGCCCACGGTCAACTCGTTGGATTGACACCGTAAGCCTGTGGAGTGTATAGTCGGTTGGAATCGATACCCCTTCAGGTAATGAAAAGTCCACTAGGTTTTCTTACAGCCGCGTTTGTCACCGTTTTGCTGCTCGCCTCCTGTGTTCCCAAGGAGCTGGAGGAGCTGACCCGGGAGCAGCTGTTCAGCCTGCCGATCGGGAAGATGGACAATCAGATCGATCTGTTCCAGATCAATGGCGTCATGGCAGGCGCTAAAAACAGAATCTACATGCGGGACGGCCTGTTCTACCTGGCCAACGGCAGCTCGGCCAAACTCATGGAGCTGTCCTCCTATGGGGATCTGATATTCCTGCTGTACAATCCGAATGAGAATCCCCCTCCCACCTCCTTCAAGGCCGAGCAGCGCGCTGAGTCGGCAGAGCAGCAGGAGCTGTCCAGCACGCGGCGGGCGATCGCCTACCCGCTGCAGCGAATCGGAGAGCTGGTGGTGGACAGCCGGAAGCAGCTGTACATCGAGGACTCGGTGAGTGAAGAGCGCCGGGTTCGCGATAAGCAGCTGAATGTCCTTCTGGATCGGGTCATCCTGCGCTTCGACCGCCACGGAGCGCTGGTGGATTTTATCGGTCAGGAGGGAGTCGGGGGAACGCCCTTTCCCTATATCGACAGCATGTACATCACGGATCTGGACGAGCTGGTGGTGATCTGCAGGACTCCACGCTACTGGCATGTGTACTGGTACTCCGCCGAAGGATTTCTCCTCTATCAGGTCGATATCGATCAAGAACACCTGCCGCAGTACGATGGAGAGTCGGTGGCTACCCTGGGACGGATCGTAGCCGATCGCAATGAACCGCTGATTTATCTGATGATCTACACCTACCGCGGTTCCACGGATGACGAGCAAACGGAAAGCTACGACACCAGGATCTACACCTTGAGCCTGCTCAGTGGAAGGTACGAGGGGCATATCGAGGTTCCCCAAGACGGGGTTCGCGTCGAAAAGATCGGAACTCAGGAGGTCGAGGTGCCGGCACCCTCCTTCGAGCTGCTCGGTGTCGGTTCACAAGATGCCTTTTTTCTGCTGCGCAGAGAGGATGCGAATCTGTTCCAGCTTCTCATCCTGGACCGGGAGGGGGAGGAATTGGCTCGACGTTCCCTGGTGATGGAGGACTCCGAGCTGTTCTACAAGCAGGTGCGGCTCTCGGCAGGCGGGATCATCTATGCCCTGCTGGGGGAAGAGCATCAGGCGCAAATCGTATGGTGGCGCAGCGACAGGCTGCTGCGGGAGGGGGAGCGTGAAGGTAGTTGATTCCAGGCGCATGGCTCAGATCGATCGGGAAGCTCAAGAGAGCTTCGACATTCCCGGGATGGTGCTTATGGAGGATGCCGCGTACGGGATCTTTTCGCTGATGCGGGAGAGGATCTGGGAAGGCGGAGTTGCCCGGGGCCCGGTCGTTTTTCTGGCCGGAGGGGGCAACAATGGCGGGGACGCATTGGTTGTAGCCCGGCATTGCTGTTTCGCGGGGATGGGGGATCTGGCGGTGATTCTCGGAGCAGGGGAGCCCGAAGCTGAAAGCCTGGCCGGGGTGCATTTGAAGACCCTCAGATCCTTAGGGATTGAGGTTGTGGATTACTCATCTGACCGTAGCGGTGCAGCCGTACGTAGGGCGCATCGTCTATTGGGCGATGCCGAGTATCTGGTGGACGGATTGTTGGGCACGGGCCTGCGCGGCGAGGTCCGACCGCCCCTGAAAGATCTGATTCACCGATGCAATGACAGTTCCGCGCTGCGTATTGCCGTGGATATTCCCAGCGGGATCGGGGATGCCTACCGTCCGGGCTACGCCGCCTTCCGGGCCCACTGCACCCTCACCGTGCAGCTGCCCAAGCTCTGTCTGTACCTGCCCCATACCCGCAGCTTCTGCGGAGATATCCATACCGTACCCGGGGTGTTCCCTCCCCAGCTGACCGAGCAGGAGGATATCCACGGCTATCTGATCGACGAGTCGGTCAAACGGCAGCTTCTCAAGCCGCTGGACCCGGACACGCACAAGGGCAAACGGGGCCATCTGGCGGTATTCGCCGGCGCCGAAGGAACCACCGGGGCTGCCTGGCTCTGTTCCAGTGCCGCGGCACGTAGCCGTGCCGGCTTGATTACCCTGTTCATGGACCGGGAGCTGTACGGGGCGAACGTTGCCAAGTACAGCTCAATCATGCTTCGCCCTTGGGAGGGAGAGCTGCCGGAGATGAGAAGGTTCGACACGCTGCTGGTGGGACCCGGCTGGGGGGTAACGGATCAGCGGGAGAGGATTCTGGGGGCTCTGTTCGCCACGGGGCTTCCCGGTGTGCTGGACGCCGACGGCATCAGCCTGCTGGCCCGGATGCCTCAGGCAACCGGTTTGAGTTTAGGGGGCAGATGGATTCTCACCCCCCATCCGGGAGAGTTCGCCCGGTTGCTGGGCCTGGAAACGGCCGATGTGCTTGCCGATCCTCTGCCGCACCTGTTACGCGCCAGTTCAGAGCTGGAAGCCGTTATCGTGCTCAAAGGCCACTGCAGCTTCGTGGTGAGCCCCCGGGGACGATACGGTATCCTCGACGGAATGAATCCGGCCTTGGCTACCGGAGGCAGTGGAGACGTGCTGGCCGGGATCTGCGCCGGCCTGCTCACCTCCGGCTGCGAGCCCGAAGAAGCCGCCGCCCTGGCCGTGCTGTTGCACGGGCAGATCGGAAAACGGCTGTATGGGGAAAGGGGCTACTTCCTTGCCGAGGATATGATCGAAGCGGTATCTTCTGTTTGTATCTGAAAAGAGGCGAGCGGCGCAGCATGAAGCTAGGGAAGGGAAAGAAAGAGCAACGGTCCGATCCCTTCAGGGATGAGCAGCCGGACGGGTATCACTACAACCGGCAGGACAGGCTCTCCATGGCTTCCGCCCCCAGTTTTCAACACAGAGGAGGCGGCATCTTCGGCAGGAATCGGACCCTTCTGATCATTCTGGTGGATCTGGTCATTGTACTGATCCTGGGTGTTTTCCTGGTGCGTTTCCTCTACGCACGGGTCAACCGGGCCGAGTTGGAGGGGTACAGAGTTGTGTTGCGGGGCGTGCAAACCGAAGAAGTGGTGCTCGCTACCCTTACGATCACCGCAACCGCCTCCGCAGAGCAACGGGGCGTCAGGGCCCGCTTCTCTCTGGAGAGAAATCCAGCTGAGGAGGATGCGGTCTACGCTTCGGGGACGGCCGGGGAAGGGGAGAGCATTCTGCGTGTTGTCATACCTGTTTCCGCTTCTGAGCTCTCCTCCGATGTGTTGTACGCGGAGGTTCGCATCGGGGATTCCCGCAGACGCCTGTCCGTCGGCCTGGAGTCCAGAGGCGGATAGGGACAGTGCCGCGGCGCGGGTGATTTGACAGACAATTGGGATTTGGATATTTTACGCTAAGGAGGAAATAGCCATGCTGCAATTTTATTTTTTATCGATCTTCGCCAATATGCTGGCAGGCCTGACCTTGACGTCGGACTACTTTGCCGAAAAGTTCAAGGTTTTTCTTCCATTCAAAGAGCTGTTCTCCAAGAAAAACGTCAAGACCACAATCGGGATAGCTGCCTTTGTCGTTGGTTTCTTGAAACTCCTGCTTCCGGTGCAAACTGTTGTAGTCGGTGACCTTCTCCCCGCCCTGGCCGGCTTGACAATGGGTACGGGTCTGATCCTGGGGATCATCAAGGAACGGGCAAAAGTGTCGGCTGAGACTGTGGACAATCTTGAAAAGACGGTGATGACCTACAGGGTTCCCCTGGGAATCGCGGGTCTGGTCGTCAGTGCCCTGCACTTTCTC
>CAZFMD010000124.1:0-8983 GCA_964520025.1 uncultured Spirochaetaceae bacterium
AGGATGTCGGAGATGTCGAAGGGCAGGTCCAGGTAGTGGTCCCGGAAGGCCACGTTCTGCTCCGGGTCAAGAACCTCCAGAAGCGCCGATGATGGATCGCCCTGAAAGGAAACGCCCAATTTGTCGATCTCGTCGATCATGAACACCGGGTCCTTGGTCTTCACGATCTTCAGTCCCTGAATGATCTTGCCCGGCATGGCCCCGACGTAGGTCCGCCGATGGCCCTTGATCTCCGCCTCATCCCGCATGCCCCCTACCGAGAAGCGGAAGAAGTTCTTGTTCAGGGCTCTGGCGATGGACTTGCCCACCGAGGTCTTGCCGACCCCGGGAGGGCCGACCAGGCAGAGGATCGAACCCTTGCTGTCCTTCTTGAGTTTGCGCACGGCCAGGTATTCTAAAATCCGTTCCTTCACATCCTCCAGGCCGTAGTGATCCTCATCCAGGATGAGCCTGGCCCGCTGCATATCCACCTCTTTGGTCCCGGGGGCGTTCCAGGGCAGGCTGATGATCGTGTCCAGGTAGTTGCGGGTCACGATGAACTCCGAGGAGTTGGTGTCCATCAGGCTGAACTTGTCCAGCTCCTGCTCCACCTGCTCCCGTGTATCCTTGTCCAAATCCAGCTTGTCGATGGACTCCTTGAATCGCTGATACTCACCGGACTTGGAATCCACCGGCATACCCAGTTCCTGCTTGATCGCCTTCAGCTGTTCCTTGAGAAAGTACTCCCTCTGGCTCTTGGAGATCTTCTCGTTTATCTGCTTCATGATCTTCTGCTGGATGCTCATCAGTTCCTGTTCTTTGCGGATGAACACCAGAACCTTCATCATTCGCTCGTGAACATCCAGGGTCTCGAGGATACTCTGCTGATCCTTGCGGTCGATATTGAGAATCGAGGTAATGAAGTCGGCGATCTTTCCCGGATGGTCGATGTTGACCATGTTGAGTCGCATCTGTTCGGAAAACAGGGGGTTGTTCTCCGAAACCTGTTTCATCTCCGAGATCAGGGAGCGGGTCAGGGCGCGCACCTCGTTGGATTCGAAGTTCTTGTCATCCAGATACTCAACGGCAACGGTGATCGGATGCTCCTTGTAGATGTACTTCTTGATTCGAAAACGCTTGAGCGTGGAAATGAAGATGTTGATTCCCCCGTCGGGGAGATTGACCTTGCGCACCACCTTGGCCACGGTTCCCACCTTTAATAGATCCGCTCCGGTGGGATTCTCTACATCCGAGGCGGTTGTGAGCACCAAACCGATAAAGCCGTGTTCGGCCATTATATGTTCGATCAGATCCACTTCCCGTTCTCCGGCTACCATCAGGGGGGTGAAAATGCCCGGGAACACAGGCGTGCCGGTGATGGGCAGGATGTTCAGCTTTGGAGGCAATACCTGGCTGGTTGGAATTATCTGTTTTTCGTCCATTATTCTCCTCAAACTTCGGTCAATTGAAAAATAGTAATGCCCAGGGGGGTTGTCAAGCTCCATTAACTAACGTTAACTATCGGGTTCCCCCCCGTCGCGGGCGCTTGCTTCCCCGGTGCCTTTCGCAATATGATGAAGCTGTTCGAATATCTTGGTCAATCGCACGTGAAGATTCGAAGCTCTATAACCGAGGCCGTGGTACTGCGAAAAACCCGGGTCGGTGAGATCCATAAATCCCTCACCCTTTTCAGCCGCCAGAGAGGCCTGATCCGTGCGATCGCCCATGGGGCGTTCAAGATCAAGAGCAGGCTGCGGGTGACCTCCGAACCGTTTCAGGTGGTTCGGGCTTACCTGTACCACGATCCGGTACGGGATCAGTACAAGATCACCGACATGGAGAGTCTGGCAGCCCTGGACGGGATCAGAGAGAGTGTGCAGCGCTACTACGCCGCCTCGCTGTGGGCGGAAGTGGTGATCCGTTCCTACGGAGGAGGAGAGAGCTTCCCCCTGCTGTACGATCTGCTCGTTGACGCCCTGCGGCTGTTGGCAGCCGCCCCGGATCGGACGGTAACGCTACTCAGCGTTCAGGTTCTGCTGCGTTTCCTGGATCTGTTGGGGCAGAGACCTGATGTCGAGCACTGCGCTTCGTGCGCCTCCGAGCTCGACGTTCGTTCCGGCGCCTACCTGTCCAGAGAGGAGCAGGTGCTGGTCTGTGTTCAATGCGCTCAACCGACGGCGCTGCATCTGCCGGCGGGGGCTCTGCGTTACCTGCAGTCCACGCTTCAGATGCCCCTGGCCGCCGCGCTGCGGGTCGGATTGGAGGAGCGCTCTCTGCGGGTACTCAAAGAAACGCTATATTTCCTGGTGCAGGCGGTGCTGGAGACAAATCTGAATACCATACAAAGCGGGGTGGGAATACTATGAGGGTTTTTGCGGCGCTTCCCCTTCCGGACCAGGCTGTGGACAAACTGGCGCAGCTGGCGGAAGAACTGAAAACGCGCTATCCGGATCTGAAGGTTGTCAAGCCCGAAGGAATGCATATCACCATGGTGTTCTTCGGTGAGCTGAACCAGGAACAGATCCTGGAAGTGATGAGGGTGATGGACTCTGCGGAGCTGAAGGTGGCCAGCATTCAGGCGGTTATGGGCGGGGTGGGGCAGTTCCCGCCCAAAGGACAGCCCCGAGTCATCTACTGTCCCATAAAAAAAGGCGCACCGGAGATCGGCTACCTGCACGGGGTGTACCATCGACTCCTCTCCGGAGTGCAATCTTTATCCCTGGAGAGCGGGCGGGATTTCACCCCCCACGTAACTCTGGCGCGCAACAGGGCGGCAGGCAACAGGCAGGAACACAGCAGAGCAGGCCGCATCTCTCTGTCCGAGGTGCAGGAGTTGTTCCGGTTCGAGTATTCCCTGATTTTGGACAGGCTCGTTCTGTACCAGTCGATTCTTCGGCCCCAAGGTGCCGAATACAAGGTCATGAAGACAGTCGTTTTAGGCAGGGTGTAACTATGCGAGCAGTTGATTTGATCGTCAAGAAACGCCAGGGCCGGGCGTTCACAGAGCGGGAGATCTCCTTCTTGATCCAGGGTTATGTGGCGGGGGATATCCCGGATTATCAGATGTCCAGCCTGGCCATGGCCGTGTTCTTCAAGGGGATGAGCGTGCAGGAGACCGGCTTTCTGACCCGGGCCATGATCGATTCCGGGACCACCATCGACCTGGGGGGAGTGCCGGGGCCGCTGGTGGACAAGCATTCCACCGGGGGTGTGGGGGACAAGGTGTCCCTGGTCCTGGCGCCCCTGGCCGCCGCCTGCGGGTGCACCGTGCCGATGATGAGCGGCCGGGCCCTTGGCCATACCGGAGGTACCCTGGACAAGCTGGAGTCCATTCCCGGCTACCGTACCGACCTGTCCGTGGAGCGTTTCACCGATCTGCTGAAGCGTACCGGTTTCGCCATGACCGGGCAGAGCGAGCAGATCGTGCCCGCCGACAGGAAGCTGTACGCGCTGCGGGATGTTACCGGCACAGTGGAGTCGATTCCCCTGATCACGGCCAGCATCATGAGCAAGAAATTCGCCGAAGGAGCGGAGTCTTTGGTTTTCGACGTCAAATGCGGCTCCGGAGCCTTTATGAAGACCCTGGAGCAAGCCAGGGAGCTGGCCATGTCCCTGGTGCGTACCGGCATCAGCCTGGGACGGCGCGTCCGGGCCGTCATCTCCGACATGGATCAGCCCCTGGGCCTGATGATCGGGAATTTCCTGGAAGTGCGGGAAGTCGTAGAGATGCTTCGGGGCGGGGGTCCAAAGGATCTGCTCGATCTTACCATCCGGCTGACCGCGCATATGCTGATCCTGGCAGGCGTTCGACCGGACCTGCAGAGCGCAGAGGCCGAATGCCGGAAGAGACTGGAAGACGGATCGGCCTGGGATAAATTTCTGGAGAACGTGGAACTCCAGGGCGGAGAGGTTCGAACCGTCCAGGAGAAGGGTAGCGGCCCCCGGGCGCCTCTGATAGAGCCGGTGGTAGCGGCGGAAGCGGGGGTCGTGCAACGTATCGATGCCTATCAGATCGGGATCGCCGCGGGACTGCTGGGGGCCAGTCGAGAGCGGAAGGAGGATGAAGTACTTCCAGATGTGGGAATCGAGTTGAAGAAGGTCCAGGCAGATGCGGTTCAGAACGGTGAGACCCTCTGCCTGATTCACGGACGTGAGCCCGAACGCATGGCCAGGGCAAGATCGATCGTGCAGGAGGCCTACTCGATCGGCGGGCAGGAGAGCAAAGCAGGGGGGCGCGTACTGGAAGAAATCAGAGACGATGATCTGGCAAAAGACTGAACTGAACTCGGAACAGCTCCGGGAGGTGGCCCGACGCTACCACCTGGACCTGATCAGCGCTGCGGTGTTGCTCCGTCGTGACTACCTGGATGAGGATTCTATCCGGTTCATTCTCGACAACGATCCGCTGATGATGCACAACCCCTTCCTTTTCAAGGACATGAGTCGGGCTCTGAGGCGGATCCACCAGGCGGTTTCCAGGGGTGAGCTGATCCAGATTTTCGGAGATCGGGACGTAGACGGCATCACCTCCACGATTCTGCTGAGGGAGGTGCTGGAAAAGATCGGGGCCAAGACTCGCTGGCAGATACCGGTGGGGGAGGATGATTACGGACTCACGGCGGAGGTCGTAGACGCCTCGGCGGCCCAGGGCTGCACTCTGTTGATCACAGTGGACTGCGGCATCTCGAACAACGCGGAGATCGCCGCCGCGAAGGAACTGGGAATCGATACCATAGTGCTGGATCATCACAACCAGCCGGAGCAGCTTCCCCCTGCGCTGGCGATCATCGATCCGAAGTGCAAAGACTCCGGTTATCCGTTTCGCGACCTGTCCGGCTGCGGTGTGGTGGCCAAGCTGGCCGTGGCTCTGGCGTACAGCAGCACCTCCGATTTTGACCTCCCTCTCTGGTTTCTCGATATCCAGCCGGTCAATGAGGCCTTTACGATTCAGGCGGTACAGTTGCTCAATCTGGTGGAGAATGAGCGAATCATCGACACGGTTCCGGCGAACCAGGCAAATCTGGAGCGGACCCGGGTTTACGGCAAACTCAAAGACGAGAAAATCCTGGTGTACGACAGGGACAGTCAGCTGCGCTACCTCGGGCAACTGAACGCCGAAGGAGCGTTCCAGCTGGTGGATATCATGCCCGAGCTGGCTGAAGGATTCCCGGAGATTGCCGGCAAAAGCCTGATCCGGGCCAGGGAAGACGTCCGGAGCTCGCGCCAGGGTCACAAATCGGAAATCGATGTCCTGGTGGAGCTGTACAGGCGGCTGAGTTGGAACAAGCTCGGCCTGATGAAGGTGCTGGAGCCGATCCTGGATCTTACCGCGTTGGGAACGATTGCGGATATGATGCCGCTGGTGAACGAGAACAAGATAATCGTGCGCAGGGGTCTTGAATCCATGGGCAGGATGCAACGTTCGGGCCTGAGGGAGCTTCTGCTCCGGCAGAACCTACACGGGCGGCGGCTCACCTCGAAAGATATCTCCTGGCACGTCACCCCGGTGCTGAACTCGGCCGGACGGATGGGTGAGCCCCAGAAGGCGGCCGAGCTGTTTCTGTCACAAACTCAGGATGAGATCACCTCGGTTATCGACTCGATTCTGCAGCTGAACAGACAGCGCAAGCAGCTGGGAGACCGAATCTGGGACAGCTGTTTTCCCGAAGCCCGGGCCAGTATCGAACACACCGGGGGGAAGTTTGTGTTCGTAGCAGCCTCCGAAATTCCCAGGGGGATCACCGGCATACTGGCGGCCAGGCTGGTAAGCTTCTTCAAGATCCCCGCGGTGGTCGTGGCCCTGGGACCTATCAAAGCCGTGGGCTCCCTGCGTAGTCCTTACTCTGCAAACGGATTTCTGGATCTGTTCGCCGATTACTTCCTGAACTACGGAGGCCATGACCGAGCCGCTGGTTTCAACTTGTCCGCGGATCTGTTCCGGGAATTCCGAGATAGCTTTTTCCGAGCAGCCCAAGCTCATACCCCTCCGGACCGGGAGGAGGCAAAAATCGCGATCGATGCCGAGGTGCCTCCCGCCTACCTGAATCCAGAGCTGATAAGGGTCGTGGAGACCTTCGAACCTTATGGGGAAGGATGTCCCCCCCTGGTATTCCTGACCCGGGGCGCCCGCATCGAGCGGCTGGAGATCGTGGGCAAACGAGAACCGGTTCACGTGAAGATGCTTCTGGCAGCGGATCGCTACAAATGGCCGGCGGTGTATTGGAACGCCGCCGCCCGGGCCGGCAAGGATTTCGATCTTAACGATACGGTGGATATCGTGTTCCGTCTGAATCGCAACTACTTCATGAACACAGAGACCCTCCAGCTTACAATTCTCGATCTGAAGCGATGAGACGGGCTGTTCCGGTTTTCTGCCTTCTCCTGGTTCTGTCCGCCCCTGCCGGGCTGTACCCTGAAACCCTGCGTCTGCCCGCCGATTCGGTGGCGGCCATGGTGCTGGGAGGTCGTCCTCTCTGCCAGGTCGCAGAGGGCAGCCGTTTTGAATGGGAGCACGGAGAGCTTCAGACCCTCGAGGGACTATTCTCCTTCTATACCGCGGGTCAGCAGCCCCTGGAAGCCCGCTTCGAGGTGTCTGCTGCCGCCTCCAGGGGAGAGGCCCTGAAGGGCAGTTTCCTGTTCAGCGAAGCGGTCGATCGTCTGGATTGCAAGTTGCAGCGAACCGGGGAAGAAACTGATGCCTCTGTCAGGGGATTCGCCCTGGACGATACGGGCCTGAAGTGGTGTTTTTTGCTCGGCATCCCGAGCACAGCGGAGGCGGGGGAGTATTTCCTGCAGATGCGGGCATACAGGGACAGGCGCTTCATCCTCTACAGGAAAGCGGTGCAGATACGTTTTCGGAGCTTCCAAAGCGAGGAGATAGCCTTCAACCAGGCCCTCTCGGAGCTGTTGAGCACGCCGGATCCGCGCAAGGCTCGGGAATACCAGGATCTTCTGGCAATACTTGGCACCTTCCGCGCGCGTTCGCTCTTTGATGCCGGAACTCTTGTCCTTCCGGTTGCCTCGACCCGGCGAACATCCGGCTTCGCCGACCGTCGACTGTACAGCTACTCGGACGGGGGGAGCTCCCGTTCCCTGCACAACGGGATCGACCTGGCCGCGCCGGTGGGCACCCCTGTTTCCGCCTCCGCATCAGGCCGGGTGGTGTTGGCAAAGGAGAGGATCATGTCCGGCAACAGCGTGGTGATCGAGCATCTGCCCGGTATCTTCACCCTCTACTACCACCTGGAGGATATCGATGTACAGCAGGGACAGCGTCTGTACCGGGGGCAGCGAATCGGAACGGTGGGCATGACGGGTTTGGCAACCGGTCCGCACCTGCACTGGGAGCTGCGCGTCGGGGGAGTAGCCGTGGATCCTGATTTTTTTGTGGAGTCTCCATTTATTGACAAATCCATTTTTTCGCATAATATTATGGAGCAAAATTAACAGAGGGGAGGTGATTTCCATACCCGCAATTATCGTAGGTGAGGATGAGGCCCTGGATAGGGCGATCAAGCGCTTCAAGCGCATGGTCGTGAAGGAGGGCATCGTCCGAGAGTGGAAACGACGGGAGTTCTACGAGAAGCCTTCGACGATCCGCAATCGCAAGAAGAAGGCTATGGAAAGAAAACGCCTTAGAAAGTCCCGCAAGTTCGACCGGGGGAAGCGCTTGTAGCGCTGGTGGTGTGTATGGCTACCGAGCTTCAGGTGATCGAGATTCGATTCAACGAGGCTCGGTTCGGCCGGCTTGAGCCGCGCGGCTTTACACCCCTTGTGAAAACCTGAAAGCCCTTTCTGCATTCATCCAGAAAGGGCTTTGTTTATCTACAAACCTCGAGGGGATATTCAGTTACAGTAGGAGGGAGAATGGAGCTCAGAAAACTCGGCGACACGGGGCAGAGCATATCGAGTATCGGATTGGGCACCTGGCAGCTGGCCGGAATGATGGGGGCGGTTGACCGCAGCCGGAGCACGGCGCTGATACGAACAGCAATCGACAGCGGGATCACCTTCGTCGATTGTGCCGAATTGTACGGAGACAGCGAACAGCTGCTCGGTCGGGCGCTTGCCGATGGGTACAGGCAGCGGTGCTTTTTGGCTACCAAGGTGAGCAGGGATTTCAGCGCGGGCGGAGTCAGGCGCGCCCTGGAGAACAGTTTGAAAGCTCTTAAAACCGATCGGATCGATCTGTATCAGATACACCGACACGATCCGGGCACACCGGTGGAGGAAACCCTGGGGGCGATGGCCGAACTACAGAAAAAGGGTAAGATCCGCTACTGCGGGGTATCCAACTTCAATCGAGAGCAGCTCCAGCGGGCCAGGCAGATACTTCCCGTGGTATCCGATCAGATCTACTACAACGCACTGAATCGCTCTCCCGAGAAGCAGCTGCTCGGCTATTGCCGCAGGGAGAAGGTCGCGGTGATCACCCACAGTTCCCTGGCCAAAGGACTTCTGTGCGGCAAGTACGCGCCGGATCACACCTTCGCCTCGGATGACGAACGCTCGGGTTTCACCGGTTACTCGGGACGGCTGTTTGCCCAATACCTTGCGGTGGCCGAGGAGCTCAAAACCGTGGCCCGGGATTACGATCTAGATATCGTCAGGGCGTCAATCGTCTGGCTGCTAGCACGGGAGGAGGTAACCAGTGTTCTCATCGGTCCCAAGAGCATATCCCAGCTGGAGGTATCTGCGGGAGTGGGGCAGGTCCTGACGGGGCGGCAGATGAGTGAAGTGCGGGAGAGAATGAATCAGGTTCTCGATACCCGTGACCTGCCGGCGCTCTGTCCGTTTCCCGACCAGCTGGTTTGAAGCTTCCCCTAACTATCGGGGAATGAACCGGGAAGGCGAAGTTGCTGCGGGTCTGCTCCACATGGCACGTTTTCTCATAGACTGAAGCTTCTCTCCCAGTCTTACAACGGCGCCGTTCGGTCCCAGCAGGCCGAGGATCTCTCCCCTGCCCACCTCAAAACTGATCCGGTCCAGAGCCTTGAAGGTGCCG
>CAZFMD010000125.1:0-2115 GCA_964520025.1 uncultured Spirochaetaceae bacterium
TGTACGAGCTGCGCAAGCACAAGAGCGTAACCAAGGAGATGGCCCGGGATCTGCTGCTCGATCCGGTGTACTACGCCACCATGATGGTCTACCAGGGGGATGCCGACGGCTTCGTCTCCGGCTCCACCCACTCCACTGCGGACACCCTGGGCCCGGTCCTGCGGGTGATCAAGACCAAACCCGGGGTGTCTTTGGCCTCCAGTATCTTTTTCATGGCTCTCCCCGAAAAGGTTCTGGTTTATGGGGACTGTGCTCTGGTGGAGAATCCGACGGCGGAACAGATGGCGGATATCGCCATCACCAGCGCGGACACGGCCAAGGCCTTCGGTATCGAGCCCAAGGTGGCGCTGCTGTCCTACTCCACCGGCACCTCCGGTAAGGGAAAGGATGTGGACAAGGTTCGGGAGGCGGCTCGCATCGCCAAGGAGAGGAGACCGGATCTGCCGATCGAGGGCCCGATCCAGTACGATGCGGCCACTTCGGCGGATGTGGCCCGGGTCAAGGCCAAGGATTCTTCGGTCGCCGGTCAGGCCACCGTGTACATCTTTCCGGACCTGGACGCGGGGAACACCGCCTACAAAGCCGTGCAGAGAGCGGCTAACGTGCCGGCGATCGGTCCGGTGATGCAGGGCCTGGCCAAGCCGGCTAATGACCTCAGCCGGGGGGCCACGGTAACGGACATCGTCTATACCATCGCCATGACGGCCATTCAGGCCCAGAGCAGCTGACCGGCACCGGGAGGAGTTGATTCGCACCGTGCGACCGAAATCTCTTGTCCTGTACGGGATCCTACTTCTGGTATTGCTGGGATTGATCGCGGTCAGCGCTTATTCCCTGAGGCAGTACGTGCTCCTGCGGCAAAGTCGGCGGATCGTGGAACAGCAGTTGGCAGTCGAAATCCAGAGCATTCTCGGTCACTGCCGGGATCAGATCGCGCGCCACCCGGATTACGACCTGGGCGCCGAAAAAGCGTTCCTGACATCTTTTTCTCAAAGGGCGCCCAAAGATCAGCTGAAGGAGCTGATGGAGCTCAAGGTGTTTTCCCAGGAGCTTGCCGAACGGTTGCTGCTTCGCACCGCCGGGATCAGGCCCGGGGAGGACAGCTGGGCTGAGGCCGTTCGCTACAAGAGCTTCAGCCCCAATGGTTTCAAGAATCTGTACGAGCAGGTGGACTATGCCGGGGCCGAACAGATCACAGAACAGCCGCGGATCACCGGAGATCCGGCCGCGGACCTGCGCATCGTGGAGCTTGCCATGCGCCGGGGCTATCGACTTCGTCAGCAGGCCGACGAAGTCGCCCTGGTTTCCGAGGGGAGGCATTCCCTGCAGCGGGAGGCCATGAACGCCTGGTTGGATTTGCAGGCCGCGGCTCGGGCGGAGGGGGTGGAGCTGGAGCTGATTTCCGCCTACCGCTCGGTGGATCGGCAGCGCCAGATCTTCCTCAGAGAGCTGAACCGGGCCAGCCGGCAGGGCACGGGCCGGGAAGCCAACGCCCGGGAAATAGCAGCCGGGCAGGCGGACCGCTGGGTCGAGGAGGTGCTGCGTTACAGCTCGATCCCTGGATTCTCCAAGCACCACAGCGGTTACACGGTCGATATCTCCGATCCCTCCCGGGGCCGGGCATTTACAGAGTTCCAGTTCACCGAGGGCTTCGTCTGGATATCGGCACACAATTTCCTCAACGCCAAGCGTTTCGGCTTCATTCCCAGTTATCCGGACGGTGCAGAGGGGCAGGGACCGGAGCCCGAGCCGTGGGAGTACGTATGGGTGGGGAGGGACCTGCTGCTTATCAACTCCCCGCACCAGCAGTGAGAGCCGGAGCATGAATGACAGCTTCTTCTGGCGAGAACTGGGTCTGAAGCCGGGAGCGGACCGCAAACAGATCAAGAGAGCGTACTGGCAGCTGGCCCGTAAGAACCACCCCGACTTCTTTCCCGAAGATCGCAAAGCGGTCCAGGAGCTGAAGATGATCGCCCTGAACGAAGCCTACGCCTACCTGATCGGCACGCTCCGTGGGGCAGGCGAGCATGACCAAGGCGGTTCGGCCTTCGGTAATCGTGGCACAGGCTTTCAGGCCGCAGGCGGCACCACCGCTTTTCATTCTGCCCCCGGCAG
>CAZFMD010000125.1:2215-8926 GCA_964520025.1 uncultured Spirochaetaceae bacterium
GCGCCACCGGCGTGGCCGAACCATTGAGTGACCGGACAGATCTGGGTTTCCACAAGGATCCCTCCTACGCCTACTACAAGCAGGGATTCGTCCACTTCTCCCGGGCCATCCACGGAATCGAGGCTCTGTATCAATCCCTGTCGCAGCGCCGGGTTGTACATTTCAAACCGAGGGATGACGCCTACCAGAGATTTGCCGAAGGGTTGGTCGAGCTGCGACGCGCCCACGAGTATTTTTCCCGGGTGGTTGAGGAGTTTGAAGGCAGTATCTGGAAGCACGACGCCCGCATGAAGCTTCGGCGCATCGAACGGTTCACCGGTTTGTATAGAAGGATCCTGGGTAATCTCACCATGGCCGGATAGACGCCGCTTCCTCGCCGGATATGTTGAGATCCGCGCGGTGGGATATGTTGCGTCGTTTCGAGCAAGAAACGCGATACGCAGAAAGAGGATGGCGAGAAAAACAGCCACAACTCGTTGAAACAGGACGTACGCGGCCCGAGCTCGCCGCCGGCATGCCGGTACTAGCCCAACCGATCAATAGTTGAAGAAAACTTTCCGCAACAGGGGTTTTTTTACGATGATCGCGCCTTCCGGGCAGGTTTCCTGGCAGCAGTAGCAGCGGATGCAGCGCTTGTAGTCATGCCGCGGCGGACGCGACTTGTCGCCATAGACCCAGTCGACGGATTTGGGCCGGGTCGGGCAAATCTGCACACAAACCCCGCATTTCACGCACTTGGACGCCCGGATCTTGGGTTTGGTGATTACCAGCTTGCCGAACAGGCGATTGCCCGCCTTGGTTTTGATAATGGCCATCAAAACCACTGCCAGCATCGAACCACTTCCGGGCACGTACTTATCAATCGGGCCCCGATCGACATCGAAATCCGGACAGTAGAATTCGTCAAACGGATCACCCAGCAGCTCGATCTCCTGCTCCTGATAGGTACCGCAGCCGAACTCCTGGCCGTAGGTGATGGTGGGGATCAGCAGCGGATCGACATCGATCAAGCGACAGGCGGTGGCGTCCAGAGCCACCGGGTCGGCGGACAGTATCAGCAGTCCCATTTTCCTGGGATTCCCGGTGCGGGGGCCGTTACCCTCCATGGCATAAACCGCATCCATAATATAGAGGCGAGGCCGAATCAGATTGGTCAGATCAGCCAGCATACGGCCGAACTCCGCGGCATTCGTCAGCTTGGCATGGAACTCGGCTTTGAGAAATCCCGGCACGCAGCCGAATTGATTTTTCACACCCCCTGTGATCTTCTCCAGGGCGTGGGTTTTGAACTTGGGCAGGCTGATCAGCCCGTCCGCTTCCACAACGGCCTTGGCCAGGGAAAACTTTTTGTTCTGCCTGCCCTCTGAATGGGATACCTCCACTACCGTCTGGAAATCGTCCAGGTGGATTCCCTCCTCTTCAGCTACCTGCTGCATCCCGGCCTGGGTGGCTGCGTGCAGGGAGGATCCTCTTGCCGGGGAATCCCCGTACGACACTCGGGCACCGGTCTCCGCAAAGATCCGGCAGGCCGCTCTGAGTACAGCTGGATGTGTGGCCGAGCATTTTTCCGGTGGGTCTGCGGCCAGCAAATTCGGCTTCAACAGGATTCTCTCACCTGCGCGGGCGAATTTCCCCGCCCCGCCCATCAGATCGAAGCCACGAAGCATAGCCGATTTCACTTCGGAATCGTCGTAGGAGGTACAGCGAACAAGAACAACCCTTGTCATAATCTGGACAAAACAAGACTGTGTGAGCTCATTGTCGTGGCAAATCGGAGAAAGTCAAGTCGTCTGATTGACAACCCGCCGTTGGTAATTAGAATAGGAAAAACTCTATAGGAGGTATTGGTTTGAAACGTACAGCTTTGTTACTCGCATTTGTTTTGCTCAGTCTTGCTGTTCTCATGGTCGGGGCATGCAAAAAAGAACAGGAAAAAGCGGTGGTAGTTATCGGCCTGCAGGGTCCGATAACCGGCGCCTGGGCATACGAAGGCCAGATGGCCAAGCAGTCTGTGGAGACCGCCGCCAAACTGATAAACCAGGCGGGAGGTATCCTGGACGGACGCCAGATCCAGATAGAGGTCGTGGATGACGCCGGGGAGCCGAAAACAGGGGCCATGGCTGCAACCAAGATAACAGGTATGGAGAAGGTGGTGGCCTCGATTTCCACCTACGGTTCGTCGATCTGTGAGCCCGCTGCGGCGATCTACGAAAAGTTCGAGATGGTCAATGTAGGTTACGGTGTCACCGCGGTTACCCTGACGGAAAAGGGAAGGAAGTACTTCTTCCGCACCTGCGGACGGGATGATTCCCAGGGCATCTACTTCGCCGAGTACGTGCCGCAGAAGTTCGCAGCCCGCCGCATCGCCATCATGCACGACAATACAGCCTTCGGAAAGGGCCTGGCGGAAAACACCAGGGACGCACTCCAGCCCCAGATCGACTCCGGGGCCGTGGAGTTGGTGTACTACGATGCCATCACTCCCGGGGAGAAGGACTTCAAGGTGCCGTTGACCAAACTCAGAGAAACGGTACCCGATGTCTGGTACTTCACCGGTTATTATGCCGAAGCTGCCCTGCTGGTCACTCAGGCCCGGGAGATCGGCATCACCTGCCCCTTTGTGGGAGGCAACGCCGCGATCAACGACGAGTTTGTGAAAATCGCCGGGATCGAGGCAGCCGAAGGATGCTACATGACCAACGAGCCGATGCCCACCGACCTGGATACGGCGGAAGCACAGGAGTTTCTCGCCGCCTACGAGGAGCAGTACGGTGAGATCCCGTCGAGCCCCTGGCCGATCTATGCGGCGGATGCTTTGAACGCCCTGGCCTACGCAATCGACAAGAGCGGCTCCACGGACTCCAAGGCGCTGGCAGACTATATGCGCGACAAGGTGGACGGCGCTCCCGGAATCACCGGCCCGATCAGTTTTGATGAAAAGGGCGACCGTGTCGGGGTTCCCTACCTGCTGTACGTCGTGGATGCGAGCGGGGCTATCGTAGCCTCCCAGTAGTCTCTATAATACTGGTAACTGTGTCTCACAGGAGAACATCCCCGGGTGTTCGTGCCCGGGGGTGTCCTTTATTGGACCTACTGCTGGATTGGGAGAGCAAGCACCCTTGAGAATTTTTGTCGAGCAGCTGATCAACGGTTTGACCATCGGCTCCTTCTACGGTCTCATAGCCCTGGGCTATTCCCTGGTCTACGGCATTCTCAAGCTGATCAACTTCGCCCACGGAGATTTTTTCACCCTCGGCTCGTATCTGGGCTACACGGTTATGGTTCTGGTTCCCGCCTGGATCACCAGCATCTTCGGCCCCTGGGGCGTTGTAGCCGCAGCCATCCTCGTGGCCGCGGTGAGCTTGGCCGCCGTGGGCGTGGGCGTGGAGAGAGTCGCCTACCGACCCATATACCCTTCGGGCCGCCTGCCCGCTGTTGTGTCGGCACTGGGCGCGTCGATCATTCTCCAGAACGCGATCATGCTTATCTGGGGACCCCGGCACCAGGCCTACCCGGCCGCTTTGATTCCCAACCTGCGCTTCCAGATCGGGGGCATCAACATCACCCTCCTGCAGATCTTGATCCTGGTTGTTTCCTTCACCCTCATGGGTGTGCTCTACACCCTGATCCAGAAGACGACCTTCGGGGCGGCGGTACGGGCCACGGCCCTGGACCGCAACACGGCTGCCCTCATGGGGATTGATTTCAAGAAGGTGATCCGCTTCACCTTTACCCTGGGTCCGGCTCTGGGCGCATTTACAGGGGTGATGGTGGGCATGTACTACCGGCAGATCAGCTTCACCATGGGCTGGAGCTACGGATTGAAAGCGTTCACCGCCACGATTCTGGGGGGAATCGGCAACATACCGGGAGCCATGTTCGGAGGGCTGATTCTCGGCGTGCTGGAGATGCTGGGAGCGGCCTACATCTCCACGGCCTGGAAGGACGTGTTTGTCTTCCTGATACTCATTCTGGTTCTCATCTTTCGGCCCACAGGGCTGTTCGGGGAAAAGGTCGCCGAAAAGGTATGATGAAGAATCTGCGCAGGTTTCAGCCTTTTCTGATCCCGGTGGTGATAGCGCTCTTCGTCGTCTACCCGTTCCTGGTGGGCAACTACCTGGTCGATGCGGCCTTCTTTTTCGGCATCTACGCCCTGCTCGGTTTGAGCCTGAATATCGTTTTGGGCGAGGTTGGACTGTTCGACCTGGGTCACGCCGGCTTTTTTGCCATCGGCGCCTATACCACCGCGATTCTCAACACGCAGCTGGGCCTGCCCGTGCTCCTGCTTCTGCCCATCAGCGCCTGTAGCGCAGCGCTTTTCGCCTTTCTGGTCACCTCCCCGATCATCCACCTGAGGGGCGACTACCTGTGCATCGTCACCATCGGCGTCGGCGAGATCGTGCGTTTGGCCCTGATCAACAACCCCTTCGATCTCACGGGAGGACCGAACGGCATCTTCGGGATCGACTTTCCCAGGCTCGGGCCCCTGCGCATAGACAGCTCGACCGGTTACTACTACCTCATCTGGATCGTGGTGGGTCTCAGCATCGTCGGGCTGATCCGCCTGCAGAACTCGCGCATCGGCCGGGCCTGGAACTGCATCCGTGAGGATGAGATCGCGGCCAAGGCGGCCGGCATCGATGTGCGGGCCTACAAGCTGCTCGCTTTCGTGCTCGGTGCAGCCTTAGCCGGGGCGGCGGGAAACATTTACGCCGCCAAGCTGATGGGGGTATCTCCGGAAAGCTTCACCTTCTGGGAGTCCTGCCTGATGTTCTGCATCGTGCTGATCGGCGGCATGGGATCCATCCCCGGGGTGCTGATCGGGGCGGCGGCGATCAGCCTGATCCCCGAGATCTTCAGACCCTTCGCCATGTTCCGCCTGCTGTTCTTCGGAGCGGTTATGATCGTGATGATGATGTTCCGGCCGGGCGGGATCTGGCCACGCCACCGGGGCGGCGTGGAGTTTCGCTCGCTGCTGCAGAGGATGGTGCATCGCGATGGCTGAGCCGATCCTCAAAACCGAATCCCTGACCATGCGCTTCGGAGGCCTGAGCGCCGTGGCCGAGTTCGATCTGCAGGTGCAGCGCGGTCAGATCTCCAGCCTGATCGGTCCCAACGGAGCGGGAAAGACCACGGTCTTCAATGTGGTAACGGGCATCTACAGGCCCACGGCCGGGCGGATTGTTTTCCAAGGAAAGGAGATCACCGGCTGCAAGCCCCATCAGATCGTAAAGCTCGGAATCGCCCGTACGTTCCAGAACATCCGCCTGTTCTCCAACCTCACCTGCTTGGAAAATGTCCTGTCCGGACAGCACAGCCGAGGAAAGAGCGGCCTGGTGGGCGCGGTTTTCCGCACCCCCGCTCAACGCGGCGAAGAGAGGCGGCTGCTGGAGACCGCGGAAAGAAGGCTGCGGCAGATCGGTCTCTGGGAGTACAGATCAGAGCTGGCCAAGAACATCCCCTACGGCAGCCAGCGCATGCTGGAAATCGGCCGTGCCCTGGCCTGCCAGCCGCAGCTGCTCATCCTCGATGAACCGTCAAGCGGCTTGAACACCAAGGAATCAGAGGAACTGATGGGCTTCATACGCGCCCTGATCCGGGAAGAAGCGGTAACGGTTCTGCTGATCGAGCACGACATGAACGTGGTCATGGGCATCTCCGATTGGGTAACGGTCATGGACGGCGGCTGCAAGATCGCCGAGGGGATTCCGGCCGACATCTACAGCAATCCGCTGGTTATCGAGGCCTATCTGGGCCGGGAAGATGAAGCGGAAGAGGAGTCCAGCTAAAGTGGCCGCGCTTCTTGAAATCGAGGATCTGCACATCTTCTACGGCGCCATCGAAGCTCTCAAGGGCGTAAGCCTGACCCTGGATCAGGGGGAGATCGTGACCGTATTGGGCGCCAATGGGGCAGGCAAATCGACCCTGCTGACGGCGATCTCGGGTCTGCTGCCGATTCCACAGGGAACTGTGCGCTTGCACGGCCAGCCCATCAACGGGTGCGCCGCCCACGAGGTCGTGCTGCAGGGAATTTCCCAGGTTCCCGAGGGGCGCCGGGTGTTCACCACTCTGTCCGTGGAGGAGAACCTCAATTTGGGGGCCTACAGCAGGCGCAGGATCAGGCAGGAAGTGCAGACGGCCAAGCAGCGGGTGTTCTCCCTCTTTCCGGTTCTGGGGCAGCGACGGCGGCAGCTGGCCGGTACCCTGTCCGGAGGCGAGCAGCAGATGCTGGCCATCGGCCGGGCTCTGATGTGCAGGCCCAAGGTGCTGCTCTTAGACGAGCCTTCCCTGGGGCTGGCTCCGATCCTGGTGCGGCAGATCTTCAGCATCATCCGTGAGATCAACGATCAGGGGATCTCGATTCTACTGGTAGAGCAGAACGCCCAAAAAGCCCTCACCGTGGCCGGACGAGGCTACGTGTTGGAAACCGGCTCGATTGCCGCCTCAGGCACCTCGGCCCAGCTCAAAGCAGATCCACGCATCCGCGCAGCCTACCTCGGGGGATCGGGCCTGCGCCGGCATGAACCGCGTGGATAGCCCCCGGGGCGGTTCCGGCTTTTACCTCTGAAGATTGAGAAATGGGTGCTAAACTGTGGGGCATGAAATAGTATAAATACATCAAGGCGATTGCAGATTTTTGTTTTCGTTTCAGTACAATTTCGGGTAAAATACCGTCCGATGAAGATTTGTATCGGTGAGAATATTCAGGAT
>CAZFMD010000126.1:0-1703 GCA_964520025.1 uncultured Spirochaetaceae bacterium
ATGCTGCGAACCCGTTCCAGCCGGTGGGCGATATCCAGGTAGCTCAGCTCGTTTTTGAAGTTGTCCACCAGCTGCTGAGCCCGGATGACCCGGGCATCACCGATTCCGGGAAACTCGGAACGGACCTCGGTCTTGCCGCCCAGCTGTTCCGATATCAGGAGCACGTTCAACCTCTGGCGCACGGCATACACGGTGGCAACCAGTCCTGCCGGACCGCCACCCACGACAATCAGGTCATGCATCGGCTTCCTCCTCGGGGCTCTCCGGAGCTTCCGGTATGAAACCCTTCTCCATCATCAACTCCGTAAGGTTTCGGGACCGCTGGATGATCCTCTTTGCACTTTCGTACAGCTCATCGTAGCTCTTTTCGAAGCCGGCGATTCCCGCCTTCTGTGCTTCCATTCCGACGGCGGCCGCCATTTTCGGGAAGATCTCCCAATCCTCCATGCCGGGAAGGATCTTTTCCGAGCTGAGCTGTCCTCCCACGGACCCGGCCAGGGCGTCTGCCGCGGCAAAGCACATATCATCTGTAATGGTCCGGGCCCGGATATCGAGCACGCCGCGAAAGATCCCGGGAAAGCAGAGGGAGTTGTTCACCTGGTTTGGGAAATCCGAGCGCCCGGTGGCCACCACCTCGGCTCCGGCCTCTTTCGCCTCCCAGGGCCAAACTTCAGGTACGGGATTGGCGCAGGCGAACACCACGGCCCGGGGTGCCATCCGGCTGATCCACTCCGGCCGGATCGTTCCCGGGCCCGGCTTGGACAGGGCGATCAGAACATCCGCGCCGGCCAGTGCCTCGGCGATACCCCCGCTCAAGCCCTCGGAGTTGGTACTGTTGCAGAGCTTCCATTTCTCCACCAGCTCGAAACGCCGGCGCTCCAGGTCTTCCCGGTGCGTTCCCAGTATCCCCTTGGAGTCCACCACCAGACACCTGCCCGGATCCGCCCCTCTGGCGAAGATCAGCCGGGCACAGGCGATGTTGGCGGATCCGCTGCCCACGAATACGATTTTCACCTGCCCGAGCTGTTTTTCCACCACCCTCAGGGCGTTCGTTAAACCGGCCAGAGTCACCGTGGCCGTGCCCTGCTGATCATCGTGCCAGACGGGGATCTCCGCCTGCTGCCTAAGGGTGTCGAGGATGCGGAAGCACTTGGGCTGGGAAAGATCCTCCAAATTGATGCCGCCGAAGCTGGGCTGCAGCAGCAGCACGGTCCGGATGATCTCATCCGGATCGTGGGTATCCAGAGTGATGGCCACACAATCCACACCGCCGAGGTACTTGAACAGGAGCGCTTTACCTTCCATTACCGGCAGGCCCGCCTTGGGCCCGATGTCGCCCAGGCCCAGGACCCGGGATCCGTCACTGATCACGGCGATGGTGTTCCACTTGCTCGTGTATTCGTAAACCTTGTCGGGATTCCGCTTGATCTCCAGGCAGGATGCGGCAACACCCGGAGTATACCAGTAGGCAAAGTCGTCGGCATTGCGAACCGGGCAACGCAGAGTCGTTTCCATCTTCCCCCTGTAGAAGGAGTGCAACCTCATGGATTCCGCCTGCGGACGGTTGGCACGTTCCAGATCCCTGTTCTCTCCCGATTTCTTCGCTTCAGCACACATCTTCATCCCCCATGAAAACGACAATAACGTCCTGGCAACAATACGAGTCTACCGCCTGCTCGTCTGCCAGGTCCATGGACTGCCCA
>CAZFMD010000126.1:1803-8924 GCA_964520025.1 uncultured Spirochaetaceae bacterium
ACATCAACCCGGGGAATAGAAGCTGTCCAGAAGTGTAACACCTTCCTGCACCGCGGCAGCCGAACGATCCAGCGCCTGTTGTTCCTGCGCGGTCAGGTCGACTTCCAGGATCTGTTCAGCCCCGCCCCCGCCGATGATCGTGGGAACCCCTAAAAAGATGTCCCGGTATCCGTACTGTCCCCGGAGATAAACCGAGGCGGCCAGCAGACGCTTCTCGTCTTTGATCACAGCCTCGACCATCTTGGCCACCGAAGCGCCGGGAGCGTAGTAGGCGCTGCCGGTTTTCAGATAGCCGACGATCTCCCCCCCGCCGGTGCGGGTTCGCGCAGCCAGCCGCTCTATGACCTCATCATCCAACAGCTCGGTGACGGGCACGCCGCCCACCGATGTGTAGCGGGGCAGCGGAACCATGCTGTCCCCATGACCGCCCAGCACCATGGCCATCACATCTCCGGGCCATACATCCAGAGCCTCGGCTATGAAGTAGCAGAAGCGGGTGGAATCGAGCACCCCCGCCTGGCCGATCACTTTTTTCAGGGCGAAGCCGGTTTCCCGCAGAGCGACCATGCAGATCACGTCCAACGGGTTGGTAACCACGATCACCACCGCCTCCGGTGCGTAGCGGGCAATGGCCTGGGAGGCCTTCTTGGCGATGTCCACGTTGGTCTTCAGCAGCTCCATCCGGTCCATGCCCGGCTTGCGGGCGATCCCCGCGGTCATCACGACCACCTCCGAGTCTGCGATCTGCCGGTAGTCGGTGGCTCCGACGATCCTGCCGTGATAACCCCTGAGCGGGGCGGTGTGCAGAAAATCCAAAGCCTTGCTCTCCGGCAGCCCTTCCACCACGTCCACCATCACCACGTCGGCCATGTTCTTCTCGGCAATGTAGTAGACCGTGGTCGCCCCTACATTCCCGCTTCCGATCACCGCAACTTTCTTCATTTACCGCCTCCCGAGGCCAGGATCTTCTCCAGCTCCGCGGCGGAGCTCCCGAGCTGTTCGTGTTCTTGCTGCGTGAGTTTCGGTGTGATCACCCGCTCGATTCCATTTCGTCCGATCACGGCGGGAAGGCTCATGGCCACGCCGTTGATCCCGTACTCGCCGTCGAACAGCAGGGACACGCAGGTTATCCGGCGCAGGTTCATGTGGATCGCGTCCACCAGATCCACGATGGCCGCCGAAGGCGCATAGAAGGCGCTGGAACGCTGAGCCATGTTCACGATCAGATCGCCGGCCCGGCGGGTCTGTTCCACGATTTTCCGCTGCTGCTCATCGCTAAGAAGGGACGTCAGGGGCAGTCCGGAGACGCTGCAGTAACGCAGCATCACGATCATCGCATCCGAATGACGGCCGATCACCGTGGCGCTGATGTTCTCCGGCGACAGGCCCAGCTCCTGAGCGGCGAAGTAGCGCACCCGGGTGACATCCAGACATCCGCCGATTCCCATGACCTGCGACCGATCCAGCCCGGAGCGCTTCACGAATTCCGTGGTAATCAGATCCACCGGTTCGGTGGCGACCAGGTACTTGGCCTGCGGTGCGAGCCGGGCAAGCTCCGGAGCCAGGTCGGAAACGATCGACCGGTTCGCTTCGAACAGGTCCTCCCTCTTCATGCCCGGGGTCCGAACCGACCCGGCTGTCAGAATCACCGTTTCCGTGTCCGCGACCACGTCCAGGGATTGGGCCTCCCATATCCGGTTGCGGTACTTGCGGATCGGGGCGGCTTCCATCATGTCCAGCCCCTTGCCCTTGGCAAGCCCGTCCCGGATGTCGTACAGGGCGACATCGGTGATGCCCCGTTCGGCGATGAAGAAAGCGGTGTTCGCTCCCACATTGCCGCTGCCGATGACGGTTACGTAGTGCATCCTCTTCTCCTTTTGCAAAAATTCCAACAACGAAAAGTCTTGAGTTTAAGTCCGCGAATACGAACCCAGGAAAAAACACCGCAGGATTTTGTCTGCATACCTCAGAAAACCGCTCAGTCGGAATTATAAACACCATGCGCAGGGGTGTGCAAGAGAACAACATCCCAACTCTATAGATGCGCCGTTCTCTCTGTGTTAAGATGAGCAATTCCGTAGGTATACTCCAAGGCATGCTCCTGGCCGTACGGACAACTGCGAATCAGAAATGGGAAGTGGAATCCTGCATATCAACAACTCAGGGAGGCAATGAAGGGAGAGCAGCATTGTGATGAACCAACGATTCTTTCTGATGGCAATCGCCTGTATTCTGTTCCTGTCCGTGTCTGTATCCAGCACTTTCGGGGACTGGCCCCAGTGGCGGGGTCCGGATCGCAACGGCATCTCCGCCGAATCCGACTGGGACCCGACAACGCTCGCCAAGGGACCGCGTATCCTGTGGCGTACGAACGTAGGCCTGGGCTACTCCGGTGTTGCCGTCAAGACAGACCGTCTGTACACGATGGGCAACACCAGGGGCCGGGACGTCGTGACCTGCCTGGATGCCGGCACGGGCAGGCAGATCTGGAGCCACTCGTATCCGGCCGAGTCGATGCAGTACCCCGGACCCCGGACCACCCCTACGATCGACGGAGATACCGTCTATACCTTGAGCTCGGACGGACAGCTGATCTGCCTGTCGGCGGATCGGGGCAAGGTACGGTGGAGGAAAAACATCGTGGCGGATTTCGGCGCCCAACCCCCGACCTGGGGCTTCGCCGGTTCCCCCGTCATCGAAGGGAACCTGCTGCTGGTGAACGCCGGCCCTGCAGGTTTGGCCCTCGACAAACGCAGCGGGAAACTGGCCTGGAGCAGCGGCACAGGCACAGGGGGCTATGCCACCCCGGTGCTGTATACCCGAAACGCAAAGCGCTACGCCGCGATCTTCGCGAGGAGGGCGATCTACGCAGTGGAGGTTCAAACCGGCAGGCAGGCCTGGTCCTATCCCTGGATCACCGGCAACGACGTCAATGCCGCCGATCCGCTGGTATTCGACGATCGGGTCTTCATCTCCTCCAACTACGGGGCCGGAAGCGCTCTGATAGATTTCTCCGGCAGGCAGCCCAAGCTGCTCTGGAAAAATCCGAGCATGAACAGCCACTTCTCCAGCTTCGTGCTGATCGACGGCTATATCTACGGAAACGACGGCTTCGCCGGACGCAGAAACGGCGTGTTCCGCTGTCTGGATGCCGGAACGGGCCGGGAGATGTGGTCGGAGAGCCTCGGGTTCGGATCCCTGATCGCCGCAGACGGCAAGCTCATTCTCCTCACCGAGCAGGGGGATCTGTATATCGCAGAGGCAACCCCCTCAGGGTACCGGGAGATCTCCCGGGCACGGTCGATCATCCCCGGCAGCTGTTGGACTCCCCCGGTTCTCTGCGACGGGCGAATATACCTACGCAACCATCGCGGGGAGCTTGTCTGTATGGACGTGAGCTGATAAAGTTCAGTACTGCGTTTGCTTGAACCATGAAGGGTGTGCTCAAACAGATCACCCGAAGGATTTCAAAAAACTTCCGGCTCATCAGCTGGACGATCGTCCTGGCTGTGACCGGAGCGGGCATCGCCGGGCTCGCCTGGTGGCTCACCTATGATCCAACCACCCGCTTTCTGGTCTCGATACCCGGAATGGACGGCTCCCCTTCACGAACCGAACAGTCCAGTCGGACGATCAGGATAGGGGAGTTTTTCCGCTTGTTCGAATCCGCAGCCGCGAAGCTGCCCGGTTCCTGGCCTCGCTTTCGGGGATCCCGATCAGACAACATCTCGAGAGAAGAGGCCCGCCTTGCCGATTCATGGGCACCGGAGGGACCGGAGATCCTGTGGAGGGTTGGCCTTGGGGAAGGCCACGCCGCACCCGCCGTACTGAACGGCCGAGTCTACGTGCTGGACTATGACGAGCGAACAAACGCCGACGCCCTGCGCTGCTTCTCCCTGGCCGATGGTAAAGAACTGTGGCGCAGATGGTACGCGGTTCAGGTCAAGCGGAATCACGGAATGTCCCGGACCGTGCCGGCTGTCAACAACCGATACGTCGTGTCCATCGGCCCCCGCTGCCACGTAATGTGCCTGGATTCCAGTGACGGAACCTTCAAATGGGGCATCGACCTGGAGCGGGAGTACGGCACTCAAATACCCCTCTGGTACACCGCTCAGTGCCCCCTGCTGGACGACAACACGGCGGTTATCGCCCCCTGCGGAGATCAGGCGCTCATGATCGGCGTGGACTGTGAATCAGGGGAGGTCCTCTGGCAGACTCCGAATCCCGAAGGGCTCCAGATGTCCCACTCCTCGATCATGACCATGACCTTGAACGACAGAAGAATGTACGTCTACAGCGGGATCGGCGGTGTCGTGGGGATTTCCGCCGAACAGGCGGATCGTGGAGCCCTGCTCTGGCAGACCGACGCCTGGAGCCCCAGAGTCGTGGCGCCCTCTCCGGTGATTCTGGAGGACGGGCGGATCTTCCTCACCGCCGGCTACGGTGCCGGGAGCATGATGCTTCAGGTCAGTGAGCAGGGGGGAGAATACGCGGTCGAGCCGCTCTATTCCTACCGTCCCCGGGAAGGTTTGGCCTGCGAGCAGCAGACTCCCATTCTCTACGACGGCCACCTGTTCGGGATCCTGCCCAAGGACGGGGGCGAGCTGCGCAACCAGTTCGTCTGTTTTCACCCGGAGGGCAGGATCGTCTGGACCAGCGGCCCGAACAACCGCTACGGACTGGGACCGTTCATGGCCGCGGACGGCAAGTTCTTCATCCTGGGGGAGGACGGCGTGCTGACCATGATCCGTGCCACTACCGCGGGATTCGAGCCCCTGGACAGGAGGAAAGTGCTGGAGGGGCGCGATCCCTGGGGCCCATTGGCACTGGCCGGGGGCAGAATGCTGCTGAGGGACTCGACGGAAATGGTCTGCATCGACCTGAGGGAGGAAAATTGAGCCGCGCCGTGTTGATCCTGGTCGTGCTCCTGGCCGCTGTTTCCGCCGTTTCCTCGAACGCGGGAGGCAGGCAATCCGAGGTCAAAGACCGGGCCACGGAACTCCGCAATCCGGGTCTCGACTCCACCGAAGCGACCCAGCTCCCTGTATCACCGGTATCGCCCTACGTCGAGCTGCAACCGATCCGGATCGATGCGGAGCGCCTCTACGGGATCGCCGCGGATCGGGAGGATCGCATCTTGGTGAGCGCCGATCGAAGGATCCTGGTATTCGGAAAGGCCGGCGAACCCCTGGGTCGGTTCGAGCTGGAGGAACCGGCCCGCTGCCTGGCCGTGGGACCCGAAGGACTGCTGTACCTCGGCATGAGCGATCACGTTCAGGTGTACGACCCGGCCGGAAGCCGGGTGGCGATCTGGGCCGGCCTGGGCGGTGAAGCGCTGGTCACCTCGATCTTCGCGAGCCGGGAGGAGGTGTTCGTGGCGGATGCGGGCAATCACATGGTCCTGCGCTTCGATCGCGGCGGCAGGCTGCTCGACTACATCCGCGGAGATGGCTCGGCCGGAGCGAAACTCATCATTCCCAGTCCCTACTTCGATCTGCTGGTCACCTCCGAGGGAACCCTGCTGTTGACCAACCCGGGCCGGCATCGCGTACACAGCTACACCATCCAAGGCGAATACCTCGGTTTCTGGGGCCGCAGCGCTCCGGATATCGAGGCGTTCTGCGGCTGCTGCAACCCGACCCATATCGCCCTCACCCCCGCTGGCTCGATTCTGACCAGCGAAAAGGGAATACCCCGGGTGAAAGTGTACGACTCCCGGGGAGTCTTCCAGGCTCTGGTTGCCGGACCCGATGATTTCGCCGAGGGCACGACGGGACTGGATCTGGCCGTGGACAGCCGCGGGCGGGTGATCGTGCTGGACCCGATGTCCGGGGCCGTCAGGATCTTCGCAGAGGAGCCGCCCCGGTGAAGGATCGCAGGCGTTTTCTTCGGGATCTGGGCTGGGGCACGATGGCCGCGGGCTTGGCCGGGGTGTGTGCTTTTCTCCTGGCCAGGCGGGATCGATCCGGGGCGGCCGTGCGTCCGGCTGTGGACCGCCCGGCCCACACCTGCAGCAATCACTGGATCTGCAGCGGCTGTTCCCGCCTTGCCGACTGCCCTCTGCCCCAGGCGCTGTCGGCCAGGGCACACGGGGTGAAGCAGGGCGGCGGCTCGCGAAGCGGGGCCAAATCGAAGGGAAGCGATGGCGGCTGAACCGGGCGAACAGAAACTCTCGCGGCGGGAGTTCTTCTCCAGGAGCCTGCGCTGGCTCACCGTGGCCGTGCTGGGCGGGGGAGCGGGCGTTGCGGCCACCCGATCCCAGCAGGTCGACATGGTCTGGCAGATCGATCCGGACATCTGCGTGCAGTGCGGGAACTGCGAGACAGAGTGCATCCTGACTCCCTCGGCGGTCAAATGCGTCCACGCCTACGAGGTCTGCGGATACTGCGACCTGTGCAGCGCCTATCTGCGCCCCGATGCCCGGACCCGGGATACCGCCGCGGAGCACCGGCTCTGCCCGGTCGGAGCGATCAAGCGCACCTACATCGAAGATCCCTATTACGAGTACACCATCGACGAATCCCTCTGCATCGCCTGCGGAGAGTGCGTGAAAGCCTGCGCCGCCTTCGGAAACGGCTCGCTGTTTCTGCAGGTGCGGCACGACCGCTGCCTGAACTGCAACCAATGCTCGATCGCCCGCAACTGTCCCTCCGGGGCGTTCAAACGCGTGCCGGCGGACGCTCCCTACCTGCTCAAGGGCAAATGGCGTAGCCCGGAGGAGGCGGGCGGATGATCAGTATCCCTTCCACATCGCCGCCGCCCCGGGAGGCGGGGCGGCCGGGATCGGCCGGCACCCGTCCACTGGTATCGGCCGGGATCCGTCGGCTGGTTCTGGTTCTGCTTCTCGGCGGGATCCTGATCCCGGGATCGATCTTCGCACAGGACCGGTTTCCCCGCCCGGAGTTCCAGAGCGACTACGAGGCTCCGGGGACTTCGATCCCCAAACCCCGGGAGGGCCTCTACGAGTACCTGGACACCGCGGTGCTGCTGATCTGTCTGATCCTGTCCACCCTGTTCGCCCTGAAGGTGCGTTCCAGAACCGCCATCTTCCTGCTCATGCTGTTCTCCCTGGGCTACTTCGGATTCTGGCGCCAGGGCTGCGTCTGCCCCATCGGGGC
>CAZFMD010000127.1:0-8898 GCA_964520025.1 uncultured Spirochaetaceae bacterium
TGATCGGGGGCATGCTCAAGGTCTCACCCTGGTCGTCCTCCAGGTAGGGAAAACGTTCAAAGTTCTCGATGATCCAGCCGAACTCCTGCCCCTTGGCATGGGTTTTGAGGATATCGCGAAGGGACATCTCCCAGCTGTAATCCAGGGGAGTAAAGCGGGTTGCTTCCGGATCCGCCGCCCGGTAGTGCACGGGAAACTTCATCAAGTCTGCCCGGTAGACCCCCATGGCTATGGTGCTGCGTTTACGGCCGTAGTTCCAACACAGCTTCTCCTGGGCGTTGATCATGTCCACCAGAATCGCTTCGGTGACCGGCACTCCACGGGCGATAAAGGCGGCAATGTAGGGGCGGATCTCCTTCAAGGCCTTGTCCACCCGGATTTCCCGCTCGCCGGTCTCGCGCAGGTCGCCCTCTTTCGAAAAGAAGGTATATTCCGGTACCTTTCCCTCCCGAAAGGCCCGCAGCTGGCGTACCAGCCCCGGACCGGACCAGAGATCCGGACGATTGGTGTCGTTGAGTTCTATCTTCAGACTGTTCTCCTCGGGCTTCCAGTCATCGACCTCCGCCTTGGCCGCCTCGAGCAACTCGGCAAACTCCTGTTGGCTGGGCCGTTCACCGTGGTCTCCACCCTCGGAACGCCGCACCGCGAGCATCTCGAAAAAACTATTCTCCTGCAATTCGATCTTGGGCATGAGTTATCTCCGTCTCCGCAGGCGCACCTGCTCGATATCCGGGGTGAACAGATCCCGCAGGTCGTTCAGGCCCAATGCCACCAGGGCCATGCGATCGATGCCCAGCCCCCAGGCCGCCACCGGCACCTCGATCCCCAGCGGCTTCGTCACCTCCGGCCGGAAGATCCCCGACCCGCCCAGCTCGAACCACCCGAGTTTGGGATGACGGATATGGATCTCCACGGAGGGTTCGGTAAAGGGAAAGTATCCGGGTACGAACTTGTACTCCTCGGCTCCGGCCACCTCCACGGCGAACATCTTGAGCAGACCCAGCAGGGTCTTGAGGTTGACCTTCTCTCCCAGGGCAATACCCTCGGTCTGGTAGAAATCGGCCCGATGGGTGGCATCGACCTTATCGTAGCGGAAGCAGCGTACCACTCCGAAGTACCGGCCCGGAACCTTGGCCTTGGGCAGGGTCTTGGCGGACAGTACCGTTCCCTGGCTGCGCAGGATGAGGCGCCGGGTGAAGTCCCTGTCGAAGGGATAACGCCATCCCAGGCTGCCGGTCTTCCAGCCGTCCTCGTGGCAGGCAGCTACCTGATCCAGATACGGCTGTTCTATTGCCTTGGCGTGGGTGGGATTCTTGACATAGTAGACGTCGTGAATATCCCGGGCTGCGTGGAACTGGGGCATGAACAGGGCATCGCAGTTCCAAAACTCCGTCTCCAGCAACGGGCCATCGAACTCCTCGAAACCGAGAGAGTTGAGTTTGTCCTTCAGCTCCTCAAGGAATTCCACGTAGGGATTCTTACGTCCCAGAAGCACGCGCTGGGCAGGGGTGTTGATGTTGTAGGAGCGGAAAGCGGCGTTCTTCCACTTCCCGCTGTGTAGAATCTCCGGGGTGATCTGTCCGATCTCCTCCCCGCTCACACCGGCCCGGTGAAGCTCCTCGGCCGCCTTCAGTCCAGCCTGTGTCAACCGGTAGGTAACCTGCTCGCGCTCGATAACCCGAAACATGCCCTTGTCCGCTCCGCGCTTGCGGCTCAAAGAGTGGATCAGGGTCTTCTGCTCCTCCGACAGATCCTGTTCCAGTTTCGGGGTCTGGTCACCAAAAAGGGACAGAAGGTCTCGCCTCTTTTTCAGCTCCTCCTGCTTGGTCTCGTCCTTGCACGCCACCTGCTTCTGCTCGTTCATTGCAAGCAATCCCCAGCCGGCAGCGGCACCAAAGGCCGAGCCGACCTCCTTGTTCTCCAAACCGAGCTTTGAAGCGGCCTCCGGCAATTTACTGGGACCTTCCTTTTGTACAAGACTGAAAAGACGCTCCTCCGGAGTTCCCTTTTCTCTGTACTCGATCCCCAGATCGGTAATCGAATATTCGATGATCTTTGTTCGATCGGTTTCTTCGATCAGCTGCTTGGCTTCCAACCAGGCAAAGGCCTGGTTGCTCTGACCCGGCTTGTAGCTCAGCTCCTGATGTAGACGTTCAGGATTGATAGAATCCCCGCGTTTGAAATGCAACAGGACCCGAATTTCAAGAGGATGGAGTTCTTTAATCAGCTGTTGATGTTCCATTCTCCGTACTCCTAATCAGTTTCCCCGCTAATGAGCGCAGAAATAGACCCACATCGGTTACGATTCCTATTGTGTGGGCCGAACCGCGATCCACCAGCTTCGTGATCACGGATGGTTGAATATCTACGCAAATCGTCCGTACAGACGAAGGCAGCATATTGCCTACGGCGATCGAATGCAGCATGGTTCCAAGCATCACAACCAGGGAGGCTCCCCGCAGTATCTGCTCGTAGCGGCTCTGAGCTTCGATCATATCGGTCACCGTATCCGGCAGCGGCCCGTCATCCCGAATTGAACCGGCCAGGGCAAACGGGATGTTTTCCCGTATCAATTCGAACACAACTCCCCGATCGAGCTGTCCGCCGTCCACAGCCGCGGCCAGGGAACCGAAGCCCTGAATCCGGTTGATGGCCCGCATATGATTACGGTGACCCTGGTCTACAGGCTTGCCCGAGGCCAGATCGATTCCAAGAGAGGTGCCGAACAGCACCGACTCCACATCGTGCACGGCCAGGGCGTTGCCCGACAGAAAGCCCTGGACATACCCGTTTCGAATCAAAGCCGCCAGGGCCGGTCCGCCCCCCGTATGGATGACAACCGGTCCGGCAACAACCACACAGCGCTCTCCCGCCTGTTTGTGTGCCTCCAACTCCTCGGCTGTCTTATCCACCGCCACCTCGACGCTCCGCTCGGAGGAAACATCGTTGGTCATAAAACCGAAAGATCCGGTCTCCCGGTCACGGAAATTCGGAAGCAACCGTATCGATTCCGATCCGCAGAGAACAGGATCGTCCTTCTTCAACTCCCGCAGCTTCTTGCAGACCAGCTCGCTCCCCTGTAGCACGACAACCCCGTCCATGCGCTGTTCACGCACCTCCCGCCAGGAGCCTTCCACGAACACCTGGGTGTTGTGATGGGTGGTGGAGTAAAACTCCCTCGGAGCGTATGCATCCGCCGGGGCGGGTTCAAAAACCGCTTCCGGGGTGGCTCTTTCATAGCAGCCCAAGTCGATCAGCTTGGTCGAGACCTCTCTCAGCGCTTCACCACTGTCGCAGTACAGCTCTAAATCGAGATGAGAGATGTCTTGGTTTGTCTTTCCCAGCTGAAAATCGATAATCCGGTAATCTGCACCTTCTTCGATGATCAGGTTCAGCATCCCGGTCAATAATCCCGAATCTACCAGGTGCCCTTGGGATACAAACCGCCGTACGAACGGGGACATAGTATCCCATAGAACTACTGATTGGCCGAGCCCTTGTCAAGACCCGGAGACAGACCCGGGCACAGGGCTACAGTGCCAGCTCCTCTTCGAACCTGACGATAGCCTGGTTGAGAAATTCGAGCCGCTTCCTGGCCAGACGCCGGGCCTTGGGAAAAAAGAACGTTTCAGCGTAACCCCGCCAGCGCTTCAGCAGTTCGATCACTTCACCCATGGTTTTGAGATGGTGCCAGAAAAACGACCCGATGGACAACCTGATCAGACCGATCACGCCCAGGGTTTCCAGGAGATTTGCATCGTGCAGGAGTTTGCCTTCGATCGACGGCTCTTCGTCGGGTGCCTCATCCTCTTCACCCGGCATATGATACAAGATAGCCTGATATACGGTTTCGATCTTGCCCGGGGCGAAACCGGTCTCTCCAAGAATCGCCCTGGCCTTCTCCGCAGAGCTTGTCGGATGCCCGGAGCTCATCTCGATATCATGAAGAAAACAGGCGGCGTGAAGCACCTCATCGTCATACTCCATGCCTTCGCCGATCTTCCTGGCCAGTCGGTAGATACGATAGGAGTGCTCGTATCCGGAGGCCAGGCGTCCGGCCGTCAGGTCCTTAGCGTACTGCTGAATCAGTTTTCGCATGAATTTACCTCTCATGATATTGTAAGAGATTGGCCGATCGCCTGGCAACATGCCATAGGATCAAGTAGACTGATATCCTCCATGAGGAGTGCAAGCAAGATGGGAGATGGAGAGCGGATGGGCGGCCGGAAAAAGGGATTCTCTTCGGTGTGGGAGGATTGGAAACAGATCGACGATCTGCTGCCCGCCATAGCAGCAAGCGGGTTTCAGGGCATCGAGCCAACCTTCATTCCCGCAGCCATTCCCTCGCCTCAAAACTACTCGCGGGAAGCCGAGAAGCTGAAGGGAAGGTGTCGGGACCTGGGCCTGGAGATCCCCAGCATGCGCGGCGGGAGGGGATTCTGGGACACGATCCCTTCCCCGGACAGCCGGCGCAGAAGCGATGCGATAGAGCACGGGAAGCGGGCCTGTGAATGTCTTGCTCTGCTTGGGGGAAAGACCCTGCTGGTTGTACCAGGGCAGATACAACAGGAAACCAGCTACCAGGAGCACTGGAAACGGGTGGTGGATTTTTCCAGGCTAATCGGTCAGATTGCCGCGGATTACGGCATTACCATCGGCTTGGAAAACGTGGAGGCTCGCTTCCCTCTTTCGGTTCGAGACTGGCAGGACCTGCTTACCGAAATCGATCACCCCAATGTACGCATCTACTTCGACGTGGGTAATGTATTCTGGCTCGGATTGGGTTTCCCGGAGCAGTGGCTCATCTCCCTGAAAGACTGGATCTGTGCCCTTCACTTAAAGGATGCAACCTTCGGGGGACATCTGGTGAACCTTCTGGCCGGGGATATCGATTGGCCGGCGGTGAACAGGGCTCTAAAACTGATCAACTACCAGGGCTGGATCAGCGTCGAGCCGGACTGGTATCGCCACGCACCCGAGCGTTTGCCGGCACGGCTCTCCGCGGATCTGGATGCTATTCTGTCCCTGTAAACAGTACGCTGCTCCCGCTGATCGGCCTGCACTGCAGAATGGAGACGGCTTTTTCCTCCGGGCGGTAGTACCGTTCCTCCAGAGCCGCGGAAACCGGACCGATCGCCTCTTGGTGAACCAGCAGCATCATGCATCCCCCCAGGCCCGCTCCCGCCAACTGGGCGCCCAGCACGCCGTCGACTCCGAGAGTTATATCCACCATTCTGTCGATCTCCGCAATACTGCAATGGTAGGCTCCGGGCTGCCACTGCAGCTGGGCCCTCATAACCCTCTCCAGATCCCCGCTTTCCAGATCATCGATCAGGCCCAGCAGGTAGCTGTTGCCGGTGGGTGGGACATGGGGTAGCAATTTCCCCTCCGGAGAGAGGCGGATAACCCGATCCCCGTCGTGGGAGACGTTCATCAACCGACCGATTTCCTCCAGATCGGCTTGCTTCAGGGCTTCGGCAAAACGACGGCTGCGCTCGCACTCGGCCAATCCATACAGTACCACCCCTCGGATCGGATAAATTCCATCCGCCGGTTCTTCGTGATTATCGAACAGGGGCTGTAGTCTATCAGCGGGAATGAGATCCCGCATTTCCTCGCGGTTGGTCTTTTCTGGAAGATGAAGGAGAATCTTGTAGATCCAGGCGAGAGGGATGTTCAGAGTCCGGGTGTTGACATCCCGCAGATGCTGGATCAGGGGTGCGTATTGCGGAAAGTACCTCTTGATCAACAGGGTGCCGATGCGGAAACAGGCAACCCGATGGTTGAACTGGTTCCTGGCATTTGTGGTCTTCTGTGCCTTTACGCCGGAATCACATACCAGCAGGGCATGATCCTCAGGAAAGGGAACAATCTCCTCAACGGCAAAATCGAAAAAAGTGACCTTCACCACTTTTCCCGGCTGGCCGTACTTGATGGCCGCATGATCGGCACTTCCTCCGCGGGTTCCCACGAACCACTCACCCTGACCGCAGAGATCCACAAACTGTGATGGAAAGGTGTTCAACCTGTTGACCGCTACCAGGGCTTCTGCTGCGGTCACCACCAGGGCCGAGGAGGAGCTCAAACCGGCGGCGATCGGTATGTTTCCGCCGACGACCAGGTCCACACCGCACAACCTTTGATCGGAAAACTTCTTCTGCAGACGCAGGGCGGCCGCCTTGACGTACTGGGACCAGTCACCTCCGGCTTGCAGAACCAGGTGAGACACCTTCTCACTGTTGATCAGTGAGATCCAGTCGTCCCAGGGCAGCTGGGAAATCAGCTCGCCGATGGAGAAGCACCGATCGGGAAAACGGGTCCGCTCCAGGTTGTACAGGCAAACCTTATCATCCCGGCGGGGCCGAACCACGGCAAGCGTTTCATAGCCGATGGTCATCAGATTGCAGTGCCCCCCCTGATGATCCACGTGGCGGCCCATCAGGTTGACCCGGCCGGGGGAATGCACCAGCAGCACCCGGTCATCCCCCTGGAGAATGCTGCCTGCAAATTCGAGCAAACGAATGTAGGTCTGAAACCGTTCGCCCAGAAAGCTCCTGTCCGAACCGTACAGTCGCTCAAACTCTTCCGCCAGCCCACCGTTTTTGGGCTCACCCCCCGCCGCATCCCGGAAGGCGCCAAGCCATTCGCCGATTCGGCGGAAGTGAGCTCCCTCGGGAAGGACAGGAGCGTGCTTGTTCTTGTTCCTGGTTTGGATATAGGCTTCAATCTCCAGAAGCTCCGCCGGATTGTTGAAGGCCATTACCGCGTGCTCATCCTCCACCGTGAGCGCTCTGACCGCAAAATTCCTGCCGTCGCGGTTTCGGGCCTGGCTCAGAATTGTGATCATGTCCGGCAGATATTCCTCCCTCTGGGCGTTGTTGCTGTCCAATCGCTGGAGAACGAACCCGAGAGCTTGCGTTTTCACCAGATAGACGGAGCTGTTGTATAAACGTATGTCTTCGATCTGCCCAGGGTTCAAACTGATGGGCCGGCCTTCCCGATCGAGGAAATCGAAACGCGTCAATTCTTCGGGAACAAGCTCCAGCACTTCCTCAGCCGCCGGTCCCCGCTTTTGATCCACTAACAGCTTCCACAGTTCTCCAAAGGCTTTCGCGGCTTTCTGATCGCTGAACTCCTCTCGAATCAGCTCGAGCATCCGTTCCCGGGAGAGGGGATTTCCCTCTTCCGCCTGCCTGCGCAACTGCCCGTAGATACGCCTCTGGCGGATATCCGCCGCCTCCACATCAGCCAGTACCGAGCCATCCGAATCGAGGAGAATTCTGCCCAGGTTTGTGGTGCGACGCCGTGGCAGGGCCAGAAAAGCCAGATCGCAGTTTTGGCTGTAGAACAGGTCGAACAGCTGCTCGAGAACCTGGGGCTCGATCAATCTGTCTCCGGCTACAATCAGAACCTCCGCCTGGTTGCTCAGGGCCCCCAGCACCTTGGCCCCCTGGCGTGCCGCGTGAGCCGTTCCCAGCTGCTCGGCCTGGTAGGTATAGATGACGTTTTCCGCCGCCACCGTGTCCATCACCTGGCCAGCCATGGCACCGACCACGATGATGTGGTGGGCAATACCGCAGGCATTGTAGATTTCCAGGCTTCTGTTGATGGCGGCCTTCCCGTCGATGGAAAAGCATACCTTGTGAAGTTCGGCGGACTGCATGCGCGTGCCCTTGCCCGCCGCCAGAATAATCGAATATTGCGGAGCCCTCATCAGCTCACTCCCTTGCTGCTTTCGAATCAGAGGTGTTGATCGTGAGGATCTTCAGAGCATTCCCACCCACGATCTTGTCGAACACTTCGGGGGTTATCTGACTCTCTGCACGAAGTGTGCGCAGATAGCCCAGATGAGGCATTCTTCCCTCCGCCCCGCCGAAGCATACATCTGTACCGAACAAGATCCTGTCTTGGAATTCAGTTAGGAAGTTCACAGCAAAATCCTTGTCGCGGCTGATGGCGTTGAAGCCGCTGTTGGCGGATATATCGGCGTAAAGATTGGGATAGCTTCTCAGCAGGCGGCTCAATGCTCCCTCCTTGCGAATCGGTCCGGTTGGATAGACAAACTTCTTCTCCGGCGTGATATCGCCCTCTATCTCCGCCCAGAAGCCCGGCGCGTGCCCGATCACCGTGGTACCGGGTACCGCCCGCAACAATCTCTCCAAGCGGGGAAGACCGACTTCGTCATACAATCCGTACACACCTCGGCCGGGACCTGTACAGTGAAACAGCACGGGCAGGTCGAAATCACCGCACTGGCGGAACAGGCTGATCACCCTGGGATCATCCACGGCGATGTTCGCCGTGATTTCCCCGATGCCGACGCAGCCGTACTCCCGGAAACGGGCCAGCAGCCAAGAAAAATCGGTTTCCGGCGGGTGTTCAAAATGATGCAGCTCCAGATTACCGAGGCAGCCCATCCGGGGGTCGAGATTACCAAAGGCAATAATCCGATCAGGATACTGCCGGGCTGTTTCCAGCTGGCTGAAGAGATCACCGTTGGGTGCAAAGAGGGATGGGGCTTTGATACTTTCCGGAGACACTCCCGATGGAAGCACCACCGCCTTGTCGATACCCTCCTGGTCCAGGCGCTCGATAAGTCCCTCCCAGGTGACGGGCAGACGGTCCATCCTTTCGGGAGTACGGTGGTCCCCTACATGGGTGTGAAAATCAATAATCATATCCTGCTGCTTCCTCAATCAAAGAAGGGAAACAACGACGAAATATCATCTCTGGTAAAACCGGCGCCGTACTCGCATCCCTCAAAGGCTTCGGCATAGCGCACCTCCCGCCCCTTGGTCTCACCGTATAACTCGATCAGCACCTGACGATATTCGTCAGCGATGTTTTCGAAATAAGGCAGACGCCAGGAAGCCAACCACTGTTTTCGTTGCTCCGGAT
>CAZFMD010000128.1:0-8740 GCA_964520025.1 uncultured Spirochaetaceae bacterium
ACGCTGAGGATGTACTCGAGGTTGTCGTATACAGGCTGCATCCAGTTGGAGAGCTTGTCGATCTTGTCCCCCGGCAGATAGCCGATATCCTTGCCCATGGGAATGATCGGCCGGGCCAGCAGCACCCGGGAGAAGCGATCCTCGGTCAGGGCCTTGTTCAACCCGGCAGCCAGGGCCAGCAGGGTTTTCCCAGTACCCGCTTTTCCCACCAGGGTCACCAGGGAAATCGAATCATCGAGCAACAGGTTGATAGCCATCTCCTGGTTGCGATTCAGGGGCCGGATGCCGCAGACTCCGTCGGTCGGAGCCACGTATTGGAGGTAGGCCTCGCCGTCATTGTATCGGCTCAAAGCCGTCTCGCTGCTCTTTGCCTCCCGGAGAAGCACGAACTCATTCGGGACAAAGCTGGTTTTCCAGGGAATCGCCCCGGAGCTCTTGAGCTCATGCAGGCTATCCTGTCCCACATCCATCTCGATGTAGCCTTTGTACAGCGATTCGATGTCGACCTTCTGCTTCTCGTAATCCACGGCCTTGATGCCCAAAGCCGTAGCCTTGAGACGGGCGCTGATGTCCTTGGAAACGAAGAACACCTTTTTGCCTTCCTGCTGCAGGGAGTAGGCGGCCAGGAGGATCTTGTTGTCGTTCTTGTCCGTTTCCAGGTCCACCGGGATGCTCTTCAGGTTGGTGGTGTTGCTGATCCAAACCCGCAGGGTGGAGCCGTTGTCCATCTTGACCCCTTCCTTGAGGTCTCCGTGGCGACTGAGCTCGTCCAGCAGACGGATGCTCTCCCGGGCGTTGCGTCCCCGCTCCTCCCGGCTCTTTTTCAGATTATCCAGTTCCTCGAGCACCCAGAGGGGCACGACGATCTCATTGTCGTGAAAAGAGAGGATCGCATCGGGGCGATGGATGAACACATTGGTATCGATTACGAAGGTTTTAACGGGATGATTCAAAGTGCGTATCTCCTGATGATTCATTTATACTATACTCAATTTACGCTATAATGCCACCGCCCAAGGGAGGAGATTTCATGCGAATCGGTTACTTTCAGTTTTCCCCGCGTTTCGGCGCGCCCGAACACAATCTAGACGTTCTCACCGCTGCTGTGAGCGGCGCCCAAGCCGACCTGGTCGTGGCCCCGGAGCTGGCTCTGAGCGGCTATTTTTTTACCAGTAAGGAAGAGGTGCAGCGGATGGCCGAAGAGATTCCCGGTCCGGCCACCGAAAGGCTGTCCGAGGCAGCGGCCCGGGCGAACTGCCACGTGGTCGTAGGAATGGCAGAACGCAGTGGGGAACGGCTGTACAACAGTGCGGCGTTGATCGGGCCGAAAGGCGTGGTCGGGGTGTATCGCAAGGTGCATCTGTTCTTCGAGGAGAAGCTGTACTTCACACCGGGCGATCTCGGGTTCCCCCTCTTCGATATCCAAGGTGTCAGCGTCGGAATGTTGGTCTGTTTCGACCACTTCTTTCCGGAGGCCTCCCGCACCCTGGCTCTTCAGGGCGCCCAGATCATCTGCCATCCTTCGAACCTCGTGCTTCCCGAATACGGACAACTGACCACCCGGGTACGCTCCATAGAAAACCGGGTGTTCTGGATCCTGGCCAATCGCTACGGGATCGAAGAGCGAAACGGGAAAACTCTGAGCTACTCGGGATGCAGCCAGATCACCGCGGAGAACGGGCAGGTCCTGGCCCTTGCCCAGGCTGAGGGGGATGTCCTGACCGTAGTGGAGGTGGACCCGCAGAGGGCTTCGAACAAGCGGGTAACGGAACGAAACGACCTGTTCGCCGACAGGCGCACAGAGCTGTACAGGTGGGAGTAGTGTCTCCTGCAGCCGGTACGGGCCGCAGCGGCAGGCTGATCCTGCTGACCGGAGCCAGCGGCTATATCGGCGGACGGCTGCTCGGAGAGCTGGAGAGCGGATCCTACCGGATCCGTTGTCTGGCCCGCAAACCTGAGTACCTCAAACCTTGGACCCGGGCGGACACCGAGGTGGTGGCGGGAGACGTGTTTGACATCGATTCTCTGGCCAGAGCCATGGAGGGGGTCGATACGGCCTACTACCTGGTACACTCCCTGGCCGGTTCCGGATCCTTCGAGGAGAATGACCGTATTGCGGCGGAAAACTTCGCCCGAGTCGCCGGGCAGGCGGGAGTGAAGCGGATCATCTATCTGGGCGGACTGGGCCGGGAGCCGGGTTTGAGCCACCATCTGGCCAGCCGGCAGGAGGTCGGAAAGATACTCAGGGCATCCGGTGTGCCAACGATCGAGATGCGTGCCTCGATCGTTATCGGATCGGGAAGCCTCTCCTTCGAGATGGTCCGGGCTCTGGTGCAGAAACTCCCCGTGATGACCACACCCCGCTGGGTGCGCATGCCGGCCCAACCCATTGCCATCGAGGACGTGCTGCACTACCTGATGGCGGCGCTCGATCATGATGTATCCCAGAGCGTGATCTACGAGATCGGCGGGGCGGACAGGGTTTCCTACGAAGGGATCATGCGGGAGTATGCCAGCGCCCGGGGACTCAAGCGGCTGATCATCCCCCTTCCGATCTTGAGCCCGGGTCTGTCCAGCCTCTGGCTGGCCCTGGTCACGCCCCTGTACTTCCGGGTCGGACGCAGGCTGATCGAGGGGGTGAAGAATCCGACTGTGGTTCATGATGATACGGCCAGGAAGGTCTTCGGCATCGAACCGATTGGGATCAAGGAAGCGGTGCAACGAGCTTTGGAGAACGAGGACCGTGAGCTGGCCAAGACTCGCTGGAACGACGCTCTTGCTTCCCGCAGCATGGAACACCACTGGGGGGGGCTACCCTTCGGTACCCGGCTGGTGGACTCCCGGGAGATCGAGATCCCCTGTCCGACGGATCAGGTGTTTCTGCCGGTCCAGTGCATCGGTTACGGAAGAAGGGGCTGGTACCGCTACAACTGGCTGTGGAGCCTGCGGGGTTTTATCGACAAACTGATCGGCGGCGTGGGAGCGCAGCGGCAACCTCGCTACCCCTACTGCCTGCTGCCGGGGGACGTGGTCGGATTTTGGCGGGTAGAGGCCATGCAGCCGAACCGGCTGTTGCGGCTGCATGCCGAGATGAAGCTTCCCGGCCGGGCCTGGCTGCAGTTCGAGGTGGAAGGCGAGGCCGAGCGATCCGTTCTGCGCAGCACGGCCATCTTCGATCCCCTCGGGCTCTGGGGTCTGCTGTACTGGTACCTGCTCTACCCCCTGCACGTGCCGATCTTCAAGGGAATGCTGCGCGGAATCGCCCGCGACGCCTGCCGGGTCGAAGGAACATTCCTACGCACGGGAAGTCCTAAGAACCGCTGAGCTCTCCGTCCCAGATCTTCATCCGTTCATCCCAGCGCCACCCATCGAAACAGAGAGCGGTTTCCCGTATGGGCAGGGTGGGGTAGGTGCTTTGCAGCTGCTGCCAGGAGCCCAGACCGGAGAGCGTATCCGCGGCGCGGAGGTTCAGATAACCGGCGCAGTTGGCCAGTTTCAGACATTCTTCGATTTTACGATTACCCAGCAGGGCGGTGAGAAAGGCGGCGATCGAGCTATCTCCGGCCCCGGCCGTGCCGGCAACTTTGTCTGCGCGAAAGGCCGGACACCACAGCTCCCGGCCGGCCCAGGAACCCGGATTCCCGGGAGCGGCCCGGCCCATTCCGGAGATCCTGCTTGCCTCCGCGGTTCTGATGTACCAGCCGTTGTGCCCGGACTTGACGATCCCGATACCACAACCAAAGGACAGGAACTCTTCGGCGAATCCCCGCACCTCCTCCGGACTCACGTAGTCGATCAGCTCCTGACCTCCGTAGGCGCGCTTGCGCTGCCCGTACTCCCGCGGATGAAGGGTGAAGAAGGTCTCTTCGACACTGGGCAGGAAGATGTCGACATAGGGGAGGACGCGCTCGTAGATCCTGCGCCAATCCGCTCTGCCCGCCTCCGAACCCGGATCGGGCAGGGATATGTCCAGGGAGGTGGTCACCCCGGTTTGCTTGACGGCCTTCAGGATCCGGGTCAATTCCCGGCCGTCATCCGCGAACAGGGAACGCATAAGGGTCGGATAGCCCAGATGGAACAGGCGACTTTTCCGCACCGACTTCATATCCAGATCTTTTGCCGAGAAGCTGTCATTGGTACCGGGATAGTGCATGAAGATTCGGTCGACCCCGGGAGCGCAGAGGATCACCGTGTAGGAGCTGGCCTGCCCGGCGGCCACGGCGATTCCCTCGGCACTGCCGCTGCGCTCCAGCATTTCGATGATGGTCCTGCCGATGGCGTCTGCTCCCACCTTGGCTGCGAAGGCAACCGAGCAGCCGAAGCTCTTCATGGCTAGACCGACATTGGAAACGGCTCCTCCGGTGGATACGCTCATGGCTCCCATGTGAACCAGGGTTCCCGGTTGCAGCAGTTCGGATATTTGCGTCGATTCCCTGTCCGTCTGGAATGGGGGGATCAAATCCAGGCACAGATGGCCCGCTACAGTCACATCGAAGCTGGTATTTTCCAAGGGCTTACTCCCTGCTCAGTGCATGAACAGACCGCCGTTTACATCGATCGTTTCACCGGCAAGAAAATCGTTTTCGATCAGGAACTGAATGGCCCTGGCCACATCCAGGGCCGTGCCGTTGCGTTGTAGCGGAGTGTCTGCCCGAAATTTCTCCATGCGCTCCGGGGTAGAGTAGCGTTCGTGGAAACGCGTGTCGATGACACCCGGTGCCACGGCGTTGACCCGAATCTTCGGCGCGAGTTCGGCCGCAGCTCCCCTGGTGAAACTGTCGATGGCTCCCTTGGCTGCTCCGTAGAGGGTGGCGGTCGGGGCTCCGTGACGGGCTGCGATGGAGGTGACGTTGATGATACAGGGATCTGTCCCCCTTTCCAGCAGAGGAACAAACAGGGAACTGAGCAGCATTGTCGAGAAGGTGTTCAGAGCGAATACCCGTTCCATCAGGCTCCACTCCAGCTGCCCTACGCCCTGGCGTTGCACGAGCCCACCGGCGTTGTTTACCAGGACATCGATTCGATTTGTCATTACCGAGACTTCCGAGTAAAGGGCGTCGCAACCGGCCTCGCTGAACAGGTCCGCCTGGATCAGGCTAGCCGTTCCGCCCCGTTCCTGCACCTCCGCCGCGGTTTGTTCGGCGGCCTCCCGGGATTCGTTGTAGTGGATAAAGATGTTGTTGCCCTCCGCCAGCAGCCTGGCGGTTTCCCCGCCGATACCCGTACTGGCTCCGGTGATCACGATGATTTTGGCCATCCCTCGACCTCCTTGTGCGGGGGAACTTTACTTGTGATTTCCCGAAGAGCTCACGTGTGATCCCCCACGATATTTCCCCGGTTCAGGCGACCCTCCGGGTTGAAAACGTTTATAATCTGCCGCATCTGCTCGATCCCCTCCTCACCGTACATCAGGCGCAGAAGTTGGGTTTTCAACTTGCCGATTCCGTGCTCGGCGGATACGCTTCCTCCCAGGGCCACGACTTGCTCAGCCCAGCCCCGGTACAGCTGTTTGCCCTTTTCATAATCCTCCATTGATCGGGGAAGGATGTTTACGTGGATGTGGTTGTTGCCGATGTGCCCGAACAGCACGTACTCAAGACTCGACTCGTTCAGGTGGCTGAGGTACAGATCGAAGATCCGCTCCAGCGCTTCGTCTGGAACCGCCATGTCCGTGCCCAGCTTTATCAGGCCCGGTGCATTCTTGCGCCGCTGGTCGATCAGGAGGTTGATGGCCTCCGGAAGGGCGTGCCTGAAATCCTTCAACCGCTCCAGCTCTTTGGGCTGTTCCGCCAGCCAGGTGTCATCCTCGGAGCCCCCACAGTCGGACAAGATCTCGGCTAACTCGAAGATCTGCTCTTCAACGGCCTCTGGACTGTCGCCGTGATACTCCACGTACACGGCGGCCGCTTTTTGCTCCGGTACCTCGGGAAGCTCCGAGAAGGCCGGGTTGTCATGCTTCTGCCGGCGCAGCAGCTCCAGGGAGTTGCCATCGAAGAACTCCATTGCCTTGGGCCTGTGGAAGTTCTTTTCCGCTATACCGTCACCGCGTACCCGCTTCACGAATTGAAGCGCTCCCGCCAACTCGGGGAAAAAGCCTATCACTCCGGTGAACACCGGAGGCAGGGGAATGAGCGCGATCTCGATCTCACTCAGGATTCCGAGGGTTCCCTCGGAGCCGATAGCCAGATCGATCAGGTCCATGTCCGGTCGGATGTACAGGCCGGCGGTATTCTTCGTGGCGGGCATGCCGTAGGAGGGCAGGGTGCCGCTCAACACCCGACCCTGCTCCGTCTCCAACTGAAACCTCAGGCCCGAAGCTTGTTGCACGCCCCGTTTCAGCTCAAGGGTCGAGGCGTCGATCAACACCATCCGCAGAGATTCGATGTACAGGCGGGTCGGCCCATAGGAAAAGGAACGAGCTCCGGAGGCATCGCTGGCGGCCATGCCCCCGATGGCAGCGGAGGTTTCCGTAGGGTCCGGAGGAAAGAAGAAGGACTTCGATTCCTGTTGAAAACTCTCCAGGGCATGCAGGGACTCCGGGCTCCAGCCCCCGCTCGCGAACTCTCTCTTGGCCACCGCCTCATTGATCTGGGAGAGCAGCGCTCCGGGCTGCAGGCGCAGCAGATACCGATCCCTCCGCGGATCCCGGCGCAGACCCAGGAACCTGTTCATTCGGCTGAGGTTGAGAATATGCCCGCCGCCGGGTACCGCCCCGCCGGAGATTCCCGTTTTTCCCGATTGCACGGTCACGGGGACCCGCCGGTCGGCCAGCAGTTCCACGATCTCCCGGATCTGCTGTTCGCTCGTTGGAAAGGAGATCGATTCGGCTTCTCCGCTCAAGCGGGATTCATCCCGCAGGTACTCGAGGTGATCCGGCTCGACAGGTTGAATGAGTCGATCCGCCGTTTCCATGTTCATGTTCGTGATATCGCCTTATTTACCGCTGCGATGCTTTTTCCACGCCTGGATCAGCATCTCGACTCCCTCCCAGGGCGTATCCGGAGAGAGAGCGTCGATCGGATGCAGAATGAATCCTCCGCGGGATCCGAAAGCAGCCATGGCCTGACGGACCTCCTCTTCAATCACTTTGCGCTTCTTCGTGGCAAGCGTAATCGCGTTCGTTCCGCCCACCAGGCACATTCGGGAACCGAGCAGGTCTCTGGCCTTCATCATCGAGATGCCATCGAGCAGGGGATCCACGAAGTACAGCACGTCCACCCCCGCATCGGCCAGCCTCGGGCCCAGGACCCGCACTCCGGCGGTAACGGTATAGCAGAACAGCTTTCCCTGCTGGTGGGTGAAATCCACCAGGCGGCGGATGTGCTGGAGGAGGAACTGATCGAACAGTTCCGGGGACCAGAAATTCGTAGAGGAGTACCAGCCTCGTTCCACGATGAGGTCAATGCCGGGATGTCTGGCGGCCAGTTCGATACGGGCCAGGTCGGTTTGGGTAACCAGCTCCATCAATTGGGAAAAGGCCTTCGGTTGCTCGGTAGCCAGCAAGACCGCTCCTTCCCGGCCGCAGAGCCAGACCACCGCATCCATGCCGAAGGCCGCCCAGGCCTGTACCGCAACCTCCTGCTCCCGGGCGAAGCTCGCGATTCTCTGCATTCGGTTGTCCAGCCAGGCTGCAGCCTCCTGATCCGGAGGGCAGTAGAGGTAACGGATACGGGGTATGTCTTCGGGAGAGCTCACCGCATGCTCCACCCCGCGGGGAATGTTGAAATCCTCCATGAGGGAAACATGCTTCGGTTGAATCAAACACCCCTCCGCCGGCCGATCTGCGCTTTGCTGTACCTGATGCCGCAGCGTCCCTGCCGGGGTCTGGTAGTCTCTGACCAGAATCGGATCTCCCCTCCCGCTGTCCGCTTCATGCCGGGAGTTGGTCCAGCGAACTTCCGGATGGACGCTCCAGGGAACAGACACATCGATCAGATCATCCACGCCCAGGGAAAGCCAGGTCCGGGAGCGCTGAAAGTCATCCTCCAGGGTCCATGGAGCCGGGAGGGTGTGGATGTGCTCCAGGCGCTTGCTGTACCAGCGACGCACCTCTCTTTCCCCCGCCTGATCTGTGCTAATCCAACGCAGATGCTTGGGAACAGGATTGCCCGCGCACTGAAAGGTCAGGGGGATGTGGTCGGTGGGCTTTCCTCTCCAGGTGGATACCAGCCTGTCTTTGGAGTTCATCAGTCTCATAGTATTGACAAAGGGATTTTCTGACAATACCGTTGGATCGGCCCGTGGAGGCAATAGAATCCGGGGGCAAACGCGGGTCATCATAGATGAGGGAAGGAGATGACGTATGGGCGGATATCTGCTGGGCTACGACGTGGGCAGCTCTTCGATCAAGGCGACCTTACTGTCCATCGATTCAGGGAGTTCCGTGACCGCGGCCACCTCCCCGCAGCGGGAGCTGGAGATCCAGTCCCCCCGGCCCGGCTGGGCCGAGCAGGATCCGGAGGTGTGGTGGCGGCATTTGGAAATCGCCACCGCCCAGCTCGCCTCCGCCGGAGCCGAGCTCGCCGATGTGGAGGCGATCGGCATTTCCTACCAGATGCACGGGCTGGTTTGCGTGGATCAAAGCGGCCGTTTGCTGCGCCCCGCCATTATCTGGTGCGACAGCCGCGCAGTACAGATCGGGGAGAGAGCCTTTGCCGATCTCGGTGCCGAACGGTGTCTCGAGCCTCTGCTGAACTCTCCGGGAAACTTCACTGCCTCAAAGCTGGCCTGGGTGCGGGAG
>CAZFMD010000129.1:0-7543 GCA_964520025.1 uncultured Spirochaetaceae bacterium
CGCAATCTCCCACCCTAATCTAATGGAGGATTGCGATGTCCTCCGTAATAACGCAATCCTCCATCCGGCTCACGGTCTCTGCGGCCGGAACAAGAGCAGCTTACGCATCGTAAAGTTCACGGCAAACACCAGGATGCTGGAAACGATCTTGGAAACCAGATAATGCAGGTGGAGGGCTTCGGTGAGAAACCACATAGATGCGATCATCACCACCACTCCAACCAACCCAATCAGGCTGAAGGCGGCGAACTCGGCGACCCTGTTCTTGATACGGCGGTGTTTGAAAATCCACAGTACGCTAAAAACGTAGGTGACGGCAAGCCCGAACGTGAAGGCAAGCACCGCGGATATCAGGTAGTACAGACCAATAATCTCGGTGAGCAGGGCCAGGGTGACGAAATCCGCCCAGAATCCCAGATGGGCGGCGGCAGCCGAGCGCACCAGCTGAATCTCGGTCCTGTCGGTCCTCCCAACCAGAAGCGTGCGCAGTATAGAGGTCCTGCGGCTGGACATGGGATACTACCTCGAGAAGAGCCTACTCTTCCTGAACGGGATTCCGCAGGATCCCGATCCCCTCTATCTCCACCTCAACTACATCCCCGGCCTGCAGCGGCCCCACCCCGCTGGGCGTACCGGTGCAGATGAGGTCCCCCGCTTCCAAGGTGAAATTACGGGAAACGAAAGAGAGGATCTGAGGGATCGGAAAGATCATTTGGCGGGTGCTGGAACTCTGAACCGTCTTACCGTTCAGACGACACTGGATTTTCAGGTTCTGGGGATCGCCGATCTCCTCCCGACTGACCACACAGGGCCCAATCGGCCCGAAGGTATCGAAGGACTTGCCCCGAAACCACCCGGAGCGATCCGAGTTCTGGATATTGCGCTGGCTCACGTCATTGAAGCAGGTAAACCCGTAGATATGCTGCCAGGCGTCTTGAGGTTCTACGTCCTTGCAACGGTCCAGAATAAAAAAGGCCAGCTCGGCTTCGTAGTCCACGCGGAACTCGGTGAACCCGTAGCTTTTGGCAATGGAGGGAATGACGATCGGTTGATCCGGTCCGATCAACACGTTTGGAGTCTTCGGGAACAGGATCGGTTCCTCCGGGATATCCTTGGTGAATCCCTGGACTTTCACCGATTCACTCTCTGCAATGTGATCCCGGTAGTTGAGTCCCAGGGCGATAATCTTGCTGGGCGCTACGGAGTAGGTTTGACCGCTGGGGTCAGCGGAAGAATGGATCGGCAGACGTATCATTGGACTAGTTCCTCCAGTTCATCCCGCCAGAGCTGCTCCAGATAATACCGAATGATATCCTCACCCTTGAGGTTCTCAGTGGAAATCCGGAAGACCCGGTAGACGATCACCTTCGCCGTGGGAAACGGAGGCGTCATGGGAAAGCCGTTGATGTCCACCAGTTGATTGATGGACAGGGCATGTTCGATCTCCCGACTGTCCCCCTCCGGATACATGATCTGGCGGGTAGTCAGATGCATAGTGGATGCTACCCGGTTTTCCACGGCGCTTCAAGCTTTTTGGGAGTCCGCTTCTCCTATGTCGGTTTTTCCGAAATTGGTGCCCGCGTCCATTAAAGTGTAGCCGGAAATCCCAAAGTGATCACAGGCGGCCTCCAGACAATCCCGTCTGATAACCAGGTAGAGCTTGCGCGGAAGGGGGGAGGCCAGCACGGCACTCAAGCCCCTTGACAACCCGCCGTCTCCCAACTCCAGGGGCCCGATCTCGTCTACGATAATATCCCCGGGACGAGCTGCCGCCTCTGCCAACCAGTAATTGGCGGCCAGCAGGCCGGTGGTGGATATCGAAAAGGGCCCGACCCGTTCGGCGGTGCTCCAGCCGGCCGGCTCGTGTCCCGCGATGCGGGCGAAGGGGATGGCATCACCATCCGGCAGGGAAAGGGCATCGTAACCGATCCTCTGCCCCTGCAGGTAGACCTTGAGAAGCAGCACTCCTCCGCACGCAGGATTGGCGGCAGCCAGTTCCCTGCACCAGCTGGTTTTTCCCGAGTCGATCGGCCCGGTAACGATTGTTAACTCTCGTTCTGCCATCACACCCGCTGTCGATTCGTACCGCATGGTACTCGAGATTTATCCGCTTGCCTACATGCGTAGCGAATGTAGATTCTCGCTGCGCTGCGCGGGGCGCACCTGCACCCATGCGCCAGCTCCCACTTGACAAGCCAAGCCTGTCAGTTGTGATTTATCGAATTTGCGAATTTTTCGAAGCATTTGACTCATCCCGGGGTAAGATGCTACAGTGAGGGTGAATTTTTTTCCTCCGAGTTCCATGACCTAAGGGCGCTACCGAGCTGCCTAGGGCAAGGGACCGATAGGGTTCCGCTGGAAACGGCGTTGCCTCCCGTGTTTGGAAAGGGGGAAGGACCTTTGAGCCTTAAGAGCTTCGCGCTCACCCTTGTACTTGCCCTGTATACAGCATTCCCTTCAATCAGCCTCGAGACCCGTCTCAATGGTCAATTGGTTCAAACCTGGGAAGATGGTGAGCTTGAAAATCTATCCTATCTCGTTCCCGCGGGAGCGGAATTCCTAACGGGAATTTCCCTGGATGAGGTGTTGCCCCTCTGCGCTTCCGCGTATCGCCTGGTCATATCCAGCAACTCGGAACGGCGGATCCTGGAGGCAGAGGATCTGGCCGAAAACTTCGCCTCTTGGTACCTGGTGGCCACAGCCGGGGGAGGCTGGGATCTGCTGATCGGGCAAGAACGATTGCCCGATGTCCGGAGCATCGAGATACTCGGTGAGCCCCTTGAAGAGGACCAGCTGGAGGTCTGGGTCAGTTGGGAGGGAATCCCGCTTCTGAAAGAGCAATTTCAGCGCTTCTCAAATCTCCACCATGTGAAGATCAAAGTAACCGAGGTTCCCCGAATCGAGACCAAGCTGATCTCCATCCTGCGGGCGGGAGGTCGCCCACCGGATGTGGTAATGGTTCAGTCCGATTACCTGCCTGCACTGGTGCAATCCCGGGCAATACAGAGCCTGGATTATCTGTCCTTCGAGGCACTGATTCCAAAGGCCAGGCGGAGTTTTTCCCTGGATGGAAAGAGCTGGGCCGTCCCTTTCTACTTTGACTGTCAGTTGGTGTTCTACAATCCCCGGCTTTTCGATGAGGCGCCTCCACTGGATTGGACGCTCGCAGATATGGAGAGGTTAGCTCAGGGAGTGAAGATACGGTTTCCCGGCGTTGCCCCCATGAACTGGAACGCCTATTCCGCCTACTGGCTGGCAGCATTCCAACTCGGCTTCGGGAAACAAAAGCTGGTGGAGGCGGACGGTTCGATCCGTATCGACGACGCGGCTACTCGAACGGCCCTGTCCTATCTTCTGAATCTGCAGAACCGGGAACTCCTGGTGGTCAGCGAACGGGAGGCTATGATCTCTCTGTTTGCCTCCGAAAAGGTGGCCATGTTCCTAAGCGGCTCCTACAGCATCCCCCTGTTCGAGGAGCTGGGCATCCCCTTCGGCGTCGCTGCCTATCCCAAAACCCGGGAGGACGGCCGATCCCTGGCTCCTTTTCTCGACTTCAAGGGATGGGCGATCAGCCGCAGGACCTACAGCCCTATCCTGGCCCGGCGAATCATTCAGTATCTGGGCGGGATCGGTACGCAGCAGCGCTTCCCGGCGGCACTATCAAAGCTGCCGGTGAACCAAGACTCATGGAAAATCATGAGACAGGAAAACTCCTACTATTCGGTCCTGGCGCGGAGCGCGGAAGCCGGCGTTCCCGTGCCGACCGAGCGGGCCTATGGCGTGTACAAAAACACGATGTGGAAGCTGCTGCGCTTCGTGTTCTCCGGCCAGATGAGCGTGGCCGAGGCGCTTAAAGAGGGACAGCGCATTATCGCGGCTCAACTCGAATAGAGAAAACAGGTGAAACAAAGAGCCGATCCGATCGGCGAATCGATAGAGCAGTAATGAGGAGTTCGTATGAAACTGACTAAACAAAAAAACCGGGGCGGTTTGGTTTCTCTTGCCGCCCTACTGGCAATGGTTGCCGTTGCAGTATTGCTCTTCGGCTGTACCGGTGCCCCCGCGACGGCGGTCCAACCGGAGCCGGAGGTCGTCTTGGAACCGGAAGCAGCGGAACAACCAAACGAGCAGGCGGCGTCCAAGGCTACCGCCCGGCAGGCGGCCGAAACGGCGAGCTGGACCGTTACCCTTCGGGGCGTGCGGGAAGACCTGCTGGAGGCGGCGCGCTTTCAAGAGGCCAAGGTTCACGGTTCTCACTACGTGGAGATGGAGCTGGAACGCAAAGGTCAGACTCGAGTCTACCGGGGGATGCCCCTCTACCTGATCGCGGCCATGGTCGACGGTTCGGACAGCGAGCATCCCTACACCGTCGACCGCTCCCGCTGGAGCGAGGGCTACGACATCACGATTACCGGTGCAGACGGCTACAGCGCCACTTTCAGCACCGCCGATGTCGATCCGAAGGATCTGATCCTGGTCGACAGTGTAGATGGAGCTCCGGTTACGCCGATGACCGCCGGAAATGCGTCGGGCAAACTCTGGGTGAAAGACGTGGTAGAGATCGAGCTGGCCCTGGCGGCGGTGGCTTCGGAGGAACCGCAGTTCGAGCTGGTTCTGGACATCAACTCCAAGATCAGCAGTTTTACCCTAAAGGAGCTGGAGCAGAGCATCTACTACGTCGAGCAACCCGGTAGTTATACCACCTCCGCGGGCAGCACTTACGGAGGGCTGTGGGGCGGAGTTCGCATGTCCGATTTCCTCGGACAGTTCCTCAACCTCAAGCCGGAAACCTCCCTGACCATGGTGGCCATGGACGGTTATGAGATGACCTACAGCGGCGAGGATATGCTGGATACCGGAGACGGGATGTGGATCCTGGCCTTCAAGCTGGACGGCGAGTATCTGCCCATGGATCCGGGCTACGTGCGCACGATCAAGGTGGGACCTGAGAATCCCAATATTGACGGTCATTCCTCTGTCCGCATGCTGCAGAAGATCGTGGTTAAACAGGAGGGTTACCGGGATTTCTCTATCACGGTCGGCGGGAAAATGGACTGGACCCTGGATCGACAGACCATCCAGAGCGGTGTCAGCTGTCACAAGCGGATTGTGGACTTCGAGCGGAAGGACAAGGCGGCCCGGTACACGGGAATCCCCCTCTACCTGCTGTTGGCCTATGCCGACGATCCGGACTACGCCCCGCATCATCAGACCGATAAATCGATCCTCTCCTACAGCAAGGAGACGGCTCGAGCGGGCTATACCGTGGAGATCGAGGCCGCAGATGGTTTTGTCGTATCCCTGGATTCCCGGGAGGTGGACGGGAACGAGGATCTGATCCTGGGAATGTACAAGAACGGAGAGGAGCTTCCCTCCGATGAGTTCCCCCTGATCCTGGTCTGGGACAAGAACGCCGAAACCGTTCCCGCCGGAGCCAAACCGATCCGGCAGATTGCGGCGATCCGCCTCATCTTCTAGAGCATTTTTCTGTAGCAACCCATCGGGGCGGAGTGGGATACCCCGCTGTGCCTCGCTTTAGCGATGAAACGCATAACGATGCAAAGGCAAACCCTCGGATGGCTCAGGCTTCTGCCCATGGCAGCGCTCATCCTGCTGGTGGGGATCGCCCCCGTGGGAAGCGCTCTGTTCAACGCTCTTCACCACGACTTCTACGGAGAACGTTCGTTCGCCGGGCTCGATAATTTCCGTACCATTATCGGAGATCGTGGATTCTTTCTCAGCCTGCGTATCACGGTTCTCTGGGCCCTGGCGAACACGATCCTCGGGCTGTTTCTCGGCTTCGTCTTTGCCGTGCGTCTGCTGCCCTCAGGACGCCTTCCCCGCGTGTTCTACGCAGTGTTGCTCATTCCCTGGGGAATCCCCGTCTACATCGCCGTACCGATCTGGCGAGCGCTGCTGCACGGAAACGGCGGAGAGGGAATACTCACGCTGCTGTTCGGAGTGCGGTTGAACCTGTTGACCGACCCGTTGGCCGGATTCTCCGCGGGTCTGCTGGTGAGCGTCTGGCTCACCGTTCCGCTGACAGCCTTTGTGCTGCTCGGAGCAATGAAGAAAATCCCGCGATCGATCCTGGAGGCGGCCCGCCTGGATGGAGCCGGAGAGGCTCATCTTGCAGCCTTCTTCTATCTGCCCCAGATACGGGAAACCCTCCTGGTGATGGGGGTACTCAACTTCATCAAGGCCTTCAAAGAGTTTACCGTGATCTTTCTCCTCACATCCGGCGGGCCCCCTCTGGTATCCGGCATTACCGAACGGCATATCATCGGGGCCACCACCACGTTGGAGATCTTTCTGTTCGACATATTCAACTCCAGCCACGATTTTGGGATCCCCGCTGCCTTCGCCGTGATCATGATTGCCATCGTACTGGTGGTGCTCTCCGTCTGGTTCATCCTCCGCAAGCACGGTCGCGGCCGCGTCGCTATCTGCGTATTTTCAAGTATTGTTCAGCCCCTGCTGGGCGGGCCTCTGGGCCTGGTGTGGGCCGTCGGCTACCTACTGAGCCTCAAATGGCGGCGTCTGTTTTTCTGGACCTTCCTGGCCCAGGCAGCCGGAGAGATCGTTCGCATGTCTCTGCAGGGATTCATGAACGGCTTCAACCCGGGAATCGTGGTGCCTCTGTTTCTCCTCTTCCCCCTGATTCAGGGCGAGCTCAAACCCAGGAAACCGCGATTGGCTCGATTGGGACGATTCGTCGATCCGCTCTGGCGTGCAGCGACTCTGTGCTTGAGCGTGCTGATGATCCTCTCCTGCGCCGCGCTCCTGTACCTGGTTCTGTGGATGAGCCTCTCCAGGGTAAGCGCCGTTTATATCGACACCCTGCTGCCCCGTTTCTTGAGTTTCTCCAGCTTCTCCCGCATTTTCGCCGAAGAGGGAATCCTGCGCTACTTCCTCAACACCCTGGTGGTTGCCGCAGTTACGGCGGTGATAATCCCCCTGGTAAGCTTTCCCGCCGCCACCTACCTGGCCCGCAGCCGACCCGCGTTTTCCTCGGGTGTGCTCACCTTCGTACAGGTCATGGGCATCGTGGGGGGGATGCACTCCCTCATTCCCCTGTACGCAATCTTCCGTTCCCTGGGATTGATCGACTCCTACGTTCCCCTGGTCCTGGTCTACCTCACCCACTCCCTGGCCTTCTCTCTGTTCACGATGAAAAGTTACCTGAGCGGTGTTCCGAAAAGCCTGTGGGAAAACGCTCGGATCGAGGGGATGAGTCCGGGCTCCTACATGGTGCGGGTGTTGTTTCCCCTTTCCCTTCCCGTCGTGACAACAGCGGTGATGGTGGCCTTTCTCAGCGCCTGGAACGGCTTCCTGGTTCCCCTTCTATTTTTAAACGATGATTCCCGCTACACCATCAGCATCAAGCTCTACTCCCTGATCGGAAGCATCGCCTCGGGCAATCCGAAGTGGAATCTGTTCGCAGCCGCCTCCATCGTGAATGTCGCCCTGCTCTCCCTCATCTTCTGGCGATTTCGCAGGCCCCTGCAGCACACCGCCCTGGTCGAACACGACGAGTAGGGCG
>CAZFMD010000129.1:7643-8705 GCA_964520025.1 uncultured Spirochaetaceae bacterium
CCAGACCGAATGGTGCGTCCCGCTTTCGCCACCACCCGCTTGCCGCCTCCAACTCCCGCGGGGTATCCTCAGGGAAGAGAGGGAAAATCGTGACACCGAATACCATCCGTGCTCTGCCCAAGGCGGAACTGCACCGCCACCTGGACGGCAGCATTCGACTGGAAACGGTGGTCGATATCGCGACTCGGCACAATCTGGATCTAGGCGTATCCACCGAAGAAGAACTGGCCGGCAAGGCGAGAATCACAGAACCGATGAAGGACCTCCAGACCGTGCTCGATTCGTTTGCCACCATCCAGCAGGTATTGTGCGGCTACGAGGCGATCGAGCGGATCTCCTTCGAGAACGTCGAGGACGCCTATCGGGACGGGATCCAGCTGATCGAGCTGCGCTTTGCTCCCCCGTTCATCTCCGCAGGCAAACAGCTGGGCAACGATGAGATCATCGAGGCGGTTCTGGATGGAATCACCCGGGGGATGAACCGCTACCCGATCCAGGTCGGCCTGATCGGCATCCTGGTTCGATCCATGGACCTGGAGATCAACCGCCTGGCCGCAGCGGATTTGAATCGTTATGCAGGCAGTCGTCACCAAAACGCCGACCGTATCTGCGGCTTCGACTTAGCTGATGCAGAGGACCGTACCGATCCCGAGGATTTTCTGCCCATGGTCCGGGAAGCCCGGGAAGCGGGCTTGGGGATTACGATCCACAGCGGTGAAAACACCTCGGCCGCCGCAGTGCGGCGGACCCTAGATCTTTTCGCACCGCAGCGGATCGGCCATGGAATCAAATCCTGGGGAGACGAGGAGCTCCTACAGCGTATTCGAGATCAGGAGGTGATGCTGGAGGTGTGCCCTACCTCCAACTGGCTGACCAGCTCGGTCGGCTCGCTGGAGGAACACCCCCTGCCACGTCTGTACCGCAACGGGGTTCCGGTTTCGATCAATTCCGACGATCCGAATCTGTTCGGCATCGATCTGGTGCACGAATACCAGCTGTGCGCGAGCCTGTACGGGTTCACCGAGGCGGACTTCATGAGCATCAACAGACAGACCGCTGAGC
>CAZFMD010000130.1:0-8699 GCA_964520025.1 uncultured Spirochaetaceae bacterium
GTAGTAGGCCTGGTTGTACTGGCTCTGGCGGGCGTAGTACTCCCCCACCTTGAACAGGTGGCTGGGATGCTCGGAACCGGAGCTCTTTAGAGTCAGCCGGGTGACCGCCTCATCCAGGTAGCGCATTCTCCGGGAGAACTGCTGGATGATTTTCATGGCTACCGGGGCGTTTTTCTCGATCAGCATGTCGTACTGATCCCGGAGCACAGAGATCAGAGACACATCGGTAAGGGCTTGGGCGGTTTCGATATGGCTGTGGGCGGACATCGTCGAGATGACGCCGAAGAAGTCACCCGGGCCAAGAACATTTCCCCCCTCCTCCTCGACTATCGACACTTCCTTGCTCAAGCCCACTTTACCGCCACGTATGATGAAGAAGTTGGGGGCGTTGGGTTTGCCCTCTACAATGATGTAGGAGCCTTTCTTGAAGGCAACAATGGAAAGCTGTAACGGATTGGCCATGCCTTTTCCTAAGAAAATGCTCCTCTGTACTATCGTTACCTATCGCTTATTCCCGGCCACATGAATCATGTGGTTGCCAGGAGCGCATATGTACCGCTAGTATATGGATCGGTATTGAGGTTGTCAATGTTAAGCGAAGGAATCGCTCAATCCCCCACTCTGGCATTTCAGCGGCTTTTACACGAAGCAGCCGGGAATTGAAAGGCCGGAAACTTTCGTGCTACCGTTGGGGGGCTTCTATGAACGACAGGGATGATCACCTGAGGTGGAAACAGATCGATTCGCGGCTGGTAAAACGTTGCGGCATATTCGATCTGTACGAATCAAAACGGAGAGCGAAGAATCACAAGGAGGGGATATTTCATCTGCTCGATGCACCGGATTGGGCGAACGTGGTTCCGGTGCTGCGGGATGAGCGGGGCAGAAGCTGCTTCCTGATGGTCAGGCAGTATCGCCACGGAATCTCCCGTACCACCGTGGAGTTTCCCGCCGGATTGATCGAGGCCGGGGAAGACCCGGAAGCGGCGGCGAAACGCGAGCTCCTCGAGGAGACAGGATATCGACCCGGGAGCCTGGAGCCGATCGGCACCATCAACCCGAATCCCGCCTTTATGAACAACCGTTGCCATACTTTCCTTGCCGAGGATCTGTGCCGGGCCTCGGGTGTGGCCGGCTCAGCGGGGTCGATCGGCGAGGGAGAGGCGCAAAGCGATGATCTGGAACTGCTGGAGACGCTGCTGGTACCCGTAGACACCGTGGTGGCGGAGATCGGCCGGGGGCCTTTCTGTAACGCCATGACCGCCCTGGCTCTATACTGGTACCAGCGCTGGAAGGGAAACAATGGACAGATAGGCGCCGACCGGATTCGAACCGGTGCATAAAGGTTTTGCAGACCTCTCCCTTACCCCTTGGGTACGGCGCCTTAAACCGTGGTAAAATTAACAAAAATGGAGTCCTTTGTCCAGCCGCGCCGAAATCAGCGGTCTCTCGGCCGGCCCAAGGCGCTGCTGCTCTATCCTCCGATCTACGATTTCGCGCTCTACGATCTGTTTCTCAAACCGTATGCTCTCTGCAGGCTCGCCGCCTGGCTGTATCGATGCGGATATTCGGTGCGTCTGGTGAACGCACTGGACTATACCGATTCCCGAAGCATCAACGCGCTGGGCCGCCCGAAACGAGAGGCTCGGGGTACGGGGAAGTTCTTCCGGCAGGTCGTGCCCACCCCGCCGGAGATAGCCGGGATGAAGCGCAGTTATGCCCGGTACGGGATTCTGGCTGAGAGCCTTGAGCGGCGGATCGCGGTCGAGAAACCCGACATCGTGCTGGTGTCCGCCGGAATGACCTACTGGTATCCGGGGGTGATCGAGGCGATCCGGCTGGTGCGGAAGGTGTTTCCCAAGGTGCCGCTTGTGCTGGGGGGTATCTACCCGACTCTCTGCCCGGAACACGCGCTCAGCCATTGCGAAGCCGATCTGGTGGTTGCCGGGCCCGCTTACCCTCAACTGAAAGATTTCCTGGATTCCCTATCCCTTCCGACAGCCCCCTGGACCGCTTCCGAGGAGATCTTGCTTCTGCCGGAAGTGAATTGGCAGGCCGGGGCTCTGCGCTTGAACCGGGGCTGCCCGATGAACTGTGCCTATTGTGCCTCTAAGGTGATCGAGCCCCGCTTTGTTCCCGGTAACCCGCAACTGCTGTTTCAAACTGTAGGGGAACTCTGGCGGCGCTATGGAACCCGTTCTTTCGCCTTCTACGACGATGCTCTGCTTTGCAACAAGGAACAGGGATTTCTACCCTTTCTAGACAAGATCTGCCGTTCCGATCTCGATCCGGAGTTCTACCTTCCCAACGCGGTGCACCTGCGCCATCTGGACCGCTGCTGCGCGACGATGATGAAGCGAGCGGGGTTCGTCGAGGTTCGCGTCGGTTTTGAAAGCGCCCATTCGCAGTTCCATGAGACCCTGGATAGCAAACTGGACCTCCCGATGCTGGCCAAAGGATTGGAGCACCTGTTGAGGGCCGGATTTTCGGCCCGGAGCATCACCGCCTACGTGCTGGGGGGCATGCCGGGCCAGGAGGCGGAGGAGGTGGAGATGTCGATCCGTCACGCCGCTGGATTCGGGATCCGGGTTCAGGTTGCCGAGTACTCACCCACCCCGGGCAGTGCCCTTTGGCCGGAGGCTGTACGTTGTTCCTCTTTTGACCTGAAGGGCGAACCCCTGACCCACAACAACAGCATCCTGCCGATGCGCTGGCGGAGTTTTACTCTCGGAGATCTGGAGCGTTTGAAGTTGTTGAGCCGCAACCCGTGAGAGCGCTCAACGGCCTGATTCTACTTGGCCGGGGTGTCGGCTTCACCCGTCCGCATCGCCGTAGGCGTCACCCTTCTTCGGGACAAGGCAGAGAAAGCGCATCGGCCCTTCCCCGGTGTTGAAGAATCCGTGGGTAATTCCTGCCGGAGCATGGACCGCGGATCCTGCCAGGATGGGATGCTCGGCGCCGTCGATCTTCACAAAACCGCTGCCTTCCAGAATGTATGCGACATGGTACCAATCGTGCTGATGGTACGGGGTGTTGCCCCCGGGCTGAACTGTGAACTCCCGCAGATATCCTTCGAAGCCGTCCTTCGGTCCAACCAGGATCTGCTTGAGCACCTGTTTGTCTCCCTCTCCGTAGACGGGGTAGGGTTTTTTTTCTGATTCGTGTCTTACCATAGCTCCACTATAGGCGAAGGTCTCGTTTTCTGACAAGCGCCTTTGGACGAATCCGTGCGGAAAGTAAACAAAAACTTGAGGGCCGACTAAAAGTGGAAAGCCTATAGATTAAAATTGAAATTGAAATTAGAATTGAAAAACCAACGTAAGGATGGAGAAAAAAATGTCTCAATCGAAGCAGAAACGCTTGGAGCAAAAGAGAGCTACAATTCTGGCAACCGCGGAAACGGTACTCATCAAGCACGGGAAAAATGCCACAATGGGCGATATCGCCAAGGCATTGGATATGGACAAGAGCTCCCTGTACTACTATTACAAGGGTATTCCGGAAATTCTCAACGCCATTCTCGATCAGGAGTACTATGATTTCTCTGTTCACATCAATGAGATTCGCAAGGAAAACAAAGCCCATATCGACGTGCTTAAAGAATTGGTTCGCATCATTCTCGAGTTTTACCACGACAACTTGGAGATTCTGCTAATCATCCTGACCCGGATTTTTCCTCTCTTTATCGATCCCGAAACAAGAGAGGAGTCCACGGCTATCAATAGCTACATGGACAGTTATCGGGAAGCCAACGTGCTGATGCTGGAGGAGATCAAAGGGGGGCTGAGCAATCGGGAGTTTTCGGTCAGCTTCACCCCGGAGATGATTCTCCAAACAATCCGGGGTGCGGTATTCGGGATCTGTGCGGTTTGGCGTAAGCAGAAGTGCGCCCGCCATGAGATACCGGGAATCGTGAACCAGTTGCTGGCAATGTATGTCTAGACCAGTTCTGTAAAGGACAGGCAACGCATGGCAAAACAGAAGAAAAGCAAGAGTAACGAGTTGGCCCCCCAGGGGCTTCCTTCCAACGCGGAGATCAAGCGTCTGGTGGAAATGACGGTGACTCGTCTGGAGAACTGGAAGGTGGAGGTGGAGAGCAATCCCAATCCCCGCATGGTTCACGTGTTGAAAAACATAATCTCCCAGATCGAAGCCCTGACCGAGCTCACCGAAGCCAAGATCAGTTACTCCTACAAAGCCCTTTCTCGACAGATGTCGATCCTGGTGGATGAAGTGGCCAAGCTCAATATCGCAATCACCGACTCCCTTCTGGAGGACGATCTGATCGACGAGACCGAGGAAGAGCGGATCAACGAATCGCTGAAGCAGGTATTTCAGGCTGCGGTGCAGTTGATCCGTATCGTTCAGCAGGCCTTCATGCTGCGTCACTCCCAAAACCGCCTCCCCAAGTAAGGACTCGCAAAAAGGATTGACTGCCGATATTTTCGTTACTATCTTAGTATAAAATATGACCGGATTTGTCGAGTAGGAGTGATGAGCGGTCGATGTCGGTAGCGGGAATATCCCGCGTCGGTCAGTGAAAGAGAGGAGAAAGGAAGCAACATGATCAGTAAAGTGATGCAGGATGCTCTGAACGAGCAGATCAACGCCGAGCTGTACTCCGCCTATCTGTACCTTGCCATGGCTGCGGAGTTCGAGGCCAATAATCTAAAAGGCATGGCCAGTTGGATGGAGGCCCAGGCCAAAGAGGAAACCGAGCACGCCAAGCGGCTGTACGCCTTTGTGAATGACCGGGGTGGCCGGGTAACCTTGAAGGCGATTGACGCTCCCCCCGCGGAGTTCAAAAGCCCCGCGGCTGCCTTTCAGGCCGCCTACGAGCATGAGCAGAAGGTAACCGCCATGATCCACAACCTGGTGGATGTCGCCCGCAGCGAGAAGGACAAGGCCGCCGAGGTGATGTTGGCCTGGTTCGTGGACGAGCAGGTCGAAGAGGAAGCTTCCACCAGTGAAATCGCCGAGAAGCTGAAGATGATCAAGGAGTCGGCCAACGGTCTTTTCATGATGGACAATGCGCTGGGCAAGCGAGAGTAGCGACCAGGGTTATCACGTAAAAAACAGGGCTGTTCCCGGAGCTGTTCCGGGAACAGCCTTTTTTCTGAAATGCCTGGGTCCCCTTGAAAAAAAATACACATATGGTATTATGAGGCCGGTTCGATATTTCACAGGAAAGAGGGCGGGTAAATGAAGAAATACGTTTGTACTGTCTGTGGTTATGTCTATGATCCAGCAGAGGGCGATCCGGATGGCGGAATTGCCGCCGGGACCTCTTTCGAAGCTCTTCCAGACGATTGGGTTTGTCCCGTCTGCGGTGCGGGTAAGGAGGATTTTGAATCTCAGGATTGAGGAGGTCTCGCTTTGCCGCGCTAAACCTATCGGAACGCAGCCGATAGGTTTATTTTTTACCTGTCGATGAAACCCTCACTTGCCAGGCTCTGTTCTCTCTGTCCGGAAACGGAACCGAAGTTCATTAACGAACATCGTGTCCGGCTGGAGGACCGCTACTTCCAGTACTTCCCCGAAGAGGCGGTCGCCGAACATCTGCGGGTGCTCGGCGCCCTGTCCCCGGAACAGCCGGTACAGTCCCTGGTGCAACCCCGAGAGAAGGACCGTTTGGAGGTTACGGTTCTTGCCTTCGACTATCCGGGGGAGTTCTCACTGATCACCGGTATCCTGGCCGCTTCGGGATTCAACATACTCTCCGGCGAAGTGTACACCTACAGCCGCTACCAGCCGATGCCCGAAGAGGAGGCAACGGCAGGAGCGAAGCGCGGCAGCTTCGCCTGGCGCCTGAGAAAGAGTAAAACCATCAGGACCGATCCACTTCACAGGCGGCGGATCATCGATCACTTCGTCGGGAGCGTGACCAGCCGCCTGGCTCCCGAGATGTGGGAGATCCGGTTGCAGAACCATCTGGCCGAGACGATTCTCCTGCTTGAACGGGGGGATGAGGAATCCCAGCAACTGGCGCGGCAGCGGGTCAACGAACAGGTGGCTCAATATCTGGCTTCCGTGGAGCTGCCCGCCGAAGCGGTCCTGTTTCCCGTCCAAATTGAGGTCGGTTCTACGCATGAGGATTTGTCCCGGGTTAAGGTGGTAACCCAGGATACCCCATTTTTTCTGTACGCGTTGAGTACAGCTCTGGCTCTACGTTCGATCTACATCGAATCCATCCACATCCGTACGGCGGCAAACAAGATCGAGGACGAGTTTAGCTTTCTCGATGCCCAAGGCAAGAGGATCACCGATGCGGATCGACTGAATCAGGTCAAGTTCTCCGTGCTGTTGACCAAGCAATTCACCTATTTCCTCTCCGGTGCGCCGGATCCCTATGCGGCGCTGTGCCGTTTCGAGCAGCTGGTGGAGAGGGTTTTCGAGCTTCCCGAACAGGGGCGCTGGGCCGAGCTTCTGTCGAATCCCCTGATTCTCCGGGATCTGGCTCGTTTGTTGGGAGCCAGCGACTATCTGTGGGAGGACTTCATCCGCTTGCAGTACGAAACCCTGCTGCCCATGTTGGAGCCCCACCTCATGGGGCAGAGCTTTTCCACGCCGGAGGGCAATCTTTCAGATCGATTGGAAGAGGCGTTGGGCCAAGCCGGGTCCGTGCAAGAACGCCTGCGTATCCTCAACGAGTTCAAAGACCGCGAGATCTTTCTGCTGGAGCTGGACCATATAGTCGCCCCGGCGGCGAGCTTTCGGATCCTGAGTGAAGGATTGACCCGGCTGGCCGAAGTCGTATTGAACGCGGCAGTGCAGTTGGCCTTTGAGCAGCTGCTCGAGCGTTACGGCCGGCCGCTGACAGTCGGCCGATTGCCGGCCGGATTCTGCCTCTTGGGGTTGGGAAAGCTGGGAGGGGGGGACCTTGGCTACGCCTCGGATATCGAGCTGCTGTTCGTGTACAGCGACAACGGAAGCACCGACGGAACTGAGAGCATTCCGAACTCCGAGTTCTTCGATCGCCTGGTACGAGATACCCGCACGGCGATCCATGCCAAGAAGCAGGGGATCTTTGAGGTCGACCTCCGCTTGCGACCCTACGGCGCTTCCGGACCGATGGCCTGCAGTCTGGAGAGCTTCTGTCGCTACTACGGTCCCGGCGCAGAGGCTCATCCGCTGGAGCGGTTGGCTCTGGTACGCCTGAGGGCCATCGGCGGCGACCGCGAGCTGGGGCAGAGGGTGGAACGGTTGCGTGACGAGATGCTGTACACCGGCCAACCCCTGGATCTCAAAGCACTGCGGGCGGCTCGGCGGCGTCAGATGGACGAACGAACCCGGCGGGGAGAGTTGAACGCGAAGTTCAGCCCCGGCGCCCTTCTGGATCTCGAGTATGCGGTCATGCTGCTGCAGGTAGCCTCCGGAGCGGACAAAGCGCAGCTGCGCACCCCCTTTATACGGGAAGCATTGGAGCATCTGCAGAGCGCGGGGCTGTTGGCTGCGGAGCAGACCTCCAGGCTCGTGGATGCCTACGAGTTCCTGAGACGATTGATCAACAGCCTGCGCATGCTGCGGGGCTCGGCCCTGGATCTTTTCCTGCCGGACCCGAGCTCCGACGAGTATCTTCACCTGGCACGACGGATGGGTTACGCCGCGGGTGAGGAGTTGACTCCCGTTCAGAGGCTGCGCCTGGATTTCGACACGCATACCGCTTTTGTGAGAGCCTTTGTGGAGGAACATTTCGGCAGGGAAATTCTGCCGGTTCCGGGACTCGGCAATATCGCCGACCTGATTCTCTCCGATGCCCTGTCCCGGGAGCAAGCCAGGACGATCGCTGTTCGTGCGGGATTCGCAAACCCGGAGCGGGCCCTGGTCAACCTCCGCAGCCTGGCCTCCGCCGGGAGCTCTCCGGCTTTATTCGCCCGTTTGGCTGTTTTGGCAACGGATTTCCTGCGCAATCAACCGGACCCCGACATGGCCTTGAACAACTGGGAGCGATTCCTGGGGGCGCTGGGCGATCCCGAGGAACATTTTCGGCTGCTTCTGTCCCAACCCAAGCGTCTGGATATACTGCTCAAGATTTTTGCGGGCAGTCAGTTCCTCTCTGACTCCCTGATCCGGGATCCTGACTTTTTCGAGTGGGCGACCATGCCCGAAAATCTGCATGAGCTTCGTCGCCGCCACCAGATCGAAGCCGTGTTCAAGCCGCTGTCTGAGCCGGAGGTTTCCTCCGACAGGTGGCGGGATCAGCTGCGCCGTTTCAAGAGACGGGAGATCCTCCGCATTGGAATCCGGGATATCTGTCTGGATGTACCGATAGAGGAGATCATGGAGGAGCTGTCCAATCTGGCCGAGGCCCTGCTGCAGATCGAGCTGGAGAGGTTGTGGGAGATTCTTGGCGCCGGAGAGCGGGGCGATGGGTTCTGCCTGCTTGCCTTCGGGAAGCTGGGAGGAGGGGAGCTGAACTACAGCTCCGATATCGATTTGTTGGCCATCAGCGCCAATCCCCTGGATCAGGACAGTGAGGAGCTTTTCAGGAAAGTCATGGATACTCTGCGCAAGGATCTGTCGACGCATACCCGGGAAGGCGCCGCTTACAGAGTTGACCTGCGTCTCAGGCCCTTCGGCCGATCCGGGCAGCTGGTGAGCTCCGTGCCCAGACTGATCCAGTACTACGGCCGGCAAGCGGCTCTATGGGAGCTTCAGGCTCTGCTCAAGGCTCGGCCTGTTGCCGGCAATCAGCGGGT
>CAZFMD010000131.1:0-3451 GCA_964520025.1 uncultured Spirochaetaceae bacterium
GGTTGATTGAGCTCGCTGCTTTTCTGATTCGCAGCTAGGGCTTGAAGGTCTCCACTATGTAGCGGTTGTTCGATTGCTGCGTGATCTTCTCTAGCTTCCGTACATCTCAGAAATCAGGTTGCGGAGTTTAGCAGCATCCTCAGACGATAACTGATCGATTTTATTCTTGAGTCTTGCCTTGCTGATCGTCCGTATTTGATCGACCGCTATATCTACCCTTTTTTGAGCGCACTTGGTCTGGATCCTGCTCCTCCATTTTGGATGAAGCCTTGTTGTCAGAGGGCAAACTACCACAGTATCCAGGTATCTGTTCATTTCACTCTTGCTCACAACCACGACCGGTCTGATTTTTTTTATTTCGCCACCGATGGTGGGATTGAGATCAGCATAATAGATTTCATATCGAAGCACTTTCACTGATCGAGACCGTCGGCTGCCAGAATGTCGAAATCAGACCAATCTTCCTTTTCCTCCGCCATTTCCATGTAAGTTTCATCCCAAGATAGTTTGTCATCAGGAATATCCGCCTTGATCAGGATTCCTTCTTTTTTTTCCTCGAGTTTCAGTTTCTCGTGCAAATGGTACTTTTGAATGAGCCGCTTCGGTAACCTTATGCCTTTCGAATTACCGATATTTATGAGTTTGAATTCCATATGATTTCCTTGAACAAAAATTATGTAAGTATTGTAATTACACAATTCAATCTTGTCAAGTTGAGGAACTTCCGGATCTCGTTTGAATATTAACCGAGTATATCCCGCAACCTGAGACCCGGGTTGGAGATTGAGATGTACGGGAATATCTGCGAACTGGACTGGATTTCAGCCCGGAAGAACTAGGGCTTGAAGGTCTCCACCATGTAGCGGATGTTCACACCCGTGGCGTCCTGCTCTTCCCGCTGTACCACGATGACAACGGAGCGCTCATCGGGAGCCAGCAGCACCTGTTTGATCTTGTAGCTGCGCACTCCTTTTCGCCAGTAGTCGGGAAGTCCCACGGTGTGAGTGGTGAAGCGCCCGTCGGTCTGCTCCACGGTGACCACCAGATGAAAGGAGGAACTCACCTCGGTGCCGCTGCCTCGGGCGGATTGGACCAGGGTGATGCGATACTTCTTCTTGTCCTGGAAGTCCCGAAACTCGAGCTGGCTCTTGGGCTCGGCTCCGTCCAGAAGGATGTACACCAGACGTCCGGTCAGAGCGTGGTTGATCCCCCAGCGTTTCTTCAGGTCCACGGAATCGGTGAGCAGGTTGAACAGCGCCCCGTGGCCGTCCAGGCCGGGCTGGATCGGGTGGTTGTAGGTCGCCTTCTTCACACCCCCGGAGACGAAGCGGTTGGTTGCCACATCGACCACGAACAGTTCGGCGTAGGGCAGGGCGGTCTTTTCCACGGCCCCGTACTGGGCGAACATGAAGTGCCTGCTGTCCTCCGAAAAACCGAGGTTTTGAAAGGTGGCAAAATCACCGGCGAACAGCAGACCGCAGACTGCAATAAAGACGACAATCAGGAAAGCTCTAGTGCGCATAGGAACTCCTATACACAGTATCGTACAGTTCTCGATTTTCTATAGTTTTTTCACTTCCACATATTGCTGTTCTCTGTTTTGACCAGAACAGAAAAATCTGATTCTATAGAGAGCATGTATGCCAGCTTTCACAGAAACCTGATCGTCTCCATTGCGATCATCTCCCTGTTCCACCTGCTTGTATTTTTCGCAGGGATCTATCTGATTTTCCAACTCAATATCCTGCCGGATGTGTTGGGTGATCTGGCCAAACCCCTGCCCGGCTGGCTGTTGGTCCTGAGCAGACCGGAACCGCAATACTTGCGCATCACCGCTGTAGCCGGAATGGCCTGTGTGCTCGTGTTTGCCGTGCTGGCCAATCTGGGGGTGCGCACGCTGTACCGTAGAACCGACTCGGCGGAGCTCCTGTTCCTCATGCTCTTCTGTCTGTCCCTCTGTCCGGAGGCCTGGCGACTCGGCAATCTGATATTCCCCGCTCTGGGATTGTCTCAGTATCTCACCGTGGTGATAACGCGGTTGGTCGTTTTCTCCCGTTTCTTCGGGCTGCTGTGTCTGTTGGTGGCCAGTCTCTATGCGGTGGGCATGAAGTACGTTCAGTATCCGGTTCTGATCGGCGGAATGGCCGTGTTGGCCTTCTCGCTGGCCGGTGTACTACCCCTGGACACCAGCCTCTATGAACCGACTTTTCTTTACAAGCTGGGAGACCGGCAAGGCTATCTCTTTGTGCGATTGATCCTGGCGCTGCTCATCGTTATCAACTTCGTGGCTGCCGCCCGGGTGCGTCGCAGCCGCCGCTTCGCCGTGGCCGCGGTGGCAGCCTTCCTGTTGTTCGCCGGCCGGGAGCTGCTTCAGTATGGGATCGCGCCCCTGCCGATTGTGCTTGGAGCGGCTGCATTGATCGCCGGATTCGTTGTATTCGTGCGACAGATCGTGGTCTTCTACCTGGGATTTTAAATTTCTCGGATTGCTATAATTACACTAAGGCAGTTACAGCTGCAGGATGTACGTCGCCACTAAGCCCGTTCCCACCGGCAGGATCAGGTTGTCGAAGTCCCGGATCGGGATTAGCTCGAGCATGGTGGCCGCAACGGCTATGGAAATGGCCACGGACAGTCGTCCGGTGAGCTTCCAGGTGCCCAGCAGCACGGCGATGAAACAGGCCATCGTACCGGCAAGGGTCTTGTTCCGGGTAAAGGGGATAGAGGGACTGCGAAAGAGCTTTCCGGCCAAGCTGGCGAAACCGTCGCCGAAAGCCAGGGCATAGATGGCGATAGCCGCCGCGGTGGAGGGGTACAACATCAGGGAGAGCATGGCGCCCACGCCCAGCGTTACCGGACCGAGCACGAAACGGCCCCTGTCCCGTTCCCGGGAAGCGATTACAGTCAGGTCGGATACTAACAGTACGGAATGTCCCTCAATACGCATCCGTTCGGCGAACACGTAGAACAGGGTTCCCCCGGCCAGAAGCATCATGGTCGCGCTCAGATCCACACCGGCCAGCAGGGGTACGAATGCTATAAGCAGATGCAGAGCCTTGCGTACGATCTCGCCCCCGAAGGCCTGAGGAACGGCGAAGTATTTTTTGTTTACGATCGGCCTGACTAAAGATGCAATACGGTCCATTTTTTTCTCTCTCTCGGTTATTATCAATGCAAGAATTAGACCCATCCCCCGTCTTTCTACCTTGTTCTAATTTGCTGTGAAATATAAAGATATAGATGGCCGTGCGAGAAGGCCGGAGAAGGGCATCAACATTGTATGATTAATCATACGTTTTTTTCATAATAGTTGATGCTAATCGAGGCGATTACCTTCGGAAGACCGCGACGGTCACCTGCGGAGAATCGAGGCGATTACCTTCGGAAGACCGCGACGGTCACCTGTGGAAGATCGCCTTCGGAGAGGGAGTCAGCGGATCTTCTTGCGCAG
>CAZFMD010000131.1:3551-8695 GCA_964520025.1 uncultured Spirochaetaceae bacterium
GGTCACCTGTGGAAGATCGCCTTCGGAGAGGGAGTCAGCGGATCTTCTTGCGCAGCTTCCTGCCCTTTGGACGTTCGGCTTTGGCGCTCTGCAGTTCCCGCAGACGCTCGGCCCGGGATTTGTAGAACAAGTACAGGCCGACGCCGATCAGGATCATGATGAAATTGAGGATCTGCCCCGTTGTGAAGTTGAAGGGGCTGAACTGGATGGCCGGGTTGGCCAGTTCCACCAGTTGGATGGGGAACTCGATTCCCAAATCCGGTTGGCGCACGTACTCGATCAAGAAGCGGAAGAAGCCGTAGCCCATGACGTAGACGGCCATCATCTGGCCCGCAAAGGCCTTACGCTTTCGCAGTCCGAACCAGAGTATGGCCCACAGGAGGATTCCCTCGAAAAAGGCTTCGTAGAGTTGCGAGGGATGGCGGGGAAGATTGACCAAACGAACCGCGCTGATGTCCAGCCCGACCTTGGCTGCTATCTCCTGCACCCAGGGTTCGGAGACGGGAGAGAGGTGCTGGGTGGGCACGGAGCCCTGGAAGCGTCCGTTCACGATTTCCTGGCGGGGAAAGATCATGCCCCAGGGCAGGGTGGTGATGCGGCCGTACAGCTCCCCGTTTATGAAGTTGCCCAGTCTGCCGAAGGTGTAGCCCAGGGCCGAGCCGGTGACGATCATGTCTCCCCACTCCGGGATGGAAAACTTCTTGACCCGCAGATAGATGACGATGGCCACCACCGCCCCAAGCAGCCCCCCGTGATAGGACATGCCTGCCAGTCCGGTGAAGCGCAGCTTTCCCCCCTCGATGGCGATCGGAAGAATGATCTTCCAGGGAGCTCTGAGATACTCTCCGGCCGGAGCGTAGATGGTTACGGCGAACAGCCGGGCGCCGACCAGCAGACCGACGATCCCCCAGAAGAACATGTTCAACACGTCGTCCTTCTGGACATCCAGGGCCTTCTCTTTCACCTGGATCCTCACGATCTGGTAGGCGACAAAGAAAGCCACCAGGTACATCAGCCCGTACCAGCGCAGGGGCAGTCCGGGAATGATCTCCGGGTGAAGCCACGCGGGAAAAGTGATGTAACTCAAGACCTGCATCGACTGTACCTTACTCACTCAGCGGTTTTTCTTCAATCCTTCCGGTGGCGGTGTTGAACAAGAAAACGACCTCTCGTCGCCATTCAACGTGACCGGTTACGCCATAGATCGAATATTAAGTGAGTGCGGTCAGCAACGCAAGACCCAGGAAGAGACCTGACAGAAGAAGCTTTACAGGCTTCATGCTACTCTGCACCCACCGACCGAGCTTCTGCGAGCTGATCCCCCAGTAGCTCAGGGCAAAAACGATCAGCAGCGGCAGGATAAAGGCGAAGTTGTAGGCCAGCAGGTAGGAGAGCGAACCGGCGTTACGGCGCACCCGGTGCAGGTACACCAGGGTGGGAAAGTAGACCTGTCCGGTGCAGGCCAGCTCGAACAACGACACCAGAAAACCGAGCACCAGCGAGCTGGCCATCAATGCCGCCGCGCGGGTTCTGCTCTTGATATCTCTGTGAAGGCGCCGCTTGATTGCTTGGGGTAGCTGAAGCAGCACCCTATCCGTTCTTCCCGAGCGAAGCTGAAAATAGTCGTACAGGCTCAGGGCTGCGAATACCAGCAGCACGGCAATCAAAATCCAGCGGATCACCGCGGCAACAATGGGGAAGGCCGAAGCCACCCGGATGGCTTGAAAGAAGCCCAAACCGATCAGGAGGTAGGTGCCGAACACGGCAACTGAGAAAAACATACCGATCTGCAGTACCTGGATCCGGGATCGGCCCGCAACGGCCAATGCGGAGATGAGGAAGACCAGGGTGGTGAAGGCACAGGGATTGACCCCATCCAGTAGACCGGCGGCCAGAATCGGTATGAGGGACAGCCTGGCGGCCGCGTCTCGGGCTGTCACCGGTTCGGTCACCCCGGTGACGGGTTCTTTCAGCAGCAGTCCCTCCAGCTGCTGCTCGATGGCCGTCTCACCCTGCAGGATCGCACCCCCGACCACCAGAGCCGGATAGGCCCTCTCCTCCTGCCCCGTCTGGTGAAGGATGTCCTGGTAAGTCGTGTACTCCTTCGGATCGAGGATATTGTGCTCTTTCACCTGGAGGGCGAGCCCGCTGCGTTGTGCGATCCCGGGAATGGTGCGCCGAAGCAGGCGCTGGCAGCTGCGGCAGCCCGGGGATGCGTAGAAATCCACGGAAAGCTGCGGAGGCCGGGCCTCCATCGAGTCCTCCGGCTGTATAGCGGTGCCCGTGTCCGCCAGGGCTTCGGTCTGCGGGGATTCCGTTGCCACCTCCCCGTAGACCAGATACAGGGCTTTGGGCAGTTGCTCCAGGTTGGTGCGGATGATGATATCCTTCTGCACCGAGCCCGGTTCATCGATCGGATCAAAGGCCAGCCGGATGCGCCCTGACTCCCCCGAGTCCAGTTGCAGCTTCGCGGGAGTGATCCAGAGACATGCGCAGGTGCTGACAAAGGCGATCTCCGCCTCCCGGCCGGACCTGTTCTCCACAACCACCTCTGTGGTCACGACTCCACCGTTTTGTTCAATCCTGCCCAGGTTCCACTCAGAGGGGTTGAGTACCAGGAGGGGTTCGCCCCCCAGCACAAGAGTCAGGATCAGAGTGATCAGATTCATATTGCTTTTCTACCGGGAGCTAAAGCCGCTCCCGCAGCCTTTTTTTATATTCGTTGATTCGCCGGCGTACAGCCGGGTCGTCGGGATCATTCTGCCAGGAAAACAAGTGAAAAGTGTTGCTGTATTCAATCCTCCCACCCGCCAGGACCTCCAGGGTGAGAATTCCCAACCTGTTGCCGTCCTCTCCCGGGGAGGCGATGATGGTGTCCCCCACCCTGCGGGGTTCGATCAGCCTCTGTTCGTGAGCAAGGATCAGCACATCCACTCCCCCCACCGCTTCGGCCACCTGTTTTGCACCTTGATACGGGCCGTGATACAGCAGTACGGTAATCTCCACCCCCTGCTCGTCCAGGTAGGCCAGCTGATTCCGAGCCGCTGTTTTGGGGTCTTGGATTTTGAGCTTGGTTTTCAGCTGGGTAGGGTAGAGGGTGAACACCTGCGGGTCGATCAGGGCGAACAGCCCAATCCTCAAACCGGCTTTCTCAACGATCTGCGGTGTTGTTGAAAAAAAAATGCAGCGGTTTTCATCCGGGCAGATCGTGAGGTTGTGGGCCATCAGAGGATACCGTTGCCGGTACTCGAGGAGGCTCTCCACTCCATTGGCGAACTCCTGGTCCCCCAGGGCGATCGCCGTATAGCCCAGCTCCAGGTAGGTATCGAAGATGGCCGTTGCCAGTTCCGGGTCGGGGTAGGGATCCAACAGATCACCCCCATCGACCAACAGGATCTGTTCGGGCTGTTCCAGGGCCCGCAACCAGGCGGCCCGTTTGACCAGGCCGGAGCGGGGCTGACCCTTGCACTCACAACCGTCCAGGTTTCCATTGAGAGAAGAGGAGTAGAGGATCGTGAGGGTAGGTTCCCCATCCCCGTTAGCAAAAAGTGAAACCGCGGCCAGTGCCAGAACCAGGACCGCCGGCAGGGCTTTCATATCAGGATCCGAGGATAGAGCTGATCACTTCGTACAGATCTTCCCTGTACCCTACCTCCTTGTGAACGATGGACCCTTGCGGATCGATCAGGAACAGCGACGGGATTTCTCCAACTTCGTATTTCTTCACGGTTACCTGGTAATGATCCAGGAGAATGGTCAGCGGGGTGGGCTTGTTTTCGAAGAAGGGGATGACCACTTCCGCGCCTTCAGAATCCGTGGCAAATACGATGATCTCCAGACCCTGATCGGAGAAGTCACGGTACAGCTGCTCGATGATGGGTATCTCTTTTTTGCAGCCCTCACAGTCGGTGGCAAAAAAGTCCAGCATGACCCAGCCTTTTCCAAAGTAGTTCTTGGATAGCACGTGGTGCTTGGAGAGGTCCAGGTTGACGAAGGGGGGGGCTTTGTCCCCGGGTTCCAGGGTAAATCCGCTGACAGAGCACAGCAGAACAGAGAGGATCAACAGAGCTCTGAATGGTGTAGTTTTCATCTTTCGCATTTTAGGATAAACATCCTGAAGCCGCAAGTTCAGGTTTTCAAGGTTTCCGGATTATGGTTTCTCTGTACTCCGGACGGGACTGTTCTTGCTCCAGATGCCGGACAGCCGGTGGGCAGGGGGAAGGATTTTCGAATTGATAGGAGAACAGCAGAAAAAGGAAGATCAGATCCGCCACCGAGAGGACGAGCAGAATGGAGAACGGTGCAATCCGAAAGGGAGGAAAGCCTGTGGACAGGAAACGCAGGCCGGTACCGATGGGCTCCAGGATGATAAGAAGCAGGGCGCTGAACAATCCCAGGAGTTTGCCCAGCCTGGCCAGGTTCAGCAGAACGCGAAAGGCCCCGGGATTCACGAAGAGAAACAGGAGAGAAGCCGTCACCAGCAGTCCCCCGTTTCCAACCACCAGCAACCAGTAGATGCCCTGCCTGTTCGTTTCCAGAACCTGGCGGAATACGATCCAAACGGCCAGAAATATGGCACAGAAGCGAAGCAACTCCCAAATCGCGGCTATCAGGAAAAATACTCTGCGGATTTTCATGATCTTTATGCTCTGAGCCCCAAGTGTAGACCTGCTTGTGTTTTCAGGTCAATAAGCTTCTACAATTGACAAAGCCTGCGGAATTCTTCACTTTAATTACTGGAGTCAATGAATGGAAAAGAAGCTTAAGTTCTTCAAAGAGCGTACCCTTTGGATCGTGGTTACCGCTTTTCTGGTAGCCGTGATAGTACTTATCAGTTTTGCTCCAAGGGTTTTGGCGGGAAATCAAGAGGCGGAAACTCAGCGTCTTCTGAGTATGTTCAACCAGGTTCTGCGGTTCATTCAGGAGAATTATGTCGATGAGGAAAAGGTCGATCCTAACATCCTGATCGAGGGTGCAATGCGGGGCATGTTCGAGGCCCTGGATGATCCCCATTCCTATTACCTGGCTCCAGAGGAGATGCGGGACATGGATGATACAACCATGGGCCGCTTCGGCGGAGTCGGACTGATCATCTCCAAGATCGACCGCGGTGTCGAGGTGGTAGCGCCGATCGAGGGCACCCC
>CAZFMD010000132.1:0-1548 GCA_964520025.1 uncultured Spirochaetaceae bacterium
GGCCACAACGACCGCATCGCCTGGGGACACACCAATCTGGCCGGGGATGTGCAGGACCTGTACATCGAGCGCATCAATCCGGAGAATCCCGATCAATACGAGGTGAACGGGGAATGGCAGGACATGGGAATCCGCTACGAGACGATCCGGATCCACAAACAGGAGGAGCCGTACGTGCTGCGGGTGCGTCACACCCGTCACGGTCCGATCCTCACCGATCTGCCCTCCTGGGAGAAGCTCAGTAGCTTCTTCGTGCTTCCGGGGGCGGATGGGCAGTTCCCCGACAACATGGGTTTCACCGTCCTGTCCCTGCGATGGACCGCCCTGGAGCCGGGACAGCTGCACCGATCCGTGTTCATGATCGACAAGGCCCGGAACTGGGAGGAGTTCCGGGCGGCCCTGCGCTACTGGGACGTGCCGGCTCAGAACATCGTCTACGCCGATGTGGAGGGCAACATCGGCTACCAGGTTCCCGGGCTGTACCCGATCCGAGCCAAAGGCAATGGGCTGGCACCAGTTCCGGGTTGGACGGATGAGTACGAGTGGCAGGGCTACATCCCCTACGAGCAGCTGCCCTTTGTTTTCAATCCCGAGAAGGGCTACATCGTCACGGCAAACAATCCGGTCACCACGCCCAACTTTCCACTTCCTGAAGGCAGCGAGTTCGCCTACGGTTACCGGGCCCGCAGGATAACGGAGATGATTGAAGGCTTTGACAGAGGAATCACCGCCGAGCAGATTGCCCTGATCCATGGAGACACCTTCGATCTTTCAGCTGCCGAAACCATACCCTATCTGGAAGGAATGGACCTGCGGGCAAAGGCGGAGGATCCGCCTGAGGGGGAGAGCGAACGAGAGCGTAAGAAACGACAGAAGCGGAACGAAGAGGAGCTGGAGGCGCTCGAGGAGGCAAGGTCCCGTCTTCTGGCCTGGGACAGCCGTTTGGAGGAGGAGAGCGGCGAAGCGGTGCTGTACGGTTATTTCTCCATCAAGCTGGCGGAGGAGGTCTTCAAAGATCAGTACCCGGAGGGAAACTGGCCTTTCGATCTGGGGGGGCGGGCTCAAAACGCCCTCTACTACCTGTTGGAAGATCCGGATAATCCCTGGTGGGACGACCTGCGCACTCAGGCTAAACGGGAGACCCGGGATGAGATCCTGGTCCGGGCGTTTCGGAAGGGGTACCGGGCCGCGGCCGAGGAGCTGGGGGATAAGATCGAGGCCTGGGAGTGGGGGGATGTGCACACAGCCGTGTTCCGCAATCAGACCTTCGGCGAGTCCGGGATCGGACCGATCGAAAGGATCTTCAACCGGGGACCGGTTGCGGTGCGGGGAGGCAACACCCAGGTCAGCGTGGCAGAGTGGCGGTTCGAGGAGCCCTTCGAGATCTATCACATCGCCTCCCAGCGGGCGATCTACGATTTGGGAGATCTGTCAGCAAGCCTGCTGATTCACCCAACCGGACAGAGCGGACACCCCGCTCACCGTCACTACGACGATTTCATCGAGCCCTGGCGCAAGATCGAGTATCATCCGAGTTTGTGGGAACGC
>CAZFMD010000132.1:1648-8683 GCA_964520025.1 uncultured Spirochaetaceae bacterium
CGAAGACCTCGCCCTCAAACAGAAGATCTTCAGGGAGATCGACGAAGCCGCGCCACCCGAAGCCATCATCACCAGCAACACTTCGGGCCTGCGAATCACCGACATTGCCCGTCTGGCCGCGAACAAGGAACGGATGGCCACAACCCATTTCTGGTATCCCGGTCATCTCGTTCCCCTGGTGGAAATCGTGATGTCCGAGCATACCCGGGAAGAGGTAGCCCGGGAGCTGTACCGGCTGCTCGGCAGCTGGCAGAAGGCTCCGGTGATCGTGCGCAAGGACATGCCCGGCCAGTTGGCCAACCGGATCCTCCAGGCGGTGATCCGGGAGGCGGTCAACATCGTGCAGTCCGGACTGGCCACCGCGGCGGATGTGGACACGGCTATCAAGATGGGCATGGGCATCCGCTTTCCGGTATGGGGCCCTCTGGAACATATCGACGCGGTGGGACTGGACCTGGCCCTTTCGGTGCAGAAGGACGTTCTGCCGGGGCTGAACAACCGGGCCGAACCGCCTGAGCTGCTGGAGGAGCTGGTGGCTTCCGGGTCTCTGGGGCACAAATCCGGGAAGGGACTGTACGACTGGAACGTGAAGGATATGAACCGCCTGAAAGCTCGGCGGGATCGATTCATCATCCAATCTTTGAAACACCTGAGAGAGGAGACTTCGAATGGCAGATAGTCCACTGAACGAGCAGAACAGCAACCTGCTGACCGTTTTCCTGCGCCACGATCAGAGCAAGACCCTGGCGGAAATAGGCGATCATCTGGGGAAGACCGGTTTTTGGAAGAAGTTCCCCCCGGAGGGGGTCGAAGTGGTGTCCTGGTACGTGATGATGGGAATCGGACAGGTCGTTACGCTGCGCGTTCCCCCGGACAAGCTGCGCGATGTAAATCTGGCCATCGAGCAGAACGCCTGGGGTGCGTTCAGCACGGAGTTCTACCCGACCTATGATTTCCGTTCCGTGTTCGAAGAACGAAGGAAGGGTTGAGAAGATCCGGAGAGGATCGTGAGCCCGCAGATGCCCGGCAAGCAAAAAACCAAGCCGAAGAGAGTTGTTGCCCTGATCGGCACGCTGGATACGAAGGGTAAGGAGCTTCGTTACATCCGCGACCGGATCGAAGGGTTGGGATTCGGAACCTTCATTGTGGACTCCGGTATCCGGGGTGAACCTGAAGGCTTGGAGCCGGATATTGACAGGAGAGAGGTGGCCCGGGCCGCGGGCACGAGCATCGATCACCTTCGGGATTTACCCCGGGGAGAAGCGGTCCACATCATGATCGAGGGGCTTAAAGCCTGTGTGCTTCAGGCCTTTCGGGAAAAGCGCTTCCACGGCGTGCTTTCCATTGGTGGTCTAGAGGGAATGACCATGGGTACGGCGGCCATGCAGGTTCTTCCCATCGGTGTTCCCAAGCTCATGGTCAGCCCCCTGGCTTCCGGGGAGTTCCAGTTCGGACCGTTCATGGGGCAGAAGGACATCCTCATCATGCATTCGATCATCGACATTCTGGGCGTCAATCCGCTGAGCAAGGTGATCTTCGACAATTCCCTGCGGGCCATGATCGGCATGGTGGCCGAAGGGGAGGGAGAAATCGACTGGGGCACGAAGCGGCTCATCGCCGTTACCATGATGGGAAACACCACCCCGGGGATCATGAGAGCCAAGCCCCAGTTGGAAGAACGAGGCTACGATCCGATCATCTTTCACGCCAGCGGCAGCGGCGGGCCCGCTATGGAGAGCCTGATGCGGGAGGGGGTGTTCCGGGCCGTGCTGGACTACACGCCCCACGAAGTGACCGACTACCTCTGTGAAGGCTTGTGCGGAAACGATCCGAAACGTCTGGATGGGGCGCTGGAGGCGAACATCCCCCAGGTAATCGTGCCGGGAGGCATGGATTATATCGTGCAGGGCTCCCCCGAGCAGATCGATCCCCGCTATCGGGACAGGCCGTACTATCTTCATAATCCGACTACCACCCTGGTGCGCACCAGCGCGCAGCAGATGCATGCCATTGGCGAGTTCATGGTCGAAAAGTTGAACCGTGCCAGGGCTCCGGTGGCCGTGCTGCTGCCCCTGAAAGGACTTTCCATGTACTGTCACCCGGGAGAGCCGATGCACGATCCGGAGGCGGACCGGGAGTTGTTTCGTGTATTGAAGGAGGGGGCGGGGCCGAACGTCCTGGTCGAGGAGATCGATGCCCACATCAACGAACCGGCGTGCGCGGATCGGGCCGCGGAGCTGTTGTTGTCTTTTCTAGATGAGCCGAAGAAATGAGACGGGATGTATCAGATTTTCCGAGCTACACCTTAATGGAGCTATCAACCGATTTGGCAATGCGCCTGGCTGAATTGAAGTAGTGCTGCCGGGCGACATAGTCGGCCTTCTCCAGGTCCCGCTCCTTGAATGCGTTTAGAATGCTCTTGTGTTCCTGGCATACCTCTTCGTAGCTTCCGGGAAGCTCCATTACCAGGGCCCGGTACTGTTCGCATTGCCGGTAGTAATGCAGCGCCATTTCCTGCAGGCGCGGCGAGTTGGTTGCTTCATATATCAGAAAGTGAAACTTCGAATTATTCTCGACGAAATCATCGTACTTTCCGACCCGCGCCTTCTCCTCCATCTGCGTGCACAGCCTGTTCAGTTCCCGGATCTGCTCATCGCTCAGGCGCTGAGTGGCCAGCCTGCTGGCCACTCCCTCCAACGCAGCCCGTATATAGTACAGCTCAATGATCTCTTCGATTGACAGTTTCTTTACGAAGGGGCTGCGGTGGGGCACGTTCTCCACCAGGCCCACGGACATCAGCTGCTTCAACGCTTCCCGCACGGGGGTGCGACTGACCCCGAGGCGTTCGGAGATCTCACTGATGTTGAGCTTCTCACCCGGTTTCAGCCGTCCCGAAAGAATATCCTCCATCAGGGTGTTGAAAACCAGGTCATGCATTGTCCGGTAGTCTTGCCGAATGGATTGACTGTCCTGTGCGTCCACGAGTTGAACTTTCGTCCCTTCGCTAATATTGTATATTGGATATTTTATGCCATTCTACGGGACCTGTCAAGTTGCCCTGCTCATGTTGGTCCTTGCCGGCCTTCCGACTAGTATGGTACACGCTCGTGCCCGTTCGGGCAAGTGAACGCTGTATCGGGGGCGAATGCTGCATGGATCATTCCCGGGTGGTGCGGTTCCTCGTTTTCTTGGTTTTCCGTTCGTTGACAGGAACAGGCTCTAAATGTATATTGCATATTATATCTAAGATACAACTACATGAACAGGAGGCGACGCATGCCCTTTTACAAGTGGTCGGATATCATCAAAGACGTGCAGCCCGGATCCACCTTGCCGGCGGGGATGAGCCGGCGGGGTATAATAATCGGAGACCTCATGGTCTGTGCCCATGAGGCTTTTCCCGATTTGAAGTGCAAGCCCCACAGTCACCCCAGCGCACAGCTGGCCATCATGCTGAAGGGCAAGATGGGGATGCGCATCGGCGGAGAGGAGCGCATCATCACCCCCGGGGAGTTTGCCTACGTACCGGCGAACGTGGAGCACAGCATCGAAAGTTTCGATGAATACGTGCTGGAGATCGATATCTTCCACCCGATCCGCCAGGACATCGAAAAGAGGCTGAAAGAGCTGGGCCAGGAAGGGTAGAGCACTCTGATGGCGGAATCCATGCAGGCCGTTCAGATCGTACAGTATCACCGGCCCTTTCAGTTGATCCGGTGCGGGATCCCCAAACCGAAACCTGGAGAGGTGCTGGTCGAGGTGAAGGCCAGCGGCCTGTGCAGCACCGATCTTCACCTGTTGGACGGCAGGCAGGACCTCGGAAAGCTGCCCCGTATTCCCGGGCATGAGAGCGCCGGCGTCATTGCGGAGCTCGGTCCGGGTGTCGGGGGTTGGCGAACGGGCCAGCGCGTCGTGGTGGTGATCGACGTCACCTGCGGGAACTGCCGGCACTGCCTGACTGGCCAGACCCAGCGCTGCACCGCCATGCGGCGCATCGGTTTCGAGCGGGATGGAGGGCACGCCGAATATGTGACCGTGCCCGCCGAGAACCTGATCGAGCTTCCCGACACCCTTTCATTCGAGGATGCCTGCATCCTTCCCGATGCCACCGCCTGCATGTATCACAGCCTGGTCACGCAGGGGCACATTGGAGCGAATCAGAGAGTGCTGATCCTGGGTGCCGGAGGCCTGGGCATGCACGGCATCCAGATTGCCCGCCTGGCGGGAGCAGAGGTGGCGGCGACCAGCCGCCGGGCACACCGACTGGAGGAGGCCGCCCGCCTGGGTGCGGTGCCGATCAATCCTGAACAGACGGATCTGTCTGAGGCGGTGCGAGAGTTTGCCGGGAGCCAGGGACTGGACCTGGTTGCAGATTGCGTGGGAACCCGGGACAGCATCTCCCAGGGATTTGACCTGCTGCGCCCCGGGGGAAAGCTGCTGGTGATCGCCTATCTGGACAAGAGTTTCGAGTTTCCCAGTCTGCCCCTGTTCTCCAAGGAGAAACAGATAATCGGATGTCGGGGCACGAACAAGCTGGAGCTGAGAGAGGTTGTGGAGCTGGTGGCCCGCGGCCGGCTGCAATCGATCATCGGGGCTCGCTTTCCCCTTTCAGATTTTATTCGCGCCACGCAGACCCTCGAGCGCGGGGACATTGTCGGACGCATTGTGATAACCCGGTAGGGGCCGGTGGGACCCATCCGAGAATCGATAGATACCGACTGGCCGCTTTTGCGGTCTAAAGACAGGAGCGAAACATGAACAAACCAATTCCCAACACGATGAAGGCCCTCGTCCTGCCGGAAGCGGGCAAGTTCGAGATCCAGGAGGTGGAGGTTCCGCAGCCGGGTGAGCAGGAGGTGCTGTGCCGCATACGGGGCGTGGCGATCTGCGGCAGCGATCCGGAGCTGGTCCACGGAGGACTGGCCGGCTACTGGCCTCCCTCCTACCCGTTCACTCCCGGACACGAGTGGTCCGGAGAGGTGGTGGCCGTCGGCGCCGGTGTGACCGAGTTTGTGCCCGGGGATCGGGTAGCCGGAGAGGCCTGGAAGGGCTGCGGGGTCTGCTACAACTGCGTGGAAGGCCGCTACAATCTCTGCCAGAACTACGGCAAACCGGAGACGGGGATGCGCCACTACGGTTTCCGCAACCGCGGCGCCTATGCTCAGTACAACGTGTACTCGGTGAAGGCGATCCACAAGATGCCGAAGCACGTGAGCTTCGTGGAGGGATCCCTGGTGGACACCGCCGGGGTGGCGGCCCACGGAACGGATCTGACCGGGATCACTCCCGGGGGAACGGTGGCGGTGATCGGGCCGGGACCGATCGGGATCATGGCCATGCGGATGGCAAAGATTCTGGGAGCCAACCGGGTGATCGCGGTGGGGCGCCGTAGTCGGCTGCAGGCTGCCGGAAAGCTGGTTGCCGACGTGCTGGTGGACTTCGAGAAGCAGGATCCCGTGGAGGGTGTGCGGGCGGCTACCGGCGGGGTGGGAGCGGACGAGGTGTTCGAGGCCTCCGGGGCGGAGGGCACGCTGAACCAGGCCATCCGAATGGTCAAAGAAGGAGGAAGGATCGGACTGCTGGGTGTGCCTCCCGAGAGCGTCCAGGAGAAGATCCCCTTCAAGTACCTGTGCCGAAACGAGATCATGGTGGTGGGTGTGAAGGCCAATCCGAACGTGAGCCGAAAGGTGGTTTCTCTGATCGGCTCGGGCAAGCTGGCGGTCAAAGATCTGGTCACCCACGTATTTCCCCTGGAGGAGTTCGCCAAGGCCCTGGACACTTTCGAGAACCGGCGGGATGGGGCGGTCAAGGTCGTGTTGGAGCCCAACGGGCCGGAGAAATAGAGAACCTTTGTCGGTGAGGTCCCGCTGCGATACAGTGGGGCCTGTCAAAAGGAGCTGAAGATCTATGCAGCTGAAGGTCGATACGATCTGGTGTTCGAAGTGTAAGATCTGCCGTGCCGCTTCCGATGGCAAGATGCAATTCCGGGACGACGGCTATCCGGCGGAGAGGAAGATCGCCGACGGTGACTTGGAGCAGATCAAGGCGGCCGTTGCCTACTGTCCCATCGGTGCCTTGAGCCTGAGCGGCGAGTGATCCCAGACTCCGAACGGGCTCGATGGTGCACTGATTCATAGGGAATACAGAAATACAATCCGGTAAATCATGAAATTCAACCAAGGCTACTTCTACCTGGGGCTGACATCCCTGATGTTCGGAACTTTCGAGGTGACCTCGAAGTTGATCCACGGGCTGGAGGCCACTCAGATCAACTGCCTGCGCTTCTGCATCGGCGCGCTGGCCCTGCTGCCCTTCGCCCTGCTGGAAATCCGGCGGCGGAAGATCCGATTTCGATTCAGAGATCTCGCCTACCTGGCTTTTTTAGGTGTGCTGTTCGTTCCGGTGAGCATGCTGCTGTATCAGATCGCTCTGGCCAGGACCACCGCCTCCCTGAGCGTGTTCATCTTCTCGGTGAATCCGGTTTTTATAGCCGTATTCGCGATGATCATCCTCAAGGAGAGGGCGAACCGGGTCATGGTGGCGGCGATCGCAATCGGAGTAATCGGCCTGGCGGTCATCGCCAACCCCTTTACCCGCAACTTCAATCTCTACATCCTGATCGGTGTGGCCGGGGTGGCGGTATTCGGATTCTACTCGGTGCTGATGAGACCGGTAACCGCCCGGTTCGGCAATCTGGTGACCACCACTCTGGTCATCACCTTCGGTGCGGTGGTGCTGCTGGCCGGGCTACTGGTCCGGGGGATCCCGGTGTTCGCAGGTTTGGACGGGCGGAACATCTGGCCGCTGCTCTACCTGGGGATTTTCTGCTCCGGTCTGACCTTCGTTTCTTACTACAAGGGAATGAGCCTGACCTCCACGAACGTGGGCAGCATCGTGTTTTTTCTTAAACCAGTGCTCTCTACGATCCTGGCGGTGATCGTGCTGCACGAAATCCTTACCCTGCGCTTTCTGATCGGGGCCGGGCTGATCATCCTGGGTTCCGTGTTGATGGTGTACGGAAGAGAGCGATTCGGC
>CAZFMD010000133.1:0-6638 GCA_964520025.1 uncultured Spirochaetaceae bacterium
TGAGCGACGTGCCTTTCGAGCCCCAGTGCCGTGACTGATCGATGGGCAACACCTCGAAATCCCCGCCGTACTGCTCCCGGGTGAAGCTGGGGAGCGTTCGATCGGAGGCAAAGGACAGAAATGCGGGAATGGCCTCCCAATCCTCGTACTGATTGTCGATCTGGAATCGGAAGAATCCCTCCTCCGCGGCCGGAGCGGCCACGGCCGGAACGACCGGGGCAGCCTCCGCCCCGCCTGCAGCAGCCGCAGTGGGGGCGGCCGAGGTGGCCGGCGCCAGGGCCTGAGCCTCTGCGCTGGGCACGGCGGCAGCCACGGCCTGAGGCGGGATCGGGTCATAATCACTGATCCTGCCCCTGCCGGCCCGGGCTGTGAGCAGGGCCGGTTCGCTGAAAATCTGGTAGGTTCGTTCATCCAACCCGCCCCCGGCCTGCAGAGTGATCACCCGAACGGGAAATCCCATCTGTCCGGGAATTACGAAAAACCCCACCAGCAGGTGCTTGCCCTCCGCAAGGTCTTCCAGGCTCAAGGATTCACCCGCAGCCAGTTCACTGAAACCGGAGAAATCATCGCCATTTGCCGGCGCCTGGGCAAAATAGTCGTAAACGACGTTCTCGAAGATGCTGGTCGCGGTTTCAAAGGCGGTCAGCTCCGGAGGATCCATCACGTAGTGAAAGGTCATCTGTTCGGCGTTTTGAATCACAACCGTATAGCTCTGAGCCCACAACAGGCCCGCCGCTGCGACAATGAGCACTCCTATCAATACTAGCCTTTTCATCTGTCTCTCCAAAAGGTTCTAGGATAATCTTCGGAGCTCAGGTCTTTTCCGTACATCTATAAAAAACTACTTCTTACGTATGGCCAGGATCGTGAGATCGTCGTACTGGTCGTCTTCCTTGAGACGGCTGTAGGTCACGAAGGAGTGTTCCTCTTCGCTTTTGACTTTGGTGTGAAAGTAGCGCTCGTACTGCTGGAAGTGGTTTTTAAGGAATTCATCGATGCTCTTGTCCACAACTACATGATCTTCTGCAGTGGCCGAAGGATCTGGATTCAGGCGAAACACCTTCTCCACGCTCACCATGGCCAGGACCGCCTCCTCAACCGTTCCCTCACAATCGGTAAAATCAAACAGCAGATCTTCCTCCGGGATAGGGTTGTGGAACTTGACCAGTCGGAAGGTCTGCCGGTTGAAAACAGCGTTGATGATATCGTAGATACGGATCTGGCCGAGCTCCTCGTTGTCCGAACCTTTCAGGTGGGTTCCGCCGTGCTCGGCGTTTTCCTCCAGCCCCGGTTCGTCGCAAACGATGGTTTCGAAACGTTCGTTGCGAAAGGTACGCTTGGCCTCCTCGATTCCGTCTGTAAATAAAAACAATACATCACCTGGCTGTAGCTGCTGAGATACAATCTTGAATCGCATATGATCTGGTATAAAATCCGAAGGGAATACACCGGCAGCCGGAGCATCCGGAAGCTCAATCTTCACCATTTTCCCAAGAGATGCTCGATAAAAATGTTGATCTTTATCTCCAGCATGCACAAGGTAGGTTTTTCCTGTCTCAATATCGATTATAGACAGAGTAAGGGTAGCAAATCGTCCTTTAAAACCTCTTTCTTCAAGCATGTCGTTAATTCGGTACGCTAGATCATCGATTTTTAATCCAGGATCTTTTGGTGTCCAGTCTCGGAAGTAGGCCGAGAATATTGTTGCTACTTGAACCATTATCAAAGCTGCAGGCACAGCTTTACCCGACACATCAGATTTAATTATTGCATAGTATTTATCAGTCAGTTTTCGATAGTCAAAATAATCTCCAGATACCATTTTGGCACCTTCGTAAAACCCGAAAAATTCAATATTGTCGTTGGTCTCACCCCCTGTACTTCCCTTTCCACCCTGCGGGTCGGTGGGATCCTGTGATAAAGGAATAAATCGCTTTTGAATCCCCTTACCTACAGTGAGGTCCTTAGCCGCTACGGCAGCTGTGACCAAGGACTGGGTCATCTGGTTCACCGTGTTGGCCAGGTCTCCGATCTCGTCCCTGGAGCGGACTTCGATCACGTGATCTTTAAGCTCCTCCTTGTCCTCGGTGTCCCGGATCCTGGCCACGCCCAGGGCCAGCTTCTTGATCGGCGTGCTGATGATCAAGGCCAAGAGAAAGGCTGCGGCCAGTCCCAGGCCGGCGGCAATCAGGGCAATGATCCCCGCACGGATGACGAGGCTGTTTCGGGCATTCTCCAGCTCGGCGCTTATTCTCTCTGTGGACACTCCCATGCGCACCGCACCTCGGAAGTACACTTCTTCTCCGGGCACTCTGTACACGATTGGCCGGTAGAAGGTGTAGAAGGGCAGGAGCTGCTGCGGATCGAAGATCGGCAAGCTGCCGGAAACCGAACCGATACGTCGCAGTTCACTCAACATCCGCGTTTCCAGACCGGCAATCTCCTGGCTCACCTCCTGCAGCTGCCCGGCGGCCTGCGGGTCGGTGCGAATCTTTCTGAACAACTCACTCGCTTCAGCATTCAATTGATTCAACTCGTCTATCCGATCACCCATCTGCTGCATGGCTTCGCTGTTCACCTGCTGGGCCATCTGCTCGATGAATGGGGACAGATCATCGGCCATCCTGACCGTTCCTCTCGACGCCGGATCAAAGGTGCCGGCCGGCAGCTTCGAATCGATTTGAGGATCATTGGTGGCCCAGACGTAGTCTAAATTCCCGGAATCGCTTACCCCCGAACCGGTGATCGTCAAATACTGAGCCTCCTGCATAGAGCTGATCTGATCCGGCAGCAGCCCCAGCTGAATCACGTCTTCGGTCCGCAGGCTCTCCTCGGCACTGGCGGCCACACTACCCATGAGAACTTCCACCTGCTGTCGCAGTCCCGTGGTAAGGTTCTCCCGCTGGCGGCCGATCATGAACCAGCCCAGAGCGATGGAAACCATCAGCACCGTGATCAGCACCAGGATCATGAACAGCATGGTGAACTTTGCCCGCAGCTTCAGCCCTCGTCTCTTCAACTCTTTCATTCTCTCTTCCTCATAAATCGAAACCTCTCCTCGAATCACCGCCAGGATCTCAGTGCGAAGCAGCCTTCCCTCCTGAACGATCCCTGCCAGTTTTCGGGCGGAAACCACCAGGATGACGGCCAGGAACGCCAGGATCAATCCCATGATCAGCCATCCCGAGCTCAGTGTATAGGTAAAGCGGCGTATGCTGCGCCAGTAGCGGGAATACTCGAAGGAGAAATCTCCGAACTTCACGGTGCCGGGGCTCTCGATGAACAGCGTGGGTGCGGTGAAGGCACTGCCCCTGGTCGGGTGCACCACTCCGACCGCGTACAGCCCCTCCTCTATATCCACGACGTTCAGACCGCGGATCAGGCGATCGCTGACCACGTTGAACAGGCCCTGGCCTCCTGCAAAGGTATAGTCATAGGGTGGTTTGCCATCCTGGTCCAGGATAACGCTTTCAACCAGTCCTCCCTCCGAGAAGCCCCGGCCCCCGATGCTGAGGGACAGCACTCCGAAGGGATCGGTCTGCGTGTTCACGCTGCTGATGAAGGTGACCGGGATATATTTGTTCAGCCGCATCGCAACCGTAGCCGGATTGCTGATGTTGCCCGCCTCGTCCACCGAAGACACGGAGAAGGCCCAGAGACCGTTGTCCAGATTGTTGTAGGCCGGGGATCGGGTCGCAGTGGTCAGCACGCGCGGGGCAAGGCGGGGTTCGACATCGAAGCGCTCCTGCTCCACAGAGCCCATATAGACCATGGAGTAGGAATACCCCGCAAGATCCGCGGTTACCGCCGGCGGTTGCCACTGCAGGGCCAAGGTGTTGGACACCACATAACCCTCTGCGTCGGTTTCCGGCGGGTTGAGCACCGGCGTAGCCGGCGGCTGCGTATCCCGGGTGAACACCACCGAGGCCGGTTCGGACCAGTTTCCCGCATAGTCCTGCGTGGCGATCCTGAAATACCAGGGACCGTCCCGATCCGCACTCAGCTGTATGGAGGTGGTGTCGGTCAGGGCGCGCAGCTGCTGCTCCAGCGGCTCGCTGCCCTCCTGCGTCCACAGGTAGCCGACCCCGGCAATGCCGGAGGGATCTGCCGGAAGGGTCCACGCGATCTGCACGATATCCTGGCGGGAGCGTCTGGTAGGATCGAAGTTCAGCGGCCTTACCGAAGGCGATTTCACGGCTTGATCCGGTTCCAGGAACATGATTTTCGAGTCCTCACCGACTCGATTTTCCCAAAACACGAACAGCTGCTCGTCCAGCTCGACGGGATAGGGAAAGAAGGAAGATCCGCTGATATCGCTTAGATCTCTCTCCCTCCACAGAGCGCCCCGTTTTTCCGCGAAGAAAATGTGATTTTCCCCGCGACGGTCATCAAACCAAAACAGGAGGGTATTGCCGCGAATCGTGACGATGCGGGGGAATCGTGCCGTTCCCCGCCCCGCTGTCACCGCTTCCGCCTCCACGATCGTACCGTCCGTCTGGAACTCCGAGAAGAAGATCCGTGGAACACCCGCTCCCCGCTGACGTTCCCAGGATACGGCCAGGTTGCCCGCCTTGGGGCTCAGATGGGGCCGCTGGTTGGAGTACGACTCCGGCACCAGGTCTTCCCCGGCGATGTTCTCGGTAAGCTGCAGTCTGGACGGGGCGCTCCAGTTGTACCCCCCGTCGGTACTGGATACCAGGTACAGTTGGTAATTGCGCTCGCTCCCCGTTCCACTGGGCCAGGCCTGGAAAACCACGTACTCCCGGCCGTATAACGATGCGTGGGAGGGAAGAAAGTTGATGGGGAAATCTCCCGCCTCCACGAGGGACTGGAAAGGACTCCAGTTCCTGCCGTTGACACTCACGCTGTAGTAGATGAACAGGGAGTTGCCCTGTTCCTGGGTCACGAACAGCAGGATGTTCCCGCCGTCTGTCAGGGAGATACTGGGCGCCAGGCTGGCGGTGCCGGCCTCTACGGTGGACAGCAGGACGAAGCTCTGTCCGGCGTTCGTGGAACGATACAGCTCGGTCTGCCGCTCTCCGGCGGCTATGGCAAGGTAGATCGTGCCGCTTCGGTCCACGGCCAAAGAGTACAGCTGGAGCTCCTGCTCCTCGAAGGGTATGGGCCCTAAGAAACGATCGTTTCGCTGCCAGTTGCGGAAATCTCGAGAGCTCTGTATTGACAGGTAGATCTGTCCTCCCCCCTCGGGCCGGGTTTCCACTTCCTGCCAGACCACGACCACCAGATCGCCTCCGGAGGCGGCAGCGGGGAAACGTGCCTGCCCGGAAATCAGTACCTGGGGGGTTTCCCAGTAGAAACTCTGGGCGCCAACAGGGGCGCAGAGCGCAACCAGGAGCAGTAACAGAAGCAGGGAAGCAGGCGGCAGCGTTGGAAACCGAAATATTTTCACACTCTACGTCCCCGTTTTGGCCCGGACCCGCTTCTCCAATTCCAGGATATCCGCATTGGTTTGATTCGTCGATTTCCTCAACAGCTGCTCCACGATCAACAGGGCCTCGAAATATCTACGCTCTATATACAGCTGCTGTGCCTGCTGCAACAGGCGCTGATCCTCCGGTGACAGTACGATCGTGACCCCTCCTCCCATGGCACGCAGCAGCTGGTCCTTCAGGACCACAGCCTTCCGGTTATCCGGATCCAGGCTGATCGCTTGGTTCAGATTGTTCAGAGCATCTTCGAACAGGAAGCGCTGCTGCCTGTCCCAAATCGCTTGTGCCTCCAGGTACAGATCCCTGGATCGGGCGATCTTGGCCGGATCCGGGGGAGGAATACGAAAGCCCAGAACAACCTCCAAGTTGGCGATAGCTCTCTGCAGCCCGGGATAGGTCGGCAGGATCTGTTCGATATCCTTCAAGTCGGCATAGGCCTCCTGGGGACTCTCCCCCCGGCGGCTCAAGGCTTCATTGTACTTGTCGGTAATCCTGGCACTGAAAGCTCCGGGGTCTCGTATTTGCAGGATCCGCAGCGCGAGAACTCTGGCCTTGGCATTGAAGGGAAAGGGAAACAGGATCTTGAGGAGCCTGCTCTCGGCGCGATTCAGCGGTTCCTGGGCTTCCCCGACTCTTCCCTGCTCGATCAACTGCCGTCCGGTCTCGAAATCCCCCAGGGCGAGATTGTACAGCTGGCTCATCTCCTTGTACAGCGGATCGGTCTGGGCAATTGTCCGGCCCGTAGTGGCGTCTACAGCGCTGCGCACCAGCTCCAGCCAGAAATTGACCTCTTCGTTTTCCTCGGTAAAGGCATCCAACCACTCATCTTGAGCCGTTCGAAATCTCTGCTCCGCCCCGGTGAAATCCCCCTGGGCATAGCGTCTTCGGCCTTCCTCGATGAGTTCGCGGACCTCTACGATCACCTCCTCGGTCAATTCTATGCGAATTCTCTCGGCCAGTTCTATCAGCTCTTCGCTGCGGATCCGCCGCACCTCCTCATCTTCCTGGTAGGTCAAGGAGGTATCGAGACGCTCCGTGGCTATCTCTATGTTTTCAACTGCCGAGTCGTACCTGCCGCCTGCTACATCGGCCCGGGCATCCAGATAACGCTGCAGGCCCTCCCGCTTGTACCTTTCGGCCAGCAACGCCGCCTGCTGGGCGTCTTCGAGCCGGGGCTCCAGCTGTCTC
>CAZFMD010000133.1:6738-8617 GCA_964520025.1 uncultured Spirochaetaceae bacterium
TTCGGCCAGCAACGCCGCCTGCTGGGCGTCTTCGAGCCGGGGCTCCAGCTGTCTCTGCAGATCGGCGGTACGTTCATCCAGACCCCCAAGCGAGTCGATAGCGTTCTTAATTTCGATATTCCGGGGATCCTCGACAGCCTTCTTGCGCACGTCGCTCAACAACGTAGCAACTCCCGCATCAAGATTCTCCAGATCTTCCTTCAGCGATAGGTATTTGTCCCGGGCCCGAGCCGGGTACTTCGCCAGGCGAGTACCGGTCTCCGTGGGCACCTCTTCTCCATCCTGCAGCTGCACGGCCTCCTCGAATTGTTCCTCGTAGATGCGGAAAAGTCTCTCGAACTCGGCTCCCTGAAGCAGGGTCAATCGATACAGCAGGCGGATGTCCAGCTCCTGGATTTCCACCAGAGTGTTGCCGATATCGGAGAGAACATCCCCCGCCTGGGACGCGTGATCGGTCAGGGACAAACCGAGCCCGGCCCCCTGTCTGTAGCTCTGCAGCTGATCGCTCCAGGCAGAATCCAGCTCAGAAGTGTCCTGCAGCAGGCCTGCCAGCTCTTCCCGGTCGTCGTAGATCTGCTCCGCGGAGACGAGCTCCTTGGTTGTTAGGGCGGCAACCCGTCTGTTGGTTCGGATCAGGACGCGATAGCCCTCCAGGGCTTTCAGATACTCCTGGGTGCGAAGAAACCCGGGCAGAGCCTCGGCAAAGGCGGAGCGCCCCGCCTCGCCGTTCGGATAGGCTCGGGTGGGCTGGACGCGCAGCGGCCACAGGGTCTGAAGATCCAGAAGCGCGGGAAACAGCGCCTGGGCCTCCTCTACACGCAGCGCAGCGGCATCCAGGGAATTCTCGCGCAGGCTCTCCACCGCCGCCTCATAGGCGGACTGCCCCCGCTGCAGCACAGCGGACTGCAAACCGTTCAGCTCACTGCGCCAGAGCGAATCCAGGGCGTAGGCGATCCCCTCGGAGCTGCTGTTACGCGGACCGAAGACCAGCTGGTCGGCAAAGTAGAGGAACAGATCGTACTGGTTGTCCGCGGAGTTTTCCTTGACCCGTTCGTTTTGGGCCTGAAAGGTTCGACCGGAACGCACCACCTTTGCCACAGCTTCAGCCATGGATTCAAGAAGTGCGGACACCGCGGCGACCTCGGAGGGAAGGATTTCAGGATCCGCCCCGAATCCCTCTGACCTGTCCTCCAAAGGATTCCGGGACGCCTCGTAGTCCGCAATCGCCTGTTGCAGCTCTGCCACGGCGTTGTTCACCGAGTTCTTGAGGATGTTGCCGTACTCCTCCTCGTCGAAATTCTCCCTGACGATCCGGAAGTTTTCCCCGAAGAACTCCATGTAGGTTAACACGGCCTGACGGTACACCCCGGCCTGAATCCGGGCTCTGGCCCGGGCCATGAGCTGCTGGAAGAGGTTGACGAAGTAGATGCGCTCGATACCGGCGGCGCGCAGCATTTCCAGCAGATCCGCCTCTGATTCACTCGGGTAGGGATTGAGCTTTTCAACTTCATCGATCAGGGCCACGATTCTTTCTGATTCGTTTTCCCGGATTGCCTCGTTCAGTTCGGCGAAGCTCTGGTCGATCTCCGCCCTGCGGGTGCGGATCTGCTCCATCAGCTGTTCCGCCGCATCGAAGCGATCCGGGTCCTCCCGAACCACCTCGGAGAGAAGGCTCACCGCCTCGTTGTAGCGTTTCTCCTGGATCAGCCGCTGGACCTCGGCAAGACGCTGGCGGGATTCCCGCTCCGCCCGGCCCCTGGCCTGAACACTGACAGCCGCCGTCAGGCAGAGAATGAGAGCGAGGAATATGGTTCTTGCCCTTACCGAAGGAGAAAACAACGCTGTTACTGCCCCCAAAAGGTTTTGAGGATTATTTACA
>CAZFMD010000134.1:0-2428 GCA_964520025.1 uncultured Spirochaetaceae bacterium
AGTTTGTCTCCCGCATGGCAAAGTCAGGGTCGGCCATGTTCATCGATACCCGCAGTATGGAGCACAGCCACATACCGATCGCTTTTCGAAGCGTGAAAATACTGATTACCAATTCCAGTGTACCGCGAAGTCTCGTGGAATCGGAGTATAACCAACGTCGCGGGGAATGTGAGAAGTGTGTAAGCCTGCTGAGCTCCCGGAAACCGGGACGATCGCTTCGGGACTACACGACGGAGGACCTGCGGGACAGCCTGGGGCTGATCCCGGAGACCACGCGCAAACGATGCCTGCACGTGGTGGAGGAGAATCAGCGGGTGCGGGATGCGGAGGCGAGTCTACGCCGCGGCGATATCGGGAGCTTCGGAAAGCTCATGAACCGTTCCCACGAGAGCCTGCGGGATCAGTATGAGGTCTCCTGCCCTGAACTGGATTGGCTGGTGAAACGTGCCTGGGAGACCGATGGCGTGTACGGATCCCGGATGACCGGGGCCGGATTTGGCGGCTGCACCGTGACTTTAATCGAGGAAACAGCAATCCCCAAGTACGAGGCTCGCTTGGAAGCCTACGAGCGAATATTCAGCTTTAAACCCGAGCTGTTCCTTGTGCATCCCGCCGCCGGGGCGCAGATCATTTTCGAAAACTGATAGAGGCCTCAAGTATTGAATATACTCCTTACAAACGACGACGGAATCGAAAGCCCGGGATTGCAGTTATTGCATAAAACTCTTGGGGAGGAGCACGAGGTTTGGGTTGTTGCCCCGGATTCCAATCGCAGCGGCAGCTCTCACTCGATTACTTTGGGAAATCCGACGAAGTTCACAAAACACGCAGAGCGGGAGTACGCATCAGGGGGAACACCGGCGGACTGTGTGCTCCACGCCTGCCTGGGGTTGATTCCCGTGGAGATCGATATGGTGGTAGCCGGCATCAACCTGGGGCCGAACCTGGGGACCGACATTGTGTATTCAGGGACCGCCGCCGCCGCCCGTCAAGGCGCTTTCCTGGGCAAGCCGGCGGTGGCCTGTTCCCTCAGCACCTATCAACCCCCCTACTATCTGGATTTCGCCGTAAAGTTCATGACGGGTAACATCAAGACCATGCGGGATCTTTGGTCCGAAGACCATTTCCTCAACATCAATTTCCCGAATCGGAACGAACCGGCCGAACCTGTAGTCACCATTCCCACCAGGCGGATCTATGAGGATGAACTTGTTCGTTTCATCTCTCCTCAGGGGGATCTGTACAGCTTCATCGGGGGACAGATTCCCGGCGGCATGATGGAGGAGGGCTCAGATCTCGCCGCCGTGGAGGCAGGATATGTCTCGCTCTCACCGATACTGATTCATCCTGCAAATCATGAGGTCGAGGAACGCTACCGGGAGGCCTTTTTTTCCTGGAAATCCGAGTAATTTCGTATCGGGAACAGGTCGATACTAGAACTGTAATGCATAGGATTGCATGGAGCTCGAGAAATGAGTGTCGAGAGTATTTCATCCAATCAACAGTCTTCAGAAATGCCGATCCAACCTGCGGGCGGGCAAGAGGTTATTGATCTGCGCCAGATAAAGAGCATTCTCTATCTGGGTGTAAAGGGAAAAATCAAAATCCCCAACGGGGAAACCCATCGTATAGATACCTTTGCCTGATTCAGTGTATAGTACCTTGATGGTGAGAAACCTCGTTTTTCTTTTGCTATTCGTCTGCGCGCTAACCTCCGCACAGGAAATCGATATGCAGGCCGTGCAGGCTTTCGAGGATTTCCGCTGGGGATTGCGGGCCTTTCATTCCGGCAATTTCGAAGATTCGATCCTGTCCCTCGAAAAATCCCTGAGCCGCAAACCTCAGGATCCGAGAACCCGCTATTGGCTGGCCGGTGCCCTGTACCGTGCCGGTTTCGAGGACGCCGCCCTGGGGGAGTGGCGAACCCTGCTGGAACAGGAACCGGGCAACACGGTGGTGGACAACACCGTAGAGGTGCTGACTTACCGACGCGGATTGGGGGAACAGCTTGAACAACGCGGTTCTTTTGTCGTTGCCAGCGTAATCGATGGAAATGACAGTTCCTCCTATCCCCTGCGAAGACCTTCCTCCGTCTGGATTCGCGAAGACGGTTCGGTATACGTGGTTGCCTTCGCCTCCAATGAAGTACTGCTCCTGGATATCAACAACGCCGTACAGAGGGTATTTCAGGGCGGTATTCGAGGTTTCGATCGGCCCTACGATTGTCTGGAAGTGGAAGACCCGGCTAGCGCGCAGAGGATCCTGTTTGTCGCCGAATACGGGAGAAATCAGATTCTCAAGATGAATCTCCGGGGTGAGCGGCTGCTTCTCATCGGCGGCAAGGGAAGCGCTCCCGGGCAGCTGCTCGGTCCTCAGTATTTGGCCACCGACGGCCAGGGATACCTGTACGTGAGCGACTGGGGCAACG
>CAZFMD010000134.1:2528-8536 GCA_964520025.1 uncultured Spirochaetaceae bacterium
CTGACCCATCTGGCGGTAAGCCCGAACGGAGAGGTCTATGTCGTGGATTTCGACCAGAACAAGGTCTACATCCTCTCCGAGATGGCCGCCCTGTATACCAGCCTGTTTGTGCAGGTCGATCGCGTTAACTCACTGGATTTTCCCGAAATTCTAGTGCAGGTTACGGTGGAGGACAGGAAGGGGCGTCCAGTTGTCGGATTGCAGGAGGAGAACTTCATTTTCAGCGAGTTCTACAGGGAAATACCCTCAGCCCGGATGCACCATGCTCCTGGAGATCCGGCTCCGCTCGAGATTTCCCTGGTTGTAGAAAAATCTCCGCAGATGAAGGCCTATCTATCCGATCTTTCGGGGGCCGTCGAATCTCTCCATGAGCAGCAACAAGGAGCGAAGGAGTCCGGCAGCTGGAGGGTTCTCAGCGCCGGCGAGCAGGCGGTGGTGGAGACCGAATTGGGCGCCACTCGCCTGGAGTCCAGAGAGGCTGCCCTAAGCGGTCCCTGGAGCCCGCGTTGGCACCTGGACAGATCCCTGCGTCTGGCAACCTCCCAGCTCGTTTCCGGCAGCGCGTATTTCCCGCGGAAAGCGGTTATCCTGCTGACAACAGGAGCGATCAACCGGGATTCCTTCTCCGATTACACCCTGGCCGAGGTGACCGACTATCTGCAAAACAACTCGATCCCGCTGTACGTTGTGTACTTCGGTCCAGAGGCGGATCGGGAGCTCGAGTATATCTCGACCCAGACAGGTGGTTCGGTGACTCCCTTCTACTCGGCGAAGGGGGTGGCGAATCTGATCGAGGATATGCGCAGGCGGTTGGGATCGAGCTACTTGCTGGAACTCAGATCTCCATCAGAATCAGGGTTCGGTAAGAATTACATCGACCTTCAGACCGAGGTTGTATTCCACAGAAAGAGCGGGCGAACCCGCAGCGGTTATTTCGCTCCCCTCTCCGAATAAACGGTTTCTATCATGACAAATCGAGCCAAGCGAAGGGCCAGGTGGGATGCAATCTGCCTTCGCTGCGGGTTGTGTTGCTACGAACGCCGGGTCGGTTTCCGGGGTCTGGCTATCAACAAAAACGCGCCCTGCCGCTACCTGGACACGAACACGAACCTCTGTACGGTATACGAGCACCGTTTCCAGGTGTGCTCAGAGTGCAGAAAGGTAACCCTGCTTACCGCGTTGTTCGATCCCTCTTTGCCGGATTCCTGCGGGTACGTCCAAACCTTTAGAATATGGCGAAAATCTTCCAGGCGTCCATCTCGTCGGCGAAGTAGTAGTCCTGAAAACGTGTCCAGAAGGGAATCGTATCGGACAGATCCAGGCGGGTCTTCACCGTAAGCAGGTACTCCTCTCCCGGCGATTGGGAGGGGAAGCGATCCGAGGGGGAGACAAAGATACTATCCGCATCCACCACGTCTGCTCCGGAAACGTCACTGAAATCAGCTCCCTCGAAGTAGCCCATGAATGTTTGGGCGATCTCCTCTCTGGTCAAAGTCGTGTCCAGCCGGATGATGCGCACCTCCTCGGCGAAATAGCGAGCCGCGGAATCCACATCTTTGTCCAGAAAAGCATTAAGACAGGAGAGAAGCGCGTTCTCGATCTCAGAATGCGGTCCGGCTTCCAATCCCGCGGTGGCCGGCCGGGTGACCTGAGGCGCCGCTTTCGGGCTCCAGCTGGCCGGGGGAAGTTTCTGCCCGATGCTGAACAGCAGCCATCTGCCCTTGGACTGGTGCATCAGGTACTTCTGCTGCTCTGACCAGAATCCTACCTGTGCAGAGAAATCCATTTTCGCCCGTACCTGGAGGGAGTAGGTCTCTCCCCAAGGGCCGGTGACCGGAGAGACATTCAGGCTATCCAGGTCATATACCTCAGTCGGTGCAAGGCCGCTCAGGTCGGTGGAGGCGAAAAAGCTGTCCAGCTCCGACTCGATCTGACTCTGGGTCAGCTCTGTGCCCAGATCTGCGACGTAGACCGAACCCTCCATCAGTTCCAGCATTCCAGTCGTATCTTCGCTCAAGAGTGCCGAGATCCATCTCAGGAACTTGGATTTGATCAGTTCCTGGTTTGCCTCGGCCCGGGTTCGCGGCACAGCCGCCAATTTTGCCTTTCCCGCGAGGATTAGCGCGGCTGCGGTGGGAAGATCCTGAAGCTGGATATTCGACGGATCGAGTCCGGGATCGATATTGAGGGCCATATCCTTGAAATCCCGGGCCTTTTGATTTTCCCCCTTCTGTTCATATTGCTGTCCTACCAGGTAGTAGGCCTCGGCCAGAGTCTTTCGTTCTTCCCTCGGAAGGGTTGTATAGAACTGAGCCCAGAGACCGGTGGCTACGAAAACAAGGAGTACCAGTAGCAAAAGCAACTTTTTCATCCTGTACCTCCTAGGATGTGCCAGCCGACGGAACGCACTGGCGGATTCACCCCTCTACTATACTACAGTTTTTCAGGCACTTCAATGGAATCAATATTTGAAAGAGCTTTCGCCGATGAACTCCCTCAGAATGGAATACTCCGGTACCCAGCTGGGGGGAATGGGCGTGAAGTTGTTCAGAAACGAGTGAAGCCGTACCGCCTCATGAAAGCCCTCTTGAGTGGGTTTCACGCTCTTAAGGAGAGGTTCGGCATAGACTTTCAGCACCGATAATTCGTAATCCAGGGCCGAGTTGAAAGCCGAATCGGCGCTGTTTTGAAAGGGGAATATGTTGATATTTTCCCCGCGCCGTACCGAATCCCACATGCTCAGGGTTTCCAGGGCGCTGTGTCCTCTGAATTGGGAATCCCGGACAATCCTGCGCAGCAGGCGGTTTTCCGTTGTCGAAATTCGATTATGATCGTCCAGGTTGAGTTGGGTCAGGGCCGACACGTAGATCTTATACTTCTGCTCCCGGGGGATTGCCGGGGTGAGCTCGTCGTTGAGCCCGTGGATTCCCTCCAGGATGATGATTGCTCTATCCGGGAGCTTTTCAGCCCGTGTAGCGGAAAGCCGTGTGCCGGTGTGGAAGTCGAAGCGCGGCAGGAAAACCTCCTCTCCCTGCATCAGGCGCAGCAGATCTGCGTTCATCAGCTCTACGTCAATAGCCCTGAAGTTTTCGAAATCGTAGTTGCCCTCTGCATCCAGCGGTGTATACTCACGGGGCAGGAAGTAGTCATCCAGAGAGATGGGAAAGGGATTCCGTCCCAGGACCTGGAGCTGGACGGCAAGCTTCTTGGAAAAGGTTGTTTTTCCGGAGGAGGAGGGTCCGGCGATCAGAATCAGCTTGGCCTCGTCTCGGTGTTCGCAGATCTTATCCGCAATCAGAGCGATCTTCTTGTCATGCAGGGCCTCGGCAACCTGGATGAATTGCCGTACTTTGCGGCTGCTGACCAGATCATTTAGGTGCCCGACACAGCGAACGTTCAGTATTTTTCCCCAGTCCTTGTACTCCCGGTAGATGGTAAACAGCACGGGGTTTTCCTGAAATGGAGCCAGTTGTTGCGGTTGATTCCACGGCGGGTAGCGCAGCAGAAAGCCGGGGGGGTAGGAGATGATATCGAACACGTTGAGCATGCTGGTATTCGGAACCAGCGGCGCATGGGCAAGATCCAGAAACTCGCCGCATGCGAATACGGCGATCTTCTGGTCATTTCGGTTCTTCAGCAGAAGGACCGTATCCGGCTGGTTGTTGTCTTCGAAGTACTGCACCGCCTCCGGGTAGGAAATGGCTTTCCGCCGGATCGGACAGCCTTGAGTTACGATCTCCTGCATCCGCGCCTTTAGTTTTTCTATGTCATCAGGGGCAACTTCGGAGGTTCCCTCGAAGTAGTAGAAGTATCCCCGACCTAGAGAGTGTCCGATTACCAATCGTCCTTGTGGAAACATCTGTTTGGCCGCGATGGCGAGGAGAAAACAGAGGGAGCGCCTGTAGACTTTTGCTCCAAGACGGGTGTCCAAGAGCACCGCCTGGAGGCTGGAGTTCACCTCGATGCGGTAGGTCAAGCTGACCAGTGCTCCGTTCACCAATGCCGCGACCACCGGTTGCTGTTGCGCCGCGGCGAACTCGCCGTGTTGTAAGATCTCCTCCACCCGTGTTCCAGCGGGATAGTTGGCGCTTTGACCCGAGGGCAGCTGTACGGTTACGCTCATCGGCTACTGTGCTCGTTACAGTTCCAGCTGTTGCGTTTCATCCGGAGAGAAACATCGTTGGATCGATACTCCGTTCTCCTCAGCGGTTTTTATCAGCAGCGGTTCCTCGACGCGTTTGCCTTCCTTGTCGATCAGGACCTGCACGAAGGGAAAACGGGGGCTCTCCGGATTGGTTTTCGTTACCCTGCCGATCGACTCATCGGAGAGCAGGACCACGCTTCCCAGGGGGTAGGCGGAGGCGCAGACGATCAGAGACCGGATGACTTGTTCATCGTAGCGCTTGTTCCTGCCTTTGAGCAACTCCATTACGGCGGAGTGGGCGTTGTTCTGTTTTTTAAACATCCGTTTGGAGGTAATGGCATCGTAGGAGCAGACGACGGCGACAATGCGCGAGTAGAGGCTGATTTTGTCTCCGATAAGGGCTTTGGGGTAACCGGATCCGTCCAGACGCTCGTGGTGCTCCTCCGCGGCCAGGGCGATTTCCTCGGAAACCGAAAATCCCTTGAGGATTTTGTAGCCCAGGGTTGTGTGGGCGCGGATGAGTTGAAACTCCTTGTCCGACAGATCGTCCTCTTTGAGATACACCGCATCGGGAAGCTTGAGCATGCCGATGTCGTGCAGCAGAGCCGCCAGGCCCAACTCGATCATTCGGTGCGGAGGCAGTTTCATCAGCTCCCCGATTGCCAGCGCCAGGATCGCGCAGTTTACGCTGTGGACGTACATGTAGTTCTCGGATGGATAGACGAACTCCGGGTAGCGCAAAATGGCATCCCGGCTGGATTTCACCATATCGATCAGCTGCTTGATCCGTTCGCTCATGCGAGAGATGTTCAGATGGTTGTCCTCCTTGTATCTCTTGAAGGACTCCAAGGTGAAGTTGACCAGGGCGTAGTACAGCTTTTTCGCATCCACTATTTCCTGCTTGTCCCTGATATCCATATCCAGAACCGAGGAGGCGGAGTTTGCAGCGCCGGAGCTGATGTAAGCCGGCGCGTCTGAAAGCGCTCCGTCACTCAAGACTATTTCGTAACCCCAGTTTTTCAGCCGTCGAATCAACTCATCTGTAAGCGGCGTATCCGGGGAGATGAGGATGAAGGCCTCATCCAGGTACACGGGGGAGTCGAAATAAGTGCCCTCCTTCAGTTCCAGTACGGAAATTTCCTTCATAATTTTACCCCTTGAAAAAGCCCCGCAAACCGGGAACACTCGTATTATAGGTACTATCTATGAAATTTAAAACCATCTACATCCTGTTCAACGCGGTGATTCTTCTGTCTTTCGGCTTTATCTTCTTGATGCCCCTGCTCCTGTTGGGAAGCGACTACTTCGCCCTGTTCGTTTCGAAGAACTGGATCGCCGGTGTCCTTTTTTTGCTGACACTCATCATTATTAACGGCTATTTTCTCTGGAATTGGAAACTATTTCGGCTTCTGGAAAGCGAGGACTGGCGGGGGTTGATTCACCTGCTCGAGCATAGGGTGTTCCAGAAAGGACGCTGCCGCAAGGCCACGGTCAAGATGCTGATCAACGCCTACGTGGTTACCTCCAACGTGGATAAGATATCCGCCCTGGAGTCGCACCTGCGGGATAAAAAACCGGCGCTGCTGCGAACCTTTGCCCTCCAGTTCGGTATTCCCTACCTTCTGACAATGAAAGACGAGCCCAAGGCCGCGGAAACCTACTTCGGAAGAGCCGCGGAGGGGACCAACGTGCCGCACCGGGATTGGCTGCGCTGGAGCTACGCTTCCGCCCTGCTGCTGGAGCGGCAGTTCGATGCGGCCAAGGTGACCCTCCAGGAGCTTCTTGATTCGAAGATCGATCCGGTTCTCCAGTTGTTAGCCGTGCACAGCCTGTCCTTTTTTGCGGGAACAGATCCCCGGCTTGC
>CAZFMD010000135.1:0-8438 GCA_964520025.1 uncultured Spirochaetaceae bacterium
ACTCCCGCCCCCTGGTTCCGGTCCAGTAGTTGACCCGGCCCTCCTGCAGGACCTTTCGGACCTCTTCGATCTCGTCGTCGAAGAAATGGGGCCAGGGAGGGAAGGGTTCGGTGCGTACCTTCGGTCCGCCGTTGATCGCAAGTTTGCTCATGATGCAGCTCCTCTCTCCGCTCCAGGGAGCTCCGGGCGGTATAGATCTCTAACAACGGCTTCAGTTCGGAATCGTGGCAGGATAATAGGTTTGTTCGCTGTATTGGCTATGGCGGGGGATTGGGATTGCCGGATATCCCCGCAGCTCATACCGGAGCTTGGCCTGGGTGTCGGTGATTTCCAGGTGTGTTTCGATCCACTGTCCAACTCCGCCTTTCAAGTCCCAAGTGACGGTCTACCTGGTTGCCTCTATCTTGAACGTACCGTCCACCGAATCTCAATCGTCGAGAAACGGAAACAGCTGTACGCCGATATTCTACGGCAGGGGAATCGGTGCTGTCAAATACAGAAAAATACGGCGGAAGCTACTACTCGGCCGGGATCAGATGGGCGGCTCGAGGATGGAAATCGATGGCCACTTCCTCGCCGATGTCGAAAAATCCCGCCTCGATCGGATTGGATACCACCGCGGCGATCGTCCTTTTCAGGCCGTCCACGGACAGCTCGTACTCCACCGTGGGACCGAGATAGACGATTTTCACAACCTTGCCGAGCAGAAGCACGGAATCCGGGGCATCCGGTTTCGCCAGGCGCAGGGATTCAGGCCGAACCACGGTCAGGACCTTCTGCCCCTTTTGATGTGCGGCGGCCGAACTGGTGATCGTCTTTCGGCCCGCTTTGTACTCCACCACGAAGGCCTCGCCTTCCGTATCCGTAACCCGTCCCTCGATGAGATTGACCTTGCCGATGAAGTCAGCCACGAAAAAATTTGCCGGGCGGGAGTAGATCTCGAAAGGGGTTCCTATCTGCATTACCTTGCCGTCGTTCATCACCACGATCCGATCGGAAACGGTCATGGCCTCGGCCTGGTCGTGGGTAACGTACACACTCGTTATCTTGAAGGTCTGCTGGATCCGGCGAATCTCCACGCGCATCAGTTCACGGAGCTTCGCGTCCAGGTTGGACAGCGGTTCGTCGAACAGTAGAACGCTCGGTTTGTTGATGATCGCCCTGGCCAACGCCACTCTCTGCTGCTGTCCTCCTGAAAGCTGATCCGGCCGGCGATGGTACATGTCCTTGAGATTCATCACCTCCATGATTCGTTCGACTTCTTCCCGGACCCTGGCCGCTTTCCACCCCTTCAGCTCCAGTCCGAAGCCGATGTTCTGGGCTACCGAGAGGTGCGGGAAAATCGCGTAGCTCTGAAAAACCATCGAAGTGTCCCGCCGATTGGGCGGCAGGTCGTTGACTTTCTGACCCTCGATCCAGACATCTCCGGTGGTAGGCATCTCGAAACCGGAGATGATGCGCAGGGTGGTGGTTTTTCCGCAGCCCGAAGGACCCAACAGAGTAACCATTTCTCCGTCGTTGATTTCGAGTTCGACCCCTTTGACCGCCACCACCTGCTTGTGCGGGGTATCGGGACTGGGGAAGATTTTGGAGATATTGACTAAACGAACGCTCATTTTATTCTATCCTTATATTTTCAGCATTGTTCCGCCCATGCGACCGTAACGCAAGCTCAGGGCAAAGCGGATCAGAATGATAGCCGCCAGAATGATCCCGACCAGGATGACGCTGAAAGCGGCTGCGGCGCCAAGCCTCCCCGATTCGACCTGGCTCATGATCTGGACGGTCATCAAATGCCAGCTCGAGGAAACCAGGAAGATCGCAGCACTGATGGCGGTCATCGCCCGTACGAAAGAATAGATCAGCCCGGAGAAGAACGCGGGGACCATGAGCGGAAGGGTTATCTTGCGGAAGGTCCGATTCGCGTCCGCCCCCAGGTCGATCGCCGCCTCCTCTATCGAGGGGTCCACCTGCCTCAGTATAGCCACGCCGGACTGTATTCCAACCGGGATGTAGCGGAATATGAAGTTCAACAGCAGGATGAGAAGCGTCCCGGTCAGCAGCAGCGGCCGGCTGTTGAAGGACAGGACGTAGCCGATGCCGATGACCGTGCCGGGCACGGCAAAGCTCAACATGGAAGACAGCTCCATGAAACGCTTTCCGGGGAAAGTTTTGCGCACGACCAGGAACGCGATGATCATGCCGAGGACTCCCGCCAAAGGGGTGGAGAGGCCGGCAACGATCAGAGTGTCTTTGACCGCTTTGAATCCCACGCCGAACACGTACCTGAAGTGCTGCAGGGTCAGGGAATTGTCGCTTCCCCACACCCGGGCAAAAGCCCCCCAGAGGATCGTAACGTAGATCAGCAGGATGAACGCGGCCACGAGCAGGCAGGAGGCGAAAAGCAGCCATTTAACAGCCGGCGAGACGATCTTGGGGGAGGACTTGGTCGGCTTGCCGGTCACCGTAACGTACTGCTTCCTGGAAACCCAGTACTTCTGCAGAAAGTATACGGAAACCGACGGAACCAGCAGGATCAGAGCCAGGGCGGATCCTTTTGGCAGATCGTACATACCGGTGATCTGCAGATAGGCCTGAACCGAGAGAATGGGAAACTGGCTGCCCGCCAGGATCAGGGGATTGCCGAAATCGGCCAGGGTCTCCACGAACAGCACGAGCATGGCACTGGCGATTCCCGGGACAGCCAGCGGCAGGGTGACTCTGCGGAAGACCTTCCAGCGGGAACCTCCCAGATCCAGCGCCGCATCTTCCAGGGTCGGACTGATCGATTCCAAAACCCCCCTCAGGGTGATGTAGGCCACGGGAAAGAAAGTAACCACCTGGGCGATCAGCAGACCGCGGAAACCGTAGATCTGGAAATTCTTTATTTTCAGCAAAGTCCACGTGATCAGGCCGTTGTTGCCGAACAGCATGATGATCGACAGCGCGCCGATGAACGGCGGGGAAATGATCGGGATGATGGCCATGATATGAAGGAACTTTTTTAACGGGATATCGGTCCGGGACACGCTGAAGGCGAACAAAAAGCCGACGATTGCCCCGATAACAGCGGTAAGGGCCCCCATCATCACGCTGTTGAGGAAGGCCCGGCGAAGATACCAAGAGGAAAAGACTTCCCCAAGCACGGACAGGGAAAAGCGCCCGTCCTGGAAAACGCTCATCGCGATAACCCGGAACAGGGGGTAGAGAATAAACACTATAAGAGAGGCGAGGATCAAAACGATCACGATCAGCAGGAAGGGATCTCTGCTTATCAGCCGTATCTGTTTGCCCGCTCGGTTCCAAACACTCGTTTTCATTTTAGCGCTTTCTGCATTCTGATTGCGAATGCGGCGGGAGCCACTTTCACACAACTCCCGCCGCGTCACCAAACACCTAGATAAAGCTCCGGCTCACTTTGCCGGCAGTACGTCGTTCACCCAGCGTTCCACCAGGCGCTTCTTGTTCTTTCCAGCCCATTGAGAACTGAATCCAACGGTTTTCAGGGAAGCGAAATCGGGCATCCCCTTTCCGAGGGCTGCATCAGGATTGACGGGATAGAAGTAGGTCTTGGCTGCGCTGAGAACATCCTGACCGTCTTTGGAGACGAGCCAGTCAATCAGGATCTTGGCCGCTTCCATGTTCTTGGCCCCTGCCAGAATCGAGACCGCGGGCGCCTCGTATCCAACTCCCTCCTTGGGGAATACGACCTCGAGGGGATATCCCTGATCGATAAACTCGAAAAAGGCCGGAGTGAACTGGATGCCGATGGCGCACTGGCCGACGGCCACCGCCTTGGAAGGTCCCGTACCGGACGAGGTATAGGTCTGGATGTTCGGATTGAGCTTCTTCATGTATTCGTAGGCTTTTTCCTCACCCCAAAGCGTTACCAGGGTGGCCACGACGTTGTAGGCCGTGCCCGAAGACTGGGGCGTGGGCATCTGGATCTGTCCCTTGTACACAGGTTTGAGCAGATCCTCCCAGGAAGTGGGCGTGGGCGCGCCGATCTTGGACAGTGCCTCTGTATTAACGGCGAAAGCCATGGGATTCATGTAGAAAGAACGCCAGTACGCGTCGGCGTCCTTGAACTGATCTTCAAGCGAATTGAGGGCTGCGGACTTGTAGGCAACGCTCAGTCCCTGTTCTTTTGCAACGATGTGATTCTCATTGGGGGCTCCCAGCCATACATCCGCCTGGGGATTGTTTTTCTCCGCCGTGATTCTGGCCAGGGCCGGTCCCGACGAGAGGTGGACAAAGCTGACAGTGATCCCGGTGTCCGCCGTGAAGGCGTCGAGAATTTTTTTTGCGTTCGCCTCGTCCACACTTGCGTAGACCACGACCTTGGTCGGCTCGGTTTCCACCTGAGGACTGGCAACAAGCGGTCCCGCGATGAGAGAGACCAGGAAGGCGATGGATAACACCTTGAGAAGCGTCTTCATAGGCTTCTTGCTCCTTTTAAGTTTTTATTATCGAGGCCGACAGACCTCTGAGAAAATGTACTGCAAAAGCCGTGCCACTTGTTGCGTGCGAGTAAATCGGCGATTTTTCTGTTCAGGTGTGCCATGATGTGTGCCAGCTGACGGGTGCTTTGGCACATTTTACACAGGGGAGTACTCCTCCGGTTGAATCCCGAATCTCTCGATCTTGTTGTACAGGGTCCGCCGCGGCAGATCCAGCACTTTAGCTGCTTCGGTCTTGTTGCCCTGGGTAAGGCGCAAAGCGCTGAGGAGGCGATCTCGCTCCGACATGCTGTGAGACACCGAAGTGCCTGTGGTGGACAGTTCGGCATCGACGTGGTGCGTTTCGAGCAGCGTCGGCCGGTACAGGACGAGAATTCGCTCGATCAGATTCTCCAGTTCCCGGATGTTCCCGGGCCATGGACATAAACCCAATCTTTCGATAAACCCGGTTGACACCGACGGCCGGGGGAGCCGCTCCCGGGTACATATACGGGTGCAGAAAAAGTCAATCAGCTCGGGCAGATCCTGCAGATGCTCGCGCAGGGGCGGGACGCGGATCGGGATCACATTGATCCGGTAGTAGAGGTCGCGGCGGAACTGGCCTCGCTCGATCAACTCCTCAAGCCTCCGGTTGGTAGCGGCGATCAAGCGGACATCGACCTTCACCGGCTTCGTGCCCCCCACACGAGTGAAACAGCGCTCCTGGAGCACACGAAGGAGCTTGACCTGGATAACCGGATCGATTTCCGATACCTCATCCAGGAACAGGCTGCCGCCGTCGGCAAACTCGAAGATTCCTTTCCTTTGCTTTTCCGCCCCGGTGAAAGCTCCCCGTTCGTATCCGAAAAGCTCCGATTCCAAAAGGCTCATGCTGAGAGCGGAGCAGTTCACCGGGACGAATGGTTTGTCCTTTCGCTCGCTGAGGGCGTGAATTTGGCGGGCTACCAGCTCCTTCCCCGAACCGCTTTCCCCGATGATCAGCACCGTCGAACTGCTTCCCCCGACGGTTCGGATTCGCTCGGTCAGGGCCGTCATGGCCGGGCTCGTGCCAACCAGGATCGCCTCCTCCTTCGAGGCAGCGGACTGGGACTTCTGTTCGACAAGGGTGGCGATCGTTCGCTTCAACAGCCCGTAGTCGAGAGGTTTCGACAGGTACTCAACAGCTCCTTCTTTGATGGCCGATACGGCCCCGCGCACGGTGGCAAAAGCGGTAATGAAGATGAACGGTATATTCCTTCCCCGAGCTCGAACAAGGTGAAAAAGCTCGTTTCCGTCCATGTCTTCCATCCGGATATCCGAGATGATCACATCCGGATCCCGGGCCAATGCCTTGCTCAGTGCCTGCCGCGCGCTGCTCGCCGTCTGAACCGCATGCCCCTCCTTCTCGAGTATGATTTTCAGTACCTTCCTGATATTCGCCTTGTCGTCCACGACCAGCAGTTTAGCCATTGAGGGTTTCCTCCGATTCCACCGGAACAGATACGGTAACGATGCTCCCCCGGCCGGGGCGGCTTTCAATGAAAATCGTGCCGTCGTGCTGTTCGACGATCATCTTGCTAAGGGGCAGCCCGAGACCCGAGCCGCTGCTCTTGGTAGTGAAGTAGGGATCGAAAACCCTGGGCAGATCCTCCTCCCGGATACCCTCCCCACTGTCCTGCACGGCGATTTCCACCTTTCCGGTCCGACTTCTGGTAGCCACCTGCAACGTGCCTCCGTCTGGAATCGCCTCGATACTGTTGAGCACGATGTTGACGATGACTCTCTTCAGCTGGTTCACGTCCAGTCTGCAGGAAGGCAATCCTTCTGCCAGCTCCGTAGCTATCCGCACCTGTTTCTTGCGCAGCAGCGGCCTCAGTAAAACTAGGCAGTCTTCCACCAGCAGATTGACATTTGTCGATACAGGATTGACCGGCACGGGCCGGGCGAAATCGAGATACTGATTCAAGTAATCGTCCAGGTTCCGAATTTCTTCCCGGAGAATGGATACCGAGTCCCGGCTGTCGGCACTCAACTTCAGCTCCGATGAGAGGATCTCCACGGCCCCCGACATCGCTTCCAGAGGATTGCGGATCTCGTGGGTCATGTTGGCGGCGATCTGGCCCATGGTGGCCAGCCGTGTTCTGGCGACCATGTCCTTCTGAGCCCGCCGCAGTTTGCCCCCCATGTCGTTCAGGGAGTGCCGCAGCCGATTGATCTCTCTGGCCGAAAACGGCGTGACTGAAAGCGGTGCCTGTGGTGAATCCGGCCGGATCTCCTGAACTTCTCCCGCCAGCTTGCCGAGCGGTCTGATGACCTGAATTTCCAGAAAAGCGGCGAAAGCGATCGCCAGCAACAGCTCACCGATAAAAACCATGAGGAAGATCTTGCGGCTGTGGCTCACCTTGGCCTTGAGCGTGTCCAGGGTAAATACGATCTCCGCCATTCCCAGGGATTTATCCATCACGGTGATCGGGGCTCTGGCCACCATCAGATCGGGGTCAATGCTGATCTGCGGAGAACGTACGATCTGCCCGGAATAGGTCCAGCCTTCCTGCTCCGTGTCCGTAGCCGCCAGAACCTTGTAATTGGCATCGTAAATCCTGGCATGAACCACGTCCTTCTCCTCCAGCATCGAGTCGAGCAATCGTTCGAGTCTGGTTATCTGTAAAGCCAGAATCGGCTCCGCGCTCAACTGAGCGAGGGTCCGCACCAGCACACTGCCCCGGTCACTCATCTCCTCCTGCAGCACCCTGCCCTCGAACACGCTGAAAAAAACCCACTCGAAGGCGATGAGAAGCAACAGCACCGCGACGAATATGAATATCTTACTCTGGAGCGGCAACACCATCCTCCGCGGCTTCCAGATACCGGCGAACCGTCGCGTAGTCGGCATCCGAGGCCTTTACAAAAGCGCTGAAGCTGCTCGGCCGGAGGGCCGAGCGTCCCGAATCGGATTTTCCCATATCCAAAAGCGCCTGAAGCACAGAGGCGATTGTGTTTTCGCGGAAGCCGGCTCTGGCAACAACCGTCCACTGCGGAATCGCCTCGGATTCCCAAATAACACGAACCTGCTCCCTGAGAAGTGAGTTGTTCCCGTTGTCCAGCACGATGGAACTGACGAATCCCGCTTCGAGCTTCCCGTAGGCCACACCCTTCAGGATGCTGAGGAAAGTATCGGAAAGCAGAATCGTGGCGGAGGTGGTGGAGCTCCGCAGGCCGTTGGCATCAAGAAGGACGAGGGGAATGTAGTATCCCAAGGCCGACTCCCGGGAACCGGTCAGGGCGATCGTTGCCGAGGTAAGATCTGCGGTGTCTCGGATGATGGAGTCCCGGTGAACGATGAGCAGCGACCGGAAGGTGTCCCGGCCCAGCGTCACCGGTCGGACCAGCGGCATACACAGTCCCCGTTCGGAAAGAATCACGTACCATACCGGATCCACCAATGCCAGGTCGTACAGATTGGTTTCCAGCCCCTTTCGTATAGAGGAATGGTCTTCGACAATCTCGAGGTTCAAGGCAATACCGCTTACTTCGGAAAGGTAGTCCGTAATGGGTTTCCACCGGCAATAACGCGCCAAACCTTCCTCGCTTGCTGGCAGTGCCAGTGTGGCCGGAGGCTCCGCCGCCAGTTCTTGTGGGTCGAGCAGCTGACTGAACAGGCAACAGATAGAGGCGAGCAGAACGAATAGTCGTTGTCGTGTGAGTGCTGTGGTCATGAGCTTTTTTTCAACTCTCCTCGAAGTTCCTGGATGTGCCGGGCCGGGTAGACCGCGGTGGGGCAGACCCGGCTGCACTCCAGGGCGCGCTGACACTTCCACATACCTCGTTCCCCGGCGGCCAGTTGGAGGAGAGCTTTCTCTTGGTTGGAATCAGAGGATTCAGCGGACTGATCATCCTGCCGATTCAGCCGTTCGCGGTTCAGCCCGGCCAGCACCGCCGGACCCAGGAAGTCCTCCACCGGACAGGCGGAAACGCAGGCCCCGCACTCGATGCAGTTCT
>CAZFMD010000136.1:0-8389 GCA_964520025.1 uncultured Spirochaetaceae bacterium
ATGAGCTGTTCGCCGGCAGCAGCATCATGCCCCAGAAGAAGAATCCCTGCATGCTGGAGCTGATGCGGGCCAAGGCGGCCACGCTCAGCAGCTGCAGCATCCAGGTGAAGAGCATCATCAGGGCTCTGCCCTCCGGGTACAACCGGGATTTCCAGGAAACAAAAGCCCCTTTTCTACGCGGATTGGATGTGGCGCTGGTCAGCGTGCGGGTAATGCGGGCGGTTATCGACAAGCTCCAACCCGATGCCGAGCGGTTGCGCCAGGGATTCACGCCGGATATCTATGCCACCGATCGAGCCCTGGAGCTGGTCGCCCGGGGCATGCCGTTTCGCGAGGCCTACAGGGTTATCGGAACCGATCTGGCCGCACTGGAGCATGAGGATCCGGATGAGGCGATTCGCACCAGAACCTATACCGGAACAGCCGGGAATCTGGGGTTGGAGCTGGCCGGGAAACGGCTGGAGCGGCGGCGGGAACAGCTGAGATCCCGCAAACAGGGGATCGATGCCAAGACTGAAGCCCTTGCCGGGATTGCCGTTTCTCTGCACGGATAATCCCGACGACCTGGCTTGACAGCCGGGATTGGCGTACCGATAATTCACCAGATGAAGCGCTTCGTTCCCCTTACCCGCAAGATCAACCTCATCATCGTCAGCAGTCTGGTGGTGGGCGTAGGGGTCGTGATCGCCTACTTCGCCTTTACCCAGAACTTGAGTCTCCGGGAGACCAGCCAGGGCAGCCTGCGACAGCAATCGGACATCCTCTTCCAGTCTATAAAGAACGCCATGCTTCCGGGAGAAGCGCCGATTGCGGTGCAGCTGTTCGAGGACATTCGACTGGCCAATCCGGCCTACAAGATCTTCCTGCTCCGAGCGAGTGGAGTCCAGGCTTTCTCGGACAACTCGACAATCGGAGCGGTGAACGCGACGTTGGGTTTCCGAAGCTTTGAGCCGAAGGAGGTCTTTCCCCAAAACGTGATGGTCATGGAGGAGGACTTGAACTTCAGCACCTCCGTGCAGCAGCGGCGTCCGATCTTGTTTCAGGAAAGTGCCGAGGGTAAAACCTTCTTCACCATCTACAAGCCCCTGCTCAACCTGCCCAAGTGCACGGGCTGTCACGGAACAACCCATACGGTCCGGGGGGTGATTAACATCACCTCGGATATCACCCCGGTAGTGAACCAGCAGCGCAACAATCTCCTGATTGCCACCGGATTCTTCGTGGCTGTGGTCCTTGTCCTGACCCTGCTGCTCTCCCTCTACCTGCACGGCACCCTGGTGCGACCGGTGAAGCACATCGGCGAGGTATGCGCAACCGTGACCGGCGGTGATTTCAGCTCCCGTGTATCGGTCTCGAACCGCGACGAGATCGGCGAGCTTGGTGAGACCGTGAATCATATGGTGGAGGGGCTGTACGAACGTTTCGAGCTTTCGAAATTCGTCTCCTCCTCGACGATTCAGTCTATCCGGGATCACGAGAGCGGAGCCAAAGAACAGATGACTCTGTTCTTCAGCGATATCCGCAGCTTCACCTCCTACTCGGAACGCAACTCGGCCCAGCAGGTGGTCGATTCCCTGAATCGGCTGCTCAACTTCCAGACCCAGGTCATCCAGAGGAACGGAGGGGATGTGGACAAGTACGTGGGAGATGAGATCGTGGCCATCTTCTCCGGCCAGCGCAAGGAGGAGCATGCCTGCCTGAGCGCACTGGAAATCCAGAACGAGATCATGCACAACCGGGAGCGATACAACGGACTGACCGTAGGGATCGGCATCAATACCGGAGAGGTCATCCTCGGCATGATCGGCTCCGAGAGACGTGCGGATTTCACGGTGATCGGCGATCATGTCAACATCGCCTCCAGGCTCTGCGACACCGCCAAGCCCGGGATGATTCTCATCTCCGAGGGCGTGTACCGGGAGATCAGGGAAGCCGCCCGGGCCCGGGGGCCTCATCACCTGAAGGTAAAGGGTAAGGAGAGCGATCTGCGCGTGTACCAGCTGTTGGCCATGAAGAGGAGGTCCGCTTGAAGCCGCGGTTGTACCTTTTAGCACTGCTCTGCGTTTTGTTGTTGTCCTGTCAAAAGGCGGAGAGGGGAGTGCAGATTCCCGATGCTTCGGAATATCGCCGCTGGGAGCAGCCGATCCGGGAAATTCTGGATTATCCGATCCCGGGACACGAGGATAACCGCAGAAGGATCTTCATCAATCCCAAGGGTACCGAGGTCCGCATCGAGCGGCGGGAAAACCGGGTGTATTGGGATTACCCGGTAGATACGGTCCTCGTGAAGGAGATCATCCCCGGATTGCAGGGCTCGGACACCGATTATCCCTTCCAGATCACAGCTATGGTCAAGGCCCCGGATGATCCCCAGTCGCGGGGCGGTTGGATATGGGTTGCACAGGAGGTGGATAGTGATGAACAGACCATTGTGGATTGGGAGTTCTGTTTCGACTGTCACGCCAATGCCAACGAACCACATCCCTATGGAGATGGAAACACGGCAGACGAGTTCAGAGACTACGTGTTCCATCCTTATCGGGAGCCCTAGCGTGAAGGTCCCTCGTCTTCTCGGTTTTGCTTCGATCCTGGCGGGCTTTGTACTCTTTGCCGGCCTTGTCGCCGGTCTTGGATCCTGCCGTCTTGTCCGTCCCCTCGAGAAGGCCGAGCCGGGCACTGTTGCCCCCCGGATGCTGGAGCCCGGAGGATTGCTGGATGCGGCTGCCCGGGGAGACCTGGTTCGGGCGCGGGAACTGGCGGAGGCCGATCCGAGCCTGCTCGAAGCCACAGATGCCGTAGGTTGGGATGCTCTGAGCTATGCGGCTTGGAACGATCATCACCAGGTGTACGATTACCTGCTTCAGAAAGGGGCGGAGGGAAATCTGTTCACCGAAGCGGCGCTCGGCCCCTGGGAGAGTTTTCTCCAGAGACTGGACACGAATCCGATAGGCATCGATTCCCGGGATACCAAGCAGAAGGCAACACCCCTGATCTGGGCCATTCGCACGGGGAATGAGGCGGGGTGCGAGCTGTTGCTCCTCAGGGGCGCGAAGGTAACCGCCCGGGATCGGGAGGGCAACTCGGTTGTCCATCACGCCGTGCTGATGGATCAGCTGGGACTGGTCGATTCTCTGCTGTTCGCAGGAGCCGAGGTGGACGCCGTGAACAGGCTGGGGCAAACCGCTCTGCATCTGGCAACCGAAGCAGGGAGCTTTGAAGCCTGCCGGCTGCTCCTGGACAAGGGAGCCGCCTTGGATCTTCCCGATCAAGGAGGAAACACCCCCCTGCATCGGGCCGCCGAGCTGGGCAATTTCGAGCTCTGCGAATATTTCCTCTTCTTCGGAGCCCGGCCTTCCCTCCAGAACGTGGCCGGGCGGACTCCTCTGGACCTTGCAACAGACCAGGGACACGAGCGGGTTATCGAGCTCCTTCAGGCGCAGACACGCTGAACTGCCGATTGCTCTTAGGATTTCCGACCGGCGGGGCGGGGGAAGGGGCTTTTCTTGTTGACCCCCCTTGGGGGGCATACTATAATTCTTCACATCCTCCAGAGAAGCAAGGAGCTGAATCAGCCCATGACAGTCAAACACGTATCCATCATAGTCGGACTGCTACTCATTGTTTGCGCAAGTGTTGCTCCGGCCGTACCCCAGGTCGCGGTCCTCGAGGCTATTCTTGCTCCCGGAACCGATCCGACTGTCGCCGGTCCGGTCACGGACAAGATTATCGAGGAACTTCTGCGATCGGAAAAATTCGTGGTTCTAGATCGGGCCAATGTTGAGCAGGTATTGCGGGAGAAGGAGTTCCAACTCTCCTCCGGCATTGTGGGCAACGAGGAGATCCGCCGGGCTGGGGAGTACCTGGGAGCGGATCTGGTCATTGTGGCGAATGTCTCCAGGGTCGGCAGCACCTACGTCATGTCGGCCAGGATGATCGATGTAATTTCCGGTGAGATCATCGCCCAGGCCTCTTCGGAGAAGCAGGGTAAGATCGATGTGTTGCTGGAGATCGCCAGGACCGTGGGAAAACAGATCTCCGGACAGGAGATCGTAGTGGCCGAGGCAAGGGAGAAGCTCGAAGAGCAGAAGAGCCCTGAGGTGAAGGAACAGCCGGTTGCCGGCAGCAGCACGATCGCCCTGGCTTCCCTGCAGGAGCTCATCCGGAAGCGAACGCACATGAAACGGGACGGAGCTCAGCAGATGCAGCCCTTCGTTGCTCAAATCGGCGATCAGACCAGGATGCTTCTGTATACTTCGAACCGCAAAAACGACGGGATGATGGGGTTGTTGGTCAACCTGCTGGCTCCGGGTGCCTGTATCGGCAGCTGGATACAGGGAGACGTGCAGGGTGTGCTTTGGAGTTATATGTTTTTGATTGCCGGGGGGCTGAGCATAGCCGCCGGAGCGGAAAACTATGACAGCGACATGGAAGCTGCGGGGGCTGCCATGCTGGTGTTCAACGGCTTGTACTTCTGCCTCAGGCCTTTCAGGTTCGTGAAGATCTGGAACCAGAATCTGGCCAAGGCCCTGGCCGTTCCCTACCTTTCGATAATGGATCCCAGAGAGAGCACTTTGACTCTGGTACCCACGGACCATGGCGTTGATTGGCGGTTCGGGCTGAACCTGGTCAGCGTCGAATACTGATTGCGCCGAGTACTGTTCCCGATCGTTGACCCCGCTGATATTCATAACTATAATGAGCAAATATTAGCTCAATACAGGGGTATAAGATGAAATTCAGAAGGTTCAGCGTTCTGATCGTGTGTTTCCTGTTTTTGCCTGCTCTGGTCTTCTCCCTGCCGCAGTTGGCGATTCTGGAGGCGATATTGGCGGCCGGGATCGACCCTACTGTAGGACCGCTGGTAACGAGCAAGATCGAAGAGGAGTTCGTGAACTCGGGCAAGTACACGGTGGTCGACCGGGCCAATATCGATCAGGTCCTCCGGGAGAAAGAATTCCAGCTCTCCTCAGGTATCGTACGCAACGAAGAGGTTCGCCAGGCTGGTGAGTACCTGGGAGCGGATTTCATCGTATCGGTGAGTGTATCTCGGGTCGGGCAGACCTTCGTTGTGGCGGCGAAGATGATCGACGTGGTATCCGGGGAGATCGCCGCCCAGACTTCCTACGAACGTCAGGGGAGAATCGATGTGCTCCTGGACATCGCCAAGGTGGTGGGCGGAAGGCTTGCCGGCACCGAAATCATCATGATCGAGGTGGAGGAGCCGAAGATCGAGGAGCCGGAGGAAGAGCAAGTTGCCGCAGCCCCGAAAGTAGAGCGTGTGGCCAGGCCGAAGAAAGAACGCCAACCTGTGGAGTTCAAGCGCTTCGTGGTTGGTGCAAAAGTCGGAGGGAACCTGGCTACTGCCAGATCTGACTTGTGGGGTGATTGGGAGTTTTGGGCCTATGACAATATAACTGAAGTCGTACCAGGGGTACTTCCTTCTGTGTTTTATGGGGGCCACTCGTCGGACCAATGGACCTATGCCATGTTTGGATTGAACGCCGGAGCCTATTTCATCTTCAATATAAACACCTACTTGGGCCTCCAAGCAGAGCTGCTCTATTCTCAGAAAGGGTATAGCTACGATTTTGAAGATTACGATAGTGGCGGGGTGTCTCTGGGCTGGGTTAGAAATGTATTTCGATTTAGTTATATTGAAATTCCCCTGCTGGTCAAAGCGCGCCTGCCTCGGAGAGTCAGTCCGTACGCTGTGGCGGGTGCGTCGATTGCCGTACTATTCGGCGCGACTGTCGAGAATATATACGACGATGGTTTCTCCCAGAGTTTTTACGATTCGTTTTGGGGCGCCGGTCCCTTTGATCTGCTCGATTGGGGTTGGGAGTACAATACTCTGGACGCCGGGCTCGTGGCCGGAGCTGGGGTCGATTTTCCGATTGGTTCTCTACTGCTCAATCTGGAGGCCAGGTACACACTAGGTCTTTTTCCAGTATCAGCTTTTACTGGATTTACTAACAGCTCCATCTCATTTAGCGGAGGTGTCGGCATTCAGTTTTAGCGCTCAAAGCCCATCCGCAATCCAGGCGAGGCATGCGCGAGGGCAACAGATTCGGGAGAAAGAATCTGGTTCACCTTATCTTTTCACTATTCCAGGGGATTGGCCGTATAATCCTCTATCGCCGATGGATGCTACTTCCCCACTGAGTTAGCAACCGAAACAAGGTGAAGGACTTCATGTAGACTTCGTAGGTCTACATGAATCTGTATAGCGAACTTCGTTGCTTAAAAAAAATCTATATGATACTGAGCGAACTTGAGAATTTGCTTTTGATCATGTACTGTATCTGAAATACCCAAAGGAGCACCAATGAGAGCACTGAGCAGGGTCGCACCCGAGTGGTGGGACTATACGACTCTGGATGAGAAGATCCTGAACGATGCGGCGGCCTTGAGCGCGGAGGACCTGCTGCAGCTGGCCCGGCCAGGTTTCACGGTCAAGATCTACGACACCCTCGATTCCTTCTACACCGCCGAAGCCCTGGAGTATGTGCAGGTCTGGCAGCGCGCGACGGAGAACGAACCGGCGGGGATCTGCGGACCCATCGGCCCTACCGAACAGCTGCCCCTGGTTGCCCAGATCGTGAACGATCTGCAAATCGACGTGCGCTCCGGCCATTTCTGGGCCATGGACGAGTGGTACCTGGAGGGAAAAGAAGCCCCGCTGGATCATCCGCTGAGCTTTGCCCGGGCGGATCTGGAGCTGTGCTTCAACCGGATCGACAAACGCCTGCGCATGAGCGACGAAAACCTACATTTCCTGACCGCGGACAACATCGCCGAGTACAGCCGCAGTTACGATCAGATCCGCTGCCGGGTTGTGCAGGGCGGTCAGGGAGAGGTGAAGCACTGGGCCTTCAACGATCCACCTCGGCGGGAGGGTGAACACCGGGACGAACCTCCCGCTCCGAAGGAGTACCGGCAGTTGGGTGCCCGAGTGGTGGACCTGCATCCCATGACCCTGATTCAAAATGCCCGCACCTCGGGAGGTGGGAAGGTTACCGGTGTGCCCCATCAGGCTATCACCGTGGGCCCCGTGGAAACCTGGAAGAGCGAAAAAGTATCGATCTGGCACGCCGGAACCCACGATAATCCCTTCGGACAGAGACTGACCGCTTTCATGATCTCAAAGCGGCTACCCGACAGCTCCGTGCCCATGTCCCTGCTGGCCGATCACCCCAATGTCCAGTTCAACTACTACCGCGGCGGAATCGGCAGCTGTTCGGCGGAGATGCACTAGAGGAGATGTTCAATATGGACAAAAAAAACGAACCGATAGTTTTTGCCATGGCCTGCCATCCCGACGATATCGAGTTCATGATGGGCGGGACACTGTTCCTGCTCAAAGCGGCGGGATGCACTCTGCACTACATGAATCTGTCCAACGGCAACTGCGGCTCGACCCAACACAACCTGGATGAGACCGCCAGGATCCGCCGCGAAGAAGGAATGAGGGCGGCGCAGATGTTGGGGGCGCAGTTTCATGAAAGCCTGGCGGGTGATCTGGAGGTGTTCTATGCTCCCGAGCTGATCCGCAAGGTCACGGCGGTTGTCCGGCGGATCCGGCCGGACATTATGCTGCTGCCCTCACCGGAAGACTACATGGAAGATCACATGAACACCTGCAGGATCGGTGTGACCGCCGCCTTCTCCCGCTGCGTTCCGAACTACCAGACGGATCCGCCGGTTGAGGCCACCTATCAGGACATCGTGTTGTACCACGCACTGCCCTACGGGCTGCGGGACGGGCTGCGGCGCCCGATTGTGCCCGATTTCACGGTGGACATCAGTTCGGTAATCGACGACAAGGAGCGCATGCTGGCCTGCCACGAGAGCCAGAAGGTGTGGCTGGATGAGACCCAGGGATTGGACAGCTACCTGCAGACCATGCGCGACATGTCAGCGGAGGTCGCGGCTACGGCCCCGAACGGCGGCTACGCCGAAGGGTGGCGCCGCCACTCCCATCTGGGCTTTTCCGCCACCGAGATCGATCCTCTTCCTGAGATCCTGAAGCCCTACTGTCGAGGGATGGACCGCTAGCTTTCCATTGAGCGAAGGTTCCGGACCGGGGGGCTCTAAGAGGCCGGGGATTTCCCGGACAGATCTTCATTCGTACTGACGATTCTCTGCTCTCTCAAGCTGCGGATCGAATCTTCGCTGTAGCCTAGAAGATCCTGCAGCACTTCGACCGTATGTTCGCCCAGCATCGGGGCGTGAGCGTACACCTGTGCCGGTGTGACGGACATGCGGAAGGGCGAGGCCGCTATGTTAACCCGGCCCGCCCCGGGCTGTTCTACAGTGGCGAGCATCTGCCTGTGCGTTACCACGGGATCGTTCACGATCTGGTCGATCGAATGAATGGGAGAGCAGGGAA
>CAZFMD010000137.1:0-8359 GCA_964520025.1 uncultured Spirochaetaceae bacterium
TATTTGCTATGCTCCTCGGATTGCGAGAGCTTGGAGCTGAAACAGCTGCTTGCCCTTGAGCCCGACTCATTTGAACGGTTTTCCTCTCTCTGGCTGGGGTACACGGACTCCCGGGGTGATCCTGAGCTTCGTCAGGCTATCACCGGGCTATACGATTGCATTTCGGAGGATCAGGTTCTCGTGCATGCAGGAGCCGAAGAGGCGATATTCAACTTCATGAATGTTGCGCTCCAGCCCGGCGACGATGTGGTTGTTCATGCCCCTTACTATCAGTCTCTCGGTGAGGTAGCTCGAGGTGTCGGTGCCAATGTCATCGAATGGCGGGGAGATCCGCAGAGCGCTTGGGAGCTGGACATCGAAGTCTTGAAGAATGCGCTCACCCGCCGCACGAAGGTGGTGGTGGTCAACTTCCCGCATAACCCGACGGGCTTTCTTCCCACCGAAGAGTTTATGCGCGAGTTGTCGGCACTCTCCGGGCGGCACGGTTTTCTCATCTTTTCGGACGAGGTGTACCGGGGGCTGGAACTGAATCGCTCCGATCGCCTGCCCGCCTTCGCGGATGTGAACGACCGTGCCGTGTCCCTTGGTGTGTTGTCGAAGACATACGGCCTGGCCGGATTGCGGATTGGTTGGATCGCGACTCGTAATGACCGGATTTTCAGAGCTCTTGCGGGATTCAAAGACTACACGACAATCTGTAACAGTGCTCCGAGTGAGTTCCTTGCCGCGCTGGCGTTGCGACACGCCGAGCAGATCGTCCCGCGGAACCTGCAGATAGTCCGCGGCAACCTGGATCGGCTCGATCTTTTTTTCCGGGCACATGCGGAGCTGTTTGCCTGGCATCGCCCCAAAGCGGGGACCATTGCCTTCCCAACGCTGCTGAATGGGGCGGTTGATGAGTTCTGCGCCGATCTTCTCGAAAAGAAAGGTGTTCTGCTGTTACCAGGAACGCTCTATGGATCGGGGTTCAACTCGTTTCGGATAGGATTCGGCCGAAAAAGTACGCCTGAATCACTCGAGAGATTTGAAGAATATATCCGGGATCTCGGATAATCGGTTTGTGCTCGTATGTGGTAGGGATCAAATAGCACGTTTGGAGCAAAGTGATGAAAGCGATTGTATGCACGAAGTACGGGCCTCCAGATGTTCTGCGGCTCAAAGAAGTGCAAAAGCCAATTCCCAGAGACAACGAGGTGCTGGTCAAAATACATGCGACAACGGTAACGGCGGGGGATTGTGAAGTCCGAAGTTTTAAAATGCCGATCTGGATCTGGCTTCCCATGCGCATCTATATGGGTTTCAGAAGACCAAGACAACCAATCCTGGGCCAGGAGCTGTCGGGGGAAATTGAAGCAGCAGGTAAAGATGTACGGTCATTCAAAAAAGGTGACAGCGTATTTGCGTCTACCGGATTTGCTCTGGGGGCTTATGCTGAGTACATATGTCTGGCGGAAGAACCTGATGAAGGAGTGCTGGCGTTAAAACCAACCAATATGAGGTATGAGGAGGCCGCCGCCGTTCCCACCTGGGCGCTAAACGCGCTGTACTTCCTCAGAAAAGCGAACATCCGAAGCGGGCAAAAGGTCCTTATCAACGGCGCTTGTGGAAGTATAGGTACCTTTGCGCTGCAGCTTGCCAAGCACTTTGGGGCCGAAGTGACCGCCGTGGACAGCTCGGAGAAGTTGGATACGCTGCGCGGGCTTGGTGCAGACCGGGTAATCGACTACACCCGGGAAGATTTCACCAAGAGCGGCCAGAGCTACGATGTCATATTTGACGTGGTGGGCAGGAGCCCCTATTCAGGTAGTATAAGATCGCTAAAGCAGAGAGGATTCTATCTTATCGCGAATCCCCGGCTGGCGAAGATGATTCGAGGGCTGTGGACCTCCATCACAAGCGGCAAGAAGGTTGTTACCGGGGCGGCAAGCTTCAAGAAAGAAGATTTGGAATACCTCAAAGAGCTGATCGAGGCGGGAAAGCTGAAGTCGATTATAGATAGATGCTATCCGCTGGAAAGAATACCCGAGGCTCACAGCTATGTTGAGCAAGGACACAAAAAGGGAAATGTAGCAATAACTGTGGAACATAATCCGAAATCCTAACCGGATTCCGCGCTAGGGGGAGGCGGTTTCTCTCATCTGTTCCGTGGTTTTGCATTGAAGTTGGCATTCGTGCAGAGCGGTTGCAGCAATCTGGAATAGAGGTAAAAGATGTGTGAGAAGACCCGGGAACACTTGACGAAAAGTTATTTACTTAGTATTTAGTAAGTATATAAGGAGTATTCTATGACTGATAACTTAGTTTTGCGCCGGGCCTACTGGATTCTCTGGTTTGCCGTCACCATGCTGACGGGGATTCTTGCCGGTTTCCTGCTGTCCCATAGCATCATGCTGGGACGTTACTTCACCTGGCTGATCGAATCGGGTAACAGCAATATTTTCGCCGATACCTTTTCCGTTTTCCGGGCGACAACGCGAGCCAATGTTCACTACAACCTCGTGCTATGGATCTCCCTTGCCCTCGGTGTTGTCTGGACACCGGTCTGCTTCATAGCAAGGAAGAGCAGGACGGTCGCAGTCATAGCCGGGATGTCTTCCTTATGGGTTGGCTGTGTGTTCTTCGCCTCGGATTTCGCTGCTGCCGAAGCGGCAGTAGCTACGGGCGTGGCGAATGAGATGGTACGGGAGTTCTTTGTTTCCTGGAACATTCCGATGCACGCATCTTTCGCCGCTTTCTATACGGTCTGTTTCTTTCTCCTGCTGCTGTCGGGATTCCGGGAAAGAAGATAGGCGGAGCCGCTGTATCAGTCTTGAGCACAAACCAGGCATGGCCTGTGTATGGTTGAGACCGCAGGAGGTGCGTGAAAGGAGAGCGATTTGAGGAAAAAACGGGATGCGGAAGGCACAAAGGCGAGAGTTCTCGAAAGTGCGGAGCAGATATTCGCGAGTAGGGGATTCAGCGCAACGAGCCTGGCAGAAATCTCCCGGGCCAGCGGTATCTCCGACGGACTGATTCTCTATCACTTCAAAACCAAAGAGGGGTTGTACAAAGAGGTGATCGAGAGGATCTCTCGGCGCTACACGGAAGTGTTTCAGGGAATACGGGACAAGGATTTGCCTCCCGCGGAGATGATGAGGGATTCTCTCAAGTCGGTTTTCGATTTTTGGAGAGCCGACAACACCTACAACCGTATAAGTCTCTGGGCCTATCTGGAGCGCAGGGACGATATGGCGGGCAGTGAAGCCGGTTTGACGGCCGGGCTTGCCGCCTATCTGAAATCTCTCCAGGACGACGGGCGTTTCCCCGAGGAAATCCATCCGGTCGTGTTTTTGAGTATGATTATCGGATCCATCCACTTCTGGTTCCGCTACAAATCCCGCTATACCGCTATCCTGCAATTGAAAGAGAAAGATGAAAGGCTCGATGAGCTGTTCCTGAAGCAGTTCAGCCGGATACTGATGTGCTTCTTCGATAACCCCGAGCTGTGGAATCAATTGGGGGAGTAGCGGGACTGTGGCCGACGACTCGAATCAAAAGACCGAGAATGGTCGGTAGGATCAGATGTTTTTGCGAGGGTTCGGCGAATGTGCGGCAGGGCATTTTGTGCTATTATATCCTGTAAACCGACAACTCAATCCAAGAAGGGAGACAAGATGGCGGATTTTACTTTTGACGGCAAGACCCTGCGGAAGAGCTCGGGTCAGAAGATGGGAGAGATTGACAGGACCTCCATCAGAGCGTGGAACAGTTCCCTGCTCGGCGAGATTGACCGGAACAACATCAGGGATTCGCGAGGGAAAAAAGTAGCCGACTTTGATGGCAAGACCCTCAAAGACGATCTAGGCAACAAGCTGATCAGCCTGGAGGATATCAAAAAAGTAATCGACGGGGAGGGCGGAATCAATTTAGCTGCGATGTGGTATTATTTTGTAAAAAAATAATCCCATTGCCCCGGGACCGTAACCCGCGGTACCACGACGCCATTTTTTGAGCTTTCGCATATAGGGGTCTCAGAACGCTCTACCAATATCTGAGACACCGCTGGCTTTCATTCTGAGATATAACTTGGATAGGAGGTAAGGTATGCGTCATATCAATCTGGAAACGTGGCCGCGGCGGACACATTTCGAGGTGTTCCGAGCCTGGGAATATCCTCACTTCAACATGTGCGCAAACGTGGATCTGACCGCCTTCTGTCGTTTTATTAAACGGCACGGCATCTCCTTCAACGTGGCCATGGTGTATACACTTGCCAGAGGGGCGAATGCGATTCCCGAGTTTCGTTTTCGCATTCGCGGGGAAGAGGTGGTGCAACACGAGGTGGTTCACCCGGCTTCGACGATTATGGCCAAGAATGACCTGTTCACATTCTGCTTCTTCAACTATGTCACGGATTTTTCCCTGTTCGCCGAAGACGCGGCCATGCAGATCGCAGCTGTGCAGGAGAATCCGACTCTGGAGGATGAGCCGGGAAGAGATGACTGGCTGTTCATGACAGCGATCCCCTGGGTATCGTTTACCAGCTTTATGCATCCCCTGGATCTGCGTCCGGCGGACTCGGTTCCGCGATTTGCCTGGGGCAAGTACTTCCAAGAGGGCAGGTCCGTGAAGATGCCCTTAAGCGTACAGGGGCACCACGCGGTTATGGATGGGCTTCACGTCGGGAGGTTCTATGAGCAAGTGCAGAGGTATTTCGATCGACCGGACTCGGCACTGGCATGAGGAGTGAGAGACACAGGGTGATGACCCCGAGGGTGATCATCCAACTGCTGATAGTCATCGTTGTTATACCCTTCCTGCCGCTGTTGATCTCCTGGAACTGGCGCTGGTGGGAAGCCTGGGTGTACGCCGTCCTCTGTGTTTCCGGGTTTGCCGCCAGCCGGCTGCTGGCCCTCCGCCGTCATCCGGACCTGCTCTCCGAAAGGGCTCGATTCACGCATCATGGAGACGCCCTGGCCTGGGACAGAGTATTGGCCCCATTACTCGCACTGGGCGGTGGTTTGATGCCGCTGATAGCCGGGCTGGATGCACGCTTTAGTTGGTCACCGGCATTCGGATTGCCTGTAAAGCTCGTGTCATTGACTGTGATCCTGGCCGGCTATGTCCTGGCATCCTGGGCGTTGATCGAGAACCGTTACTTCTCCGGTGTCGTTCGCATACAGACCGACCGAGGTCATCGGGTTGTTTCGAGCGGACCGTACAGGTACATAAGGCATCCCGGGTATACCGGGGCCCTGCTGACGTATCTGGTCACGCCGCTTTTTTTGGATGCATTGATGGCGTTCGCTCCGGCTGCTGTACTGGTGGTGCTGCTGGTGGTTCGAACGTACCTTGAGGACAGAACGCTCCAAGAGCAGTTGGACGGTTACCGCGAATACGCCAAACGGGTGCCTCACCGCCTGCTTCCGAGGATTTGGTGATGCGAATACGCCGGCACGGTGAGAGCCTATAGGAAGGTGTGAATCGTTTTGAAAATTACACAAACCGTGGAAATCAGGGCAACGGCCGAAGAGGTGTTTTACTGGCTGGGCGATCCGACCCGGGCCATGGGGTGGATGACCAGCGTCTCCCGTACCGAGATTATCGAGCAAACCCCCGGCTGGATCGGGACGACATTCCGCGAAACCGTGGAAGAGGGCGGGCGGGGAACCGAGCTGAGAGGGGTGGTTACGGATTTCGTCGAAAACGAGCGCATGGCCTTTCATCTGGAGGGCGAGGTCAATACGGTCGATGTTGTCTGGACACTGCGGGCCAGGGGAGAGATCACCGAGGTCTTGCAAGTGGCGGAGGTGCGCTTCAAAGGACTGATGAGAGTGCTGATCCTTGTGTTGGCTCCGGCTTTCAAGAAGAAGATAACGGCCCAGGGCCAAAGCGAGTTCGCCAAACTCAAAGCGCTCTGCGAACCAGGGAGTTGATGCCGATGAAACTGCCGGTACAGCTGGTTAAAGCTTGTCGATCCATCTGAGCCTCTACGACATCCTCCGGGTACCGCTGGGCGCCTCAATCGATGAGATCAAATCCGCGTTCAGGAAATCGGCCCTGAGGCATCATCCCGACCGGAGCGAAGATCCCGAGTCTGCAGCCCGTTTCAGGGTCATCTACAACGCCTACAGTACCCTCTCCGACCCCGGGAAACGCCAACGCTACGATACCTACCTCCAGAGCAGTGCGGTATTCGGCGGGGTGAGCGATGGAGCTGCGGCATCGACACCATCCGCGCGACCCCTGGGAGTATTCGGCCCAACCACCAGTACGCTGGAAACCCTGTTGGGCCATTTGAACTACGTTCTCTGGGACATCGAAGAATTCATTCGCTCGCGACCCGATTGGACCCGCACATTCGGCGGGATCTCGGTGCGCGGATATGTGCTGAAGATGCTGAGGTTCATCGACAGGTGGATCCTCACGCGAGCGGGATTTCCCGACTATTTCTTTCAAGCACGTAGGATGAGCTCGCCTGCAGAGGTCGACTTTCTTTCCATGGAACAGGGGGCCGGACATCGGCCGTTTGTAGGCTTGAATGACTACTTCTACAATATACGGCTGAGAACAGACAAATTTCTTGGGAGCGCGAAGCTCGTCGATCTCGTCGAACCCGCGGCCGATTCGAACGTGCGGATCATCGATTGCGTGCTCGAAGCCCACAATCTCTGTGTTCATTATCTCGCCGGCCTCAAAGCCGCACTGACCGGACAGGGAGAAGGCATCACACCGTTTCAGCACACCGATCCCTGTTACGACAGCTGAGATTCCGGCAGGACCGCTGCACGGTGAATACAGCTGTTACGTGGCGAAGGAGGGCCGGGAGACGATCGCGAGTACTACTACATGAAGCAGCTTTTTGTGGAGCGGGAACATCGTCGCAGAGGTATCGCCACGGAGTTTCTCGACTGGATGTACGGCCACATCTGGAACGACAAGAAGGTGAGGCTGGACGTGCTATCCCACAACCAAGAGGCGATTGCCTTCTACAAGGCGTACGGGTTTCGGGTCGGCTGTCTGAGGATGGAGAAGTGACCGGGTTGGAGCGGACTTGACTGTTTTGAGCCTGTCCGATCAAGCGCGCTCACCGGAGTGTTCTTCATGCTCTTTCTGATTCTCCTACCGCTAGAGCGGGACAACAAGTAGAGCCGACGAGCTCCGCCGTGCCGTTCTTCCCGTTCGAATCCGAACCGTTACTCCCGCCAGTCAGCCAGTGTACCTGAAGCGGATTTCGAGGCGGGACGCGATGATACACCGGCAACGGAAAACCCAGGGTCATGACTCCGGCGATGATCATGTCTTCAGGAACGCCTAACAGCTTGCGCATCCCCCTGTCCTTGTACAGACTCTGAATGGCGAAGCCGATCCAGCAGGAACCCAGTCCCAGGGAATGGGCGGCCAGCATCCCGTAGGTGAAGGCGATCGTGGGATCGAGCAGGGACAGAGCTCCCATGTTCGGGTAGTACACGACGATGACCACGGGTGCGTCGAAGAGGATCGGATCGCGCCCCTGCTCCCGCTGGCGGATCATGGCGTTGATCCCTTCCAGCAGTCCGGGGGAATCGAGCACCTTGTAGAGATTCCGCGGCAGGAAGGGCTTCAGCAGGTTCCGCAGGCGGATGACGGTACGGAATTTTTTGAATCCCTCGATCGTGTGGTCGGTAATCGCCTGCAGCACACTCCGGTCGGTGATCGCCAGGTAGCGGTTGGCCTGCAGATTGTGCCCCGTTGGGGCCCAGCGCATCGCCTCCAGGACGGCCGTGATCTGCTGCTGCGACGGTTTGCCGACGCGATAGTGACGGATCGAACGTTTGGACTGCAGAAACGGCAGCAGCGCATCGTAGCCGCAGAAACTCTCAGGTTGCTCGATGCCGGCGGGTTCGAGGGGGGGGTCCGCATCCTCCCACAGGATCGCATCATAGGGGCAGACGGCCAGGCAGTGGCCGCAGCCGGTGCACCAGTTGTACGGATCTTCATGTACCATCCGGGTGGCAACCCCTTGCGGATCGGTTACCTTCGTGAACAGACCGCCGCCGCACTCGCACGCGCAGGCACCGCAGAGGGTGCATCGTTCCTCGTTTACTCCTTTGATTTTCATTTCAACCTCCTAGAATTTTTTATCTGTTCTTTTAACTAAATAGTTAGTTAATAGCTGAACATAAAAAACGAATCACTCCGGCTTCTCCTTGTCGGACCAGCGCTCCTGCATGGTCCGGTGGTATGCCTCATGGGTCATCTCCATGGCCTGGTTGAAGTAGCCCTTCAGCTGATCCCGGCTTACCTGGAAGTGACGGCACCAGGAATCCTGGAAGAGGATATAGCAGAGCATCGGTATGACCCCTGTGAAGAACTCTGCCACCAGGGTCAGATTCATCGT
>CAZFMD010000138.1:0-8294 GCA_964520025.1 uncultured Spirochaetaceae bacterium
GGGATCACCAGCCCTACAGCGGGATCACCGGCAAGAACAAGCCCCGCTCCGTGCCTCTGCACGTGATCAGCAGGCGAACCGATTCCCTCTCCCCCTTTCTGGATCGGGGCTACACCGAAGGGTTGATCCCCGATCAGGAGCTCCCCCATGCCGGGCTGGAGACCTTTCTGCCCGGCCTGCTGGAAAGCTTCGGCTCCGCAGATCCGGTTTCGGGCGAGCCTTCCGCCGCTATCGAATAATCCAGGAACTAGACGAGAAACATGGCTTTTGGTAGGATAAGGAATGTCGCAGGGACGTACTCATCCCCCGAAGCAGACAGGGAGGTAGAGTGGGGACCGTGTCGTAGGAAAGGATGTTCGTAGGTGACAGCATCAGCTACAGATCGGGACGCATCTCCGGCAGAGGCTGTATTTTAAATTCCAAAACGAAATCGGTGATTCGCTCCACCGCCCGCTCGATAATGATCCGACCTTTCTCCGCCGTCCCCTTGGCGGGATCGCCCCAACCCCCTGAAGCTGTAAAATCCCGGAAGTCGGGATAGGTGTAGAAAGGGCCGCCGCCCACGGAACTTCCTTTGGCATGGAAATAGGCTGCTTTTTTAGGCGCCTCCGCGCGCACCCGTGTGAAATCCACCGCAACGGGGCTGGCCGCCAGTACCACACTCGCGAGAATTTCCCCTCCATGACCCTTCGGACTTTCCGTAGACTCCACCAGGTCCTCTCCGCAGGCAAAAGCCACCCGCCACCAGTCCACCTGAGCGGCAAGCACGCCGCGGCGGCGCAGGGCCCGGCCGCAGTAGTCCACCGACCTCAGGTTTCCGAGGTGCGTATTCAGAAACAGGATCCGGCGAATCCCGTGGCACACCAAAGAACTACATATCTCCAGGTAAAGCCGCCCCAGCAGCTCGCCGTCGATCCAGATGGTTCCGGGCCAGAAGCGCAAATCGCTTGCCTCCCCCACGGGGACAGTCGGGGCCACGAAACAGTCCGTTTGTGAGGCTACCTTACGAGCCACATCATCCGCTACAAACGTATCCGCTCCCAGGGGTCCACGGTCGCCAAGAACTTCGGTCGAAGCCACAGGCAGCAGAACGGTGTCGGTCTCTTCAAGCGCCTTCCGAAACTCCGGACTGGACATTTCGGCTAGTACATGCTTGGTCATAAGAACCTTCTCACGCCGTTGCTCTTATACACGGAGCTCATCGAGGTTCCACGGGCACAGCTACCGGTTTGCCTTCGGCGGCGGACTTCTCGATGGCTAAGGAGATGGCTATAGAATTGCAGGCGTCCAGCACATCGGACAGCACGGGAGTGTCGTCGAGGATATTTTCCACAAGGTTATCGATCTCCTGTTTGAAGGGGTGATGAGCTACGGCTCCGGTGTTGATCGTGGGGGTGGCTATGGTTACGAAGTCGTCCTGCTCGGGGAAGAGCAGCTTCGAGTAGATCCGGTTATCCCGAATTGCTCCATCCGAACCCAGTAAATCTATGTTCATCTGATACGGAAAGGCGAGTCCGTCGAGTGATGCAGACAGCTTGCCCACGGTTTCATCGGCGAAGCGCACCGAAGCGACCAGGGTGGTGGGATAGTCGAAGTCTTCACGGTTTCGGCAGCGGAAGGCGCTGACCTCTACCACCTCCCCCTTGAAGTACCGAGCCAGGTCTGCGGCATGACAGCCCCCCGTTATCATCGCCCCCCCGGCAAACTCCTTCTTCCGGATCCAGGGATAGCTGGAAAAAGTCGGCTTGATACCGTGCCAGTAGTCCACTTCCGTATAGTAGATCTCCCCGATGGCATTCTTTTCCAACAACGCCTTGAGGTTTCGAACCATCGGGTGCCAACGGGACACGAAGCTGACCACCGAGCGGCCGCGGGCCCGCCGCGCAGCAGCGCGCAGCGTCTCCAGCTCTTCAAAGGTTATGGCCGGCGGCTTCTCCAGGATCAGGTGTTTGCCCGCTTCGAAGGCGGTGACGGCCTCGCGCGCGTGCAGGTAATTGGGCATGCATACAGAGACGATGTCCACCGCGGGATCGCTCAGCATGTCTTCATAATGCTCATACACTTTGGCTTTCCGTGCCCGATCACCCTCAAGGCAGGCTCCGAGTTCGCCGGCTCTTGTTGCCAGGGCTTGCGCACTCTCCACCCTGCGACTGCAGACCGCCGCAAGGAACAGATGCGGATTCGCTGCCACGGCCCGGGCGTGCTCGTAGGAGACCTGACCCGCTCCGCGGATCCCGACACCCAAGAGCGATTGTTTTTGATCTTTCATAGCTAGATAATCTCGAGAAGGTTGTAGATTTCCAGGCTGTACTTCCCGAACTTCGGAGAAGTCCTGACTTCCAGGTTTCGGGGCCGGGGCAGGTTTATGTCGAGCGCCTTGATCATCCGGGAAGGACGGGCCGACAGCACGATCACGCGGTCGGAAAGAAAAACGGCCTCGCTGATACCGTGAGTCACGAACAGGACGGTTTTTTTAGCCTCTTGCCAGATGCGCAACAGCTCCAGATTCATACGCTCCCTGGTAAGCGCGTCCAGGGCTCCAAACGGCTCGTCCATGAGTAAAAGCTTCGGGTCGTGTATCAGGGCTCGAGCTATGGAGACGCGCTGCTGCATTCCTCCGGAAAGCTCTTTTGGATAGCTGCGTTCGAAGCCTTTCAGCCCCACCAGTTCGAGCAGATCCTCGGCTTTCTTTTTTTGCGCGGTGCGATCCATTTTCAGTATTTCGACGGGAAGCAGCACGTTGTCCAGGATTCGGCGCCAGTGCAGGAGCAGCGCCTTCTGAAACACGAATCCAACCTCCCGGGTGGGATCGAACTGCTCCCTATCGACATCTATGGATCCGGCACTTTTCTCCAGCAGCCCTGCCACGATCTTAAGGAGGGTGGTTTTCCCGCATCCCGAAGGTCCGACGATCGTCACGAATTCCCCCGGGAAAACGTCGAAGCTGACGCTGCCCAGCGCTTCGAGATCCCCATCACGAGTGGTGTAGACTTTTTTCAGCTTCCGGATCGACAGAAGTGGTTTTTTTTCAGCCACAGGCATCCCTTTCCCGGCGCAGAGCATAATCGACCCGGGACGGACAGATGCGCCCGCCCCGGGCTTCAGCGTTCTACGAGTTGTTCTACCAGTTGTACTTGTACATCGGCTTGGGCAGGAACTCAGAGGTGTACATCTCTTCCGGCTCGAAGGGAATGTCCACGCCCTGGTATTTCCGCACCAGCTCGATGGTGGTCTCCAGCCGATCCGGATCGATGTAGCCGATACCGAATTTCTTGTACCGGTCGGTCTTGAAGAAATCCATGACCACCTTCAGGTTGGCCACGTAGTCGTCCTCGTTGATGGGGTGGTACTTGGCCAGAATGGCGATGGCTTCTTCCGGATTCTTGAGTGTAAAGTCCCAACCGCGGTAGGCGGCTTTGAGGAACTTCCGGACCAGTTCCGGGTTTTCCTCGATGACATCATCCCGGGCGATGATCGAATGAGCGTAGGCATTGAAGCCATAGTCGGCCCAGATGAAGTACCCCAGCTGTTCAGGCGGAATCGCTTTTTCCATGAAGGGTTTGCCCGTGTACAGTTCGAAAACAGCATCGGCGTTTTTCGAGGCCAGAGCAGCCACCTTGGCTGCGGGCTCAATGTTGACAAAATCGACAGAGTCGGGGTCGACTCCTATCAAACGGGCGAAAGCGGGCCACATCACCTTGTGTCCGTCAGCGGCCGGGACCGCCACCGTTCTGCCGGCAATGTCCTCGGGTTTGGTGATACCGCTGTCCTTCCAGAAGTACATGCAGTTGGGATGCTTGTCGAATACGATTCCCACGATTTTCACCTTTGCACCCTGTGCCCGTCCTTTAATGGGAACCGGAGCATCAGAGATGCCCAATTCGGCCTTGCCCGTATCCACAGCCTGGACCGTGTAGCCGGATCCCTGGCCGATGATAATGTTGACATCCAGTCCCTCTTCGGCAAACCAGCCCTTTTCCTGGGCCACGTAATACGGGGAGTGGTCTCCCGTGATCTTCCAGTTGAGCTGGAAGTTCACCTTCTGCATCTCGGTTTCACCGCCGGCCCAGGCCGTCAAAGCGAACAGGATAAGCACGGCGACGATCAGCAGCACTTTTTTACCTCTCGCAATCATAAAACACCTCCTCTATAGATCTTCGAAAACGGGCTGACAGCCCGTGAGATTCACTTGCATCTGCTATACAGCCATGGTTTCTACCTGGTGCCACGGCATGACAATTCTCTCTGCAAGCGACACGACTGCGAACAATGCCACCCCCAGGAGTGAGACAACGATAAGGGCGGCAAAGATCGGTGGCGTGTCCATCGTGAACTGCGAATTAATGATGATGTAGCCCAATCCCCGGTCGGATGCCACGAACTCTCCCACGATTGCCCCCACTACACACATGGTGGAGGCGATCTTCAACCCGGAAAAAATGTAAGGCAGAGAGTTGGGAATACGGATTTTGATGAAGATCTGCCACTTGCTGGCCTTGAGGTACCGCACCAGGTCGATAAGGTCATCGTCGACCTCGCTCAGCCCCGTGGTTGTGTTGATGATCACGGGGAAAAAACTGACCAGAAAGGCGATTAAGATATTCGTGAACAGCCCGTATCCGAACCAAAGCAGGATGATCGGTGCGATAGCGATCAAAGGCAGGGAGTTCACGAAAATGAAAAACGGCATTATCAGATTACGCAGCCATTGTGACCAGGCGATCAAGATGGCCAGGATTATACCGGCGGCCGCGGTTACGGCGAAGCTGATCAGCACCTCCGATACGGTGGTGCCGATCTGAACTTTCCAGTTGTAGAAAGCGTCGGTCTGGCGAATGAACAGGTGCCCGAGCGAGGTAATGGGTGAAGGCAGAACGTACTCCGGAATGGAAAAAATAGACACCGCGGCCTGCCACACCAGCAGTATCGCAAGTACGACAAAAACAGAAGGGGAATGCTTCCTCAGCGTTTTCAACAATCCTCTGGGCTCCTGCTGTAACGGTCGCAGCATCATGACACCTCGTCCCGTACCTGCCACGGCATGGCGACACGTTCCAGGATCGAGATTGCACCAAAGAGGGACAAACCGAAAACCGAGACCAGGATCAGACTGGCGAACATGGGTGGGGAGTCGATCATGGCCTGAGCATCCTTCAGCAGATAGCCCAGGCCACGTGCAGAGGCTACAAACTCACCCACGATAGCTCCAACCACACACAGGGTCGTAGAGATCTTGAATCCTGAGAAGATGTACGGTAGAGAGTTGGGAATACGAATCTTGAGAAATACCTGCAATTTGCTGGCGTGCAGGTAGTGTACCAGATCCAGAAGGTCCTCCTCCACCGCGTTCAAACCCGTGGCGGTGTTGATAACCACCGGGAAAAAAGCAATCAGCACGGCGATAATAACGTTGGGCACCACGCCGTAACCGAACCAGATCAAGAACAGCGGAGCGAAGGCGATCTTGGGTAGTGAGTTCAGCAGCGTCAAGACCGGTGTGATGACTCGGCGTAGAGCTCTGGACCAGGTCATCAGCAGGGCTACAAATACTCCGGTGGCCGCCGTTACGACGAAGCTGATCAATACTTCGGAGATCGTTGTGCGGATATGCAGCAGCCAGTTATAGCGCTGCGCGATGTCCGGGACGAAGAGGGTTGAAAATGTGGCCAGGGGCGAAGGAATGATGAACTCTTTGATCCCGAAAACAGTAATGACCAACTGCCAGAGGACGAGGAAGGCGGCCAGGGAGATCAGCTTTGTGTAATGCTTAACAAAGAACCGGATGATTGATTTCGTTATGGAAACTGCTGAAGCCCTCATCCCGCGAATATTTTAGAGCGGTGGAATGGTCCTGTCAACCTGAACACTTACCTCGTGGTGTACGCTATCTTGTATCACCCGCCTTGGCCGAAGGTGGCCGCCGGCTCCTACCCGTAGGCGGGTTGCGGTAACTGGCGGTGGATCTCCTCCACCCGGTAGCCAAACCCTGGGCCGCGGATGCTCGACAAATCCACTGCCCCATCCCGTCTTTGATACAGGCCCGGGTGGACCTTGGCTTCAGGCAGGGAGGCCTCGGGATAAAACTGCATCGAGTTCGTTTCCACGCCCTTGATCGTTCCGGCGTGCGCCGCAAGCAGAAGGTGAGGGATTTGGGCCAGCATCGGATTTGTCAGATCCTGGACCATCAGGGTCATGCCGTGAGCCTTGGCCCAGCAGAGGCTCAACAGGGCTCCGGTTTGGGTCTTGCAGGTCTTGAGGGCGACCCCGCTCCAACCCAGGCGGCGGCCAAGGCGTACCAGCTTCCAGTCGTGGGCGCTCTCATCCATGAACAGGGGTTTGCGGGCCGACACACTGTGTACGTCGATTTGGTTTGTCTCCAGGTCGTAGGGAAACGGCTGCTCCACATAGAGCAGCATCTGGTGAATCATGGGCTCGTCAGCCAGCAGACGATCCAAGATCTCGTTAACGTAGGATGGTTTCCGCACGGTGCAGTTAAAATCGGCGGTCAACCAGATCACTCCAAGCTCCCGTCCGATGCGCCCCACTCGCACCAGTCTCTGGTAGTCCCATGTAGAATCGTTGCCCCGCAGTTTGACCTTGAGGCAGGTTAGCCCGTCGCGGCGGATCCAGTCAGGAAGCACCACCGGATAACCGTCGTCCGGTTCCTCTCCGGTTCGCTCATTGTCGGAAAGCAGATCCGTTCCTCCGACCAGATGCCAGGCCGGCAGTTTTGCCGGGGCCGGTCGCTTCAGGAAATCCTGTGGATACAAACCCGCGAACTCTATCCCCGGACCGGACTCGGGCTCGAGGAAGGCAGACAGATCGCGGTTCATAAAATCGGAGTTGTAGGTCTCGTACACCGGCAGATCATGCAGCCGGCCGTACGCATCGTGCAGAGCCATATCGAAGGCGGATGTGCACACCAAGGCTCCGAGCCAGGGCAGAGGATCCTGCTCCTTGCGCTCGGCATTGAATCGGGCGAGCAGCTGCGGCAGAACACGCGCGACGAAAGCATGGCCAACCTCCATCGGATGGCCCAATTCGTCAAATCCATCCCAGGCCTCGGCCAAATGCAGGCAAAATTGCCGGAGAACCCCGTCCCGGTATTCGTAGGAGAGGCTTCCGGGCCACACCCAGGTCGCCGCCAGCGGTGTTTCCCCCCAACCTTCTGCACTGCGTCGGTCGGAATCGGAAACCGTCATGCAGGCCCGCACCACTGTTCCTTGAGTAGTGATTTCGGGACCGAACTTGAGGGGGATGCGGTTCTTCACCGGCAGGAAATACAGGCGTACTGCTGTCGGACGAACGTCGGTTTCCACGCTTATCCTCCAAACTTTCTCGGGACATGAACGCACCTCGGCGTTGCTACCCGTACAAACCAAATAGTTGCTCTCGATATAGGTAAAACCTGTCTGATGATAGCCCCGGCCTTGGGACAATTCAAGTGCTGCAAATGTCGACATGCCCACCAGTGACAGTGAAGGGGCTCGACTCCCAGTATCATGCTATTATCAAAGCCGTACCTAAACTCCGAATGGCTGCAGTTCAGTGCTGAATTCCTTCAGCGTGTTTCGGAAGAAAAAAACGGCCCGGATTCGCCAAAGAACCTGCGGAACCGGGCTTATTCTGCTGTGCAGATGCTACTCAAGAGCCTTGGGGTGGGTTCGCTACCCACCCCCTGTCCCCTGCCTGATTTTCCTTACCGATTCGATCCCCACTTTGCGGAGCAGGGATTCCGGATGCCGCCCGAGTGACGTCCTCTCATGTAAAGGTTTTCTTGCGCTCCTGCACCCAGGGCATTTGATAAAAGAAATCAACCTGAGGCAGAGGCCTATGAAGAAATTCGCTGGGATACTCGTGTTTGCGGCCGTGTGGGCAACATGCTGAATGTTCAGAAGCCTGTTTTCGGACAGGAGCGTCCGTTTCTGCGAACAGGGTAGACAGAAGTAGAAGGACTTACAGGGAAATGGACGGAAGTACTCGAATTTGCATTCGGGATTGGTGCATGGTTTCACCCTGCGGGCTGGATGCGGGCGATGCACCTTGAGTAGACCGAAGGGGCTCAGCCCGCAAAGAATGAACTTCTCAACCACCTAGGTCATCCGTTCGATACGGAATCGGTTGTAGATGATAGCGTATTTACTTTCGTACTGTTCAACGATGCGGTGATCACTGTTGTCGGGGATCACCAGCCCTACAGCGGGATCACCGGCAAGAACAAGCCCCGCTCCGTGCCTCTGCACGTGATCAGCAGGCGAACCGATTTCCTCTCCCCCTTTCTGGAGGGGCTACAC
>CAZFMD010000139.1:0-8292 GCA_964520025.1 uncultured Spirochaetaceae bacterium
ATGTGCTGGAAACCGGGCAGATCGTACTTTCCGGAACCTCCCAGGAGCTGCTGGATAACCACGACGTGCAGAGGGCCTACCTGGGAAAGGATTACACGAGGATTGAGGAGTGATATTGTCATGATACTCGAAAAACAAGTCGAAACCCTGCCTCGGGATGAGCTGGAACAGCTGCAGGTGGAGAGGCTTCAGTCCACTCTTTACCGTGTGTACCGCTACGTGTCCTTCTACAAGCAGAGTTTCGATTCCCACGGCGTGAACATTGAAACGATCAAGAGCATCAAGGATCTGGCCAAGCTGCCCTTTACTACAAAGGAGGACCTGCGCAAGAGCTATCCCTACGACATGTTCGCCGTTCCTCTGCGGGACATCCTACGCATCCACTCCACCTCAGGAACCACGGGTAAACCCATCATCGTCGGTTACACGAAAAACGATCTACGCCACTGGACCTCCTGCACGGCGCGGCTGCTGGCGGCGGCCGGGGTCGACGAGCACGATGTTGTGCAGATCGCCTTTCCCTTTAATCTGTTCACCGGGGGATTCGGTTTCCATCAGGGAGCGGAACAGATCGGCGCTTCCGTGATTCCCTCCTCCACCTCCCCTCCGGAGAAACAGATCATGATCATGCGGGATTTCAAGACCACCGTCCTGTTGTGCGCGCCCAGCTATGCGGTCAACATCGCCTCGACCCTGGCAGAGCTGCAGATTCACGCCGAGAGCCTGAATCTGAAAGTCGGGCTGTTCGGTGCCGAGCCGTGGGGAGAGAATCTCCGCAGCCAGCTGGAGGAGGGATTGCACATCGACGCCCTGGACAACTACGGACTAACCGAGGTGATCGGTCCCGGGGTAGCCGGGGAGTGCGAGGGCAAGAACGGATTGCACATCAATGAGGATCACTTCGTGGCCGAGGTCATCGATCCCAAGACCCTGCAACCCCTGCCCCTGGGGCAGGAGGGGGAGCTGGTATTCACGACCATCACCAAGGAGGGATTCCCGCTGATCCGCTACCGTACAGGGGACATCAGCTCGCTGATCGAAGAGCCCTGTGCCTGCGGACGGACCACGCGGCGGATGCGCCGGGTCAGCGGGCGCACCGATGATCTGATTTTCATAAAGGGTCAGAAGGTTTTTCCCTCTCAGATCGAGGAGATCCTGTTGGAGGCGGAAGGCACGGCGCCCCACTATCGAATACTCCTGGACAGGCAGGAGGGCCACGACACCATGGAGGTGCAGGTGGAGATCTTGGAGAGTTACCCCGCTTTCGACGAATTGAAGAATCTCGAGCGACTGAGGGATACGATCGCCCGGAAGATCGAGGTCGTTCTGGGCGTGGATGCCAAGGTCACACTGGTGGAGCCGCGTTCGCTAATGCGAGAAAGCGGAGCCAAGGCGCGCCGGGTGGTCGACAATCGTTCGAGCTGAGGCGCGTTGCCGGGTTAAATCCTACAGAGAGTACAGCTCGTTGTCGGAGAGCAGGCGGGTGCCCTTTTCCACAAGCACCTTCTCCGCCTGGGGGTAAGCCTCGATATCCAGCACGATGGCGGCCTTGCCGCCTTCCTCCAGAACGATCCCGTAACAGTCTTCGATGTTGATCTGCCTGGAAGAGAGGGTCAGCAGCAGATCGTGCAACGACCCCGGGCGATCGTCCACGATCGCCACCACCACGTTTCGTTCGGATACCGTGAACTGCTCCCTCTTGAGCACCTCGTGGGCCTTGCCGGGATCGTTCACCAGCACTTTCAAAACACCGAACTCGCCTTCGCTGGCCATGGATATGCCGCGGATATTGATCCCGGCTTCCGAAAGGATCTTGGTAATGCTCTCCAATTTACCCGGTTTGTTCTCCAGAAATACAGCAAGTTGCACACCCATGTCACAGCCCCCCTTGTTCATGGCTACGGTAGTCGTATACCCGCTGGGCCTTGCCCTCGGAAACCGGCAGACTGGATGGCTCCACCAGCTTAACATTCGGGGTGACCCCCAGCTCCGCACGCAGTGCCGAGGCTGTCTTGCCCTGCAGTTTCTCCAGTTCCGCCAGGGTTCCGTGGAACACCTCTTCCGCGATCTCCACTTTCACCGAGAGCTTGTCCATGAAGTTCTCTTTGTGGATCTCGATCAGGTAGTTGTGGCCGATCTCGGGGATGGACATCAGGGTCCTTTCGATCTGGATCGGGAAGATGTTCACCCCGTTGATGATCAGCATGTCGTCGCTTCTGCCGGTGATGCGGTCGATCCTGCGGTGGGTCCGCCCGCAGGGACACTTGCCCGGAAGAAAACGGGTCAGATCCCGGGTGCGGTAGCGGATCAGGGGCATGGCCTCTCGGGTAAGGGTGGTAAGTACCAGCTCCCCCTGTTCACCATCCGGCAGAACCTTACCGCTTGCCGGATCGATGATCTCAGGATAGAAGTGGTCCTCCCAGATGTGCAGGCCCGCCTGACGCTCGCACTCGAAGGCAACTCCCGGTCCGCACATCTCGGATAGCCCGTAGGAGTTGTACACTTTGATACCGTACAGCTCCTCGATTTTCTTGCGGATTTCTTCGCTGTGAGGTTCGGCTCCGATAAAGGCGATGCGCAGGTCGAGATCCTTCTTCGGATCCAGCCCCAGCTGTTCGAAGAAGCTGTACAGGCGCAGGGCGTAGCTGGGCAGTATATGAATGACCGTGGTTTTCAGCTGCTTGAGGAACCAGATCTGCCGCTTGCTGTTCCCGGGCCCGATCGGAATGGTCATGACCCCCAGTTTTTCCGCCCCGTAGTGAAAACCCAAGCCGCCGGTAAACAGTCCGTATCCCATAATGTTCTGGAACACGTCCTGTTTGCGTACCCCGGTGGTGTACATGCAACGGGCGATCAGGTTGCCCCAGTTTTCGATGTCGCCGGGAGTGTGGAATACCACGGTTGGATTGCCGGTAGTGCCGGAGGAGGAGTGCAGCCGAATGACCGCCTTCAGATCCACTGTGAGAAAACCGTAGGGAAAGGCGTTTCTCAAGTCATCCTTGGTGGTGAAGGGAAGATCGGCGAGCTGGCCGAGATCGGTAAGCTCGGCCAGCTCACCCCCTGCGAAACGCTCTCCATAGAAATCGGAGCGTCCAGCTTGTTTCAGAGTTTCGTTCAACCGCTTGAGCTGAAGCGCGGCCAGGGCGCGGCGGTCAATGGTTTCTACATCTTTTTCCCAATACATATCACTACAACCTATTCCTCGAGAAGATCGAGTATATCCGTATCATAGGTGGCAGCTTCACTCAATACCCGGGAGAGAATTTCGATCACTTCGCGGTTCGTGCTGCGACGGATCTTCCCGGCCTCGGCAGCCGCCAGAACCCGGCCTTCTTTCAGGACCACCAGATGGTTGGCAATCATGGCGGTGAGGTGGGCATCGTGGGTGACGGCGATGATCGTGCAGCCCTTTTCATTCAGGGCCTTGATCATCCGCAGCATTTTCTCCAGCAGTTGGTAGTCGATCGACGTGGTGGGTTCGTCCAGGAACAGCACCTGCGGATCCAGCACGATGGCCCGGAGGAAAGAGACGATCTTCTGCTCCCCCTCGGACAGGGCGGCCGGCCTGAGCTCCAGGGAATCGAGGAGATTCATGGTATTCAGCAGCTCGTGTATCCGCTTCTCGATCTGTTCGGTACTTCGTCGGGGGTAGTGCAGCTGGACAGGCAGAGCCAGGTTTTCGAAGATCGTCTTGTTCTGCCAGAGCGCCGCGTCCTGAAACATAAAACCGCTGGAACGGCGGAACTCCAGCAGGTCCTTCTGGCTTAAACGTTGAAGGCTTTTCCCGTGCATCAGAACCCTGCCGTTGTCGGGCGGGATGAGCGCCGCAGCTACCTTGAGCAGCATGCTCTTGCCGCTTCCCGACGGGCCCATGATCAGCGTGCTGCGATTGGCGGGAAAGGAGACACTCACCTCGTCCAGGCTTATATGCTCCTGGGCGTGGACCGTAACAGACTGCAACTCGATCAAGGAATTCATCACTTTAACCCTACACGTAATAGATCAAGGTGATCACCGCATCGGCCAAAATGCAGAGGACGAAGCCCTGGCCCACAGCTTTTATCGCTACCTGGGGAATCTCCGTCGAAGAAACCCGCACCTTGAATCCCTGGTAGATGGCCGTGAAGGAGATGAGCACTCCGAACACCACGGCTTTGATCAGAGAGGAGGCGATGTCGGCAACCGACATGACGCTGAGGAGGTTCTGGAAATAGTCCTGCAGCTGGATCGGCGTGATGAACTGGGTAACCACGTACGATCCGAACAGGCCGAAGAAGTTGAAGTAGATGGTGAGCAGGACCATGGAGAGGGTGACGCCCAAGAAGCGCGGTACGGCCAGGTAGGAGATCGGGTTGATGCCCACCGACACGTAGGCCTCGATTTCGTGGGAAATCACCATGTTGCCCAGCTCGGTGGCGATGGCCGTACCGGAGCGGGCGATGATGACGAAGGCTGTCAGCAGGGGCCCCAGCTCCCGGGTGATCACGATCAGGAGGATCGTGTAGATGAGCTTGCCCTGACCGAACTTCGGCAGGATCGAAATTCCCTGCACCACGATTACGGCGCCCAACCCCAGGGAGATCAAGGCGATGATGCCCATAGCTTCCACTGCCGTGAACAGCAGCTGCATTACCAGCACTCTGAATCCCACCTGCCTGCGCCGCAGGAACAGGGCGGATTCTTTTACCAGGTTGAACAGAAAGCCGGTGGCATAGAGAAAACTGCCTAAGGCATCGCTAATGCTTTTTCCAAGTTTGGCGATCATGGCGAATGGGAGGCGCGGCGGGCCTGCAGATGCGATCGGGTTTCACCCGTCAAAAACCGGTCACAAACCAGCCTCCGCCCCTATCTGCATTATCATATTTTGCTGATTATTTCAATAAATAATTCCTGTATGATAAACCTGCGGGTGGCGATAATAAAGCAAAGAAAGGAATCTGCAGATGCTATCTACCTACTCGTTGAGCGGATCGACGATTGTCACGCCCGAGCAAATCATCCGCGATGGTAGAGTTAAGGTCGAAAAGAACCGCATCAAATCATTGACGGATGCCTCCAAGGTCAATATCGAGCTGGAACCCGGAATCTACTGTTACCCGGCTCTGATCAATGTTCACGATCACCTGAGGGGAGACTACCTTCCCCGCATCGGTCCACAGAACGGAGATTACTATCTGAACTGGTCATACTGGGAACGGGATCTGCGCAGCTCCTCGGTGGTGGCCGAACGGGCCAAGATCACGGTGGAACAGATGTACCTGCTCTCGTCGTACAAGAATCTTTTCTCCGGGGTCGTGACGGTGAACGACCACTTTCCCCATGAGTTCAATGAGCCGTTGATTCCCCTTCTACCCATACGGGTGATCAACAACTACACCCTTGCCCATGAGTGCTCCTCCTTCGATCTGAATTGGGGTGACGGTATCGAGATCGAGCACCGCAGGGCGGTGGAGCGGGGGCATCCGTTTATTACCCACCTGGAGGAGGGTTTCGATGCGGAATCCCAATCCGGCGTGGATATCCTCGAAAGGCTGAACTGTCTGGACGAGCATGACGTGTTCATCCACTGCATCGGATTCAGTGATTCCGACATTCGCAAGGTTCGGGACGCCGGTGCCAGCGTTGCCTGGTGCCCTGCCTCGAACGTGTTCATGTTCAACGTCACCTGCAAGATTCGCAAGATGATCGCCGAAGGCCTTAACGTCTGCATCGGGACCGACTCCACCGCCACCGGTTCGGTAAACCTGCTGGAGGAGATCCGCTTTGCCCGCCATGTGTACCGGCGCATGTACGGTGAACAGCTGGATGCAAAAACCCTGGTACGCATGGTGACCACGAACCCCGCCAAGGCGTTCTGGATGCAGGAGAAGATCGGCAGCGTGGAAGAGGGCAAGTATGCGGACCTGCTGTTCATACGCCCCCGGGAGGTCGACCCCTACGAAGCGCTGGTGTCGGCCCGGATGGAAGATATCGAGTTGATGATCCAGGAAGGAACGCCCATCTATGGGGATGGGAAATACGAGGAGCTGTTCCGCCGCAGGGAATGTGACTACACGACAGTGGAGGTGGGGGGACGAAGGATGTGCGTTAAAGGAGACCCGGCGGGGCTGCTGGAACGGATTCGGCGCGCCGTGGGTTTCAAGAAGGTTCTTGATTATTTGCCCTTTGGTGGGTAGTCTTGTAGTGGAGGATTGATATCCCGTGTCTCCCAAAGCCATGCAGTACAAAGCGAACTCGATCATCTTCTTCAAGGGAGATATCAGTGACAAGATCTTTATACTCAAAAGCGGCCAGGTAAGCCTCAACTACACGGATATCGAGACCGGCCAGGAGATCCATGACCTGATCAAGACGGGGGAGTTCTTCGGGGTGCGCTCCGCTCTGGGGCGCTACGCGCGGGAAGAGACCGCCCAGGTTCTGTCGGATTCGGTGGCGGTCGCCTTTACCGTGCCGGAGTTCGAGAAGTTGGCCCTGCAGAACTCGCGGATCATCGTGAAGATGCTCCGCATCTACTCCAACATGCTGCGAAGAATACACAAGCAGGTCCAAAATCTCATCTTCAGCGAGGAGCAGATCAGGCCGGAGGAGGGTCTGTACAGGATCGGGGAGTACTACCTGAAGAACAAGCGCTACTCCCAGGCGCTGTACGTGTATCAACGTTATTTGACCTATTACCCTTCGGGACGCTACGCCTCGGACGTGAACCAGAAGATCCAACTGGCCGAGCAGTACCTGCAGAAGTACGGGCAGGGCAGGGGGCCGTCGGTCGTACCGGGGGAGGAGGGGGCGGCCCAGGCTGTACCCAAGCCCGCAGAGGACCGTCAAGCCCAGGAGATGTCCGAGGTTGCCAAACAGTTCTACAATGCGGTCAGCCTTTTGAGCCAACAGAAGTATCAGGAGGCCCTGGTACAGTTTCGCAAGATCGTGGCGGAAAACCAGGACGCCGAGTATACGGCCAAGAGCCAGTACGAGATGGGACGATCTCTGTACTATCTCAAACAGCACGACGCCTCGATCCAGGCTTTTACCTCGATGATCCAGAAGTATCCGAACCATCCGGATCTCCGGGAGGCCCTGTACTACGTAGGCAACTGTTACGGGGAGAAGGGGGATATGGAGAAGGCCAAGGGCTTCTACAACAAGATCCTTTCTCTGACCGGGGAAGAGGATGCGGTGAGCCGCAAAGTCAAGAAGGCGCTGAGGGATCTGGGCGGAGGTGGGCAATGAACGGTTCTGCTGAAGCCTTCAATCGATTCCGCAAAACCTTTCAAGCAGGGGATGTAGTCTTCAGCGAGTACGAGCCGGGGGATAACTTCTATCTGATCCAGTCCGGCAGAGTCCAGATCGTGAAGATCTTCGGGGATCTGGAAAAGACGATCGCCATCCTCAATCCCGGGGAGATCTTCGGGGAGATGGCCATCCTGGAAGAGGCGCCCCGTTCGGCAACTGCCATCGCCATGGATCAGGTTACGGCCCTGGAGTTCAACCAGGAGAATTTCGATATCCTCATGCAGGGCAACCCCCAGGTGGCGCTGACTCTTCTGAAACTTTTTGCCATGAGAATCCACGACCAGAAGAGGAAGTTCCAGATCCTGACCCTCGACGACGTGGAAGCCAAAGTGGCTGATGTGTTCCTCATGTTGGCGGAGCACGAGCCGGTGGACACCACCGAGGTGGAGACCATGCAGTTCAATACAACTGTGGATGATGTGGCACATTGGGCGGGAATCTCACCGGAAAAGTGCCGCCAGGTGATCAACCATTTTATCAACCAGCGTCGAGTCGAGCTGTTTCCCGACAAAATCGTCGTGCGCAACATCAACGATTTCGCCAGGTTCGTGAAGTCCCGTCGCCGCCGGCAGGATTGAGTCGTATCTAAATCTATAATTTTTAATTGACCCATACCCGACCGAGGGATATAATTCGCTGTCAGTCTCAACAGAAAAAAACGACACAAGGAGAGAAGCCTTTGAACTCGAATAACGATTCTCCGATTTTGTCGCTCCGAAATGTCCGCAGATACTTCGGCGGTATCAAAGCGGTGGACGGGGTCAGCTTCAACGTGGCCCCGAACCGCATTACCGGTTTGATCGGCCCGAACGGAGCGGGGAAAACGACACTCTTCAATCTGATCTCCGGATTCTACAAACCCGAAGAAGGCGAGATAACCTTCCAGGGCGAGAGGATCGACGGTCTGTCCCTGCACCAGACCTTTCACAAGGGGCTCTGTCGCACATTTCAGATCAGCCGGGAGCTGAAGCTCATGACCGTTCTGGAGAACGTCATGCTCGT